>CALKVG010000035.1 GCA_937998045.1 uncultured Myxococcales bacterium
CGGTGGTCCGGGGCATAACGGCAGGCTGTCGGGAACCGCGCATGGCAGGCGCGTTCATATCGCACCGTACGGCACACGCCAAGTCGGTGCGTTCGCCCGCGCCCGGCGACGCACCAGCTCTCGAAGGCCGTCGAGGTCGATCGGCTTTTCGATCCACGCGTTGGGCACGCTCTCGAGCAGGCTGCGGACGTGCGGCAGGAGAATGCCGCCGGTCACGAACACGATGCGCGCCGCCTGGCCCTCGTCGATGGCCTCCACGCGCCGCCGGACCTCGATGCCGTCGAGGACGGGCATCATGACGTCGCACAGGATGACGTCGAACGACTCCCCGGCCGCGATCCGGTCGACGGCCTGCCTCGGGTCGACGGCTACATCCACCGAGAATTCGCTCGATAGTACGAGCCGCAGAGACTCGGCCACGAGGGGCTCATCGTCGACCACGAGGACGCGGGCTCGACGAGGCATGGTCCCGGATTGTGGAAGGGAGGGCGGATTGCGAGGAGGGCGCTCGCTGGGTGTGGCCATCGGAGCCGCCATTCCACAGCACCGCGCGTGCCGAAGTCATCCTCGTCGCGTGACGCGCTCCGGACGCGCTCCGAAGGCCCTATCGCGTGCGATTCGCGCCGCCGAGGACCGGCGATCCCGGGCAGCGGTTTCGCGTGCCGCTGCGAGCGCAAAATCGCCACGTGGCGCGCCGCCACAGTCGAGGCGCTACGGCGCGAACAGCGCTACCTGACACTTCGCTTCGGGTAGGAAGTCCAGCCGTGTGAGTCCCAGGTCGCGCGAGTCGAACGCCAGGGCTGCGCGCGCCGTCACGTCGCCGTCGATCTTCGTAAACCCCGTTGCTTCCGCGAGCTTTCGCAGCTGGTACCCGATGTCGAAGGGGGCTCCGGCGCCAAGGGGCGCATCGAACGCGTTGCACGGCACCGGACCGGCCTTCCAGGCAAGGTCCACCCGGAAGCCGTCGTCGAAGGCCTTGAGCATCCCGGTCAGCGCACCGACCAGGGGGCCGACCGCGAGGCGTCCCACCTTGAGATCGAGCCCCGCATCCGGAGCCCCGCTCGCCGCGACCTCCCACGCAACGTCGATGGCGCGCGGGATCCCGGTCGCCTGGATGCCGTAGAGGCCCCCCTTGCTGCGAGCGTCTGCGCGCTTCGGCCCCGACGCGCCATAGTGAGCGTCCACCTCGATCTGGAGGTTGCCTGCGCGGAGGCCCAGGAGCGCGGGCGGCAAACCGAGGCGACCGAGGGGCGACCGAGGCACCGCGACGTCGACGGACGTGACGCGTTCGTCGTCGGCCACCACGAGGAGCGTCGAAGCGTCGGGGACGCCAGGATCGAGCGCAAGGCGCAGGCGAGCGCTCGCCGGAGCGAGCGCCCTCTCGTTCGCCTGGGAAGGCGCGCGGTCGTAGTCGACGCGCCACGGCCCGAGCGCGCCACCGGGCACGGCGACCAGGACCCGGTCCGAGCGAAAGTGAAGCTCGGGAGCTTTCCCCTGCCAGACGACGTCGAGGTGCGCGCCGCTGGCTTCGACGCGGGCGTTCTCGCCGATCGCGCTCTGCCAGACGATCCGCGAATCGTCGATGGTCAGCGACGTCGGAAGCGAGCCGCCGTTGTCGGCACCCGCGGCGCGCGCTCGCCACGTGGCGAACGCATTTCCGACGCTGCCGAAGCTCCCGGCGACGAGCAGCTCCGCACCTTGCATCGCGATGGCTTTCGGACGCAGCCCGCTCGTCTGCACGTGGATCTCCCGTACCTGGGCGCGCAGCCCCGGGATGTCGGCGACGGTCGCGCTCAGGCCGAGCAAGCGAAAGCCGTCCAGCTCGATCCGAGCGCCGTCGATCGACAGCGCGATCCCTCGCGCCGCGGCCTCGTCGATGCACTCGCGCCGCACGAACCAGGGCAGGAGCCAGCCGACGAGCGCGATGCCGGCGCACGCGATCGCGGCGGCTGCAGCCAGCGATCGCGCGAGCAGCCGGCGCGTATCCTCGGCGACCCACGGACGCCTGCGGACGTCGCGTTCCGCGGGCCGCGCGGCCGCGTCGTTCGCGCGCGGGAGCTCGAGCTGGAGGGGGAAAGGCCCGGCAGGGTCGATCGGCCGGCGTGCAGGTAGCACGCCGGCACTCTCTCGCTCCGCGTCGATCGGAGACGGTGGCTCGCCGGGCGTCGTCACCCGTCCATCGTAGCCGCTTCGGGTGCTCGTCTCGAGCGGACTTGGCCGTTCGCCGTCGTGCCGCCCTATCCGGTCCAGATCGATCCGAGGCGCCGTCGCAGGGCCGTCGCCTCCGGAGTGAGCGCGAACCGAACGGCGTCTCCGGCGAACGGGTGCTCGAGGACCGCCGCCAGCGCGTGCCGGCCGGCCGATCGGCTCGCGCCGTGAAGAGCCGCGTCGGTCGCCCGGACCTGTTCGATCACCGTCAGCAAGTCGCCGGTCACGACGAACGCAGCGCGCAGCTCGGCGCGCGAGAGCGCCGCCACGAACGCCTCGAACGACGGGGGCCGCGACTGCGGAGACGCGATGTGGGGGGCGAGCTCCTCGAGGAGCTTTCGCTGGCGCCGCGACAGGACGCGCGCGATGGCTCCTTCGTACTGGCCGACCAGCTTGGCCGCGAGCACGTCCACGTCGTCCACGCCGTAATCGGGGACCACCTGGCGAGCTGCGGCGACGAGGAGCGCCTCGATCTGCGGCGGACGCAGCTCCTCCAGCCAGGGCACCCCGTACGCGATGCGGGCGACCGCGCAGCCGAGGATCGCGACCTGGGTCATCTCGGGCTGCTGGACGATCGAGAGGGGGACGACCACCCAGGGGAGGTCCTGGGCGAGCACGCGGGTGCGCTTCGCGTGCGGCGTGACCGCCAGCTCGATTTCGCCGACGCCGAGCTGCGCGGCGACGCGGTCGAGCAGCACGCGCGTGGGGTGGCCGGCCCGGGGAGTGATCCGGTCGCGCGGAGTGATCCCCAGGTCGCTCAGGTCGGAACGCAGCACCTTCGCTTCGATGCCCGCGACGGCAGCCGCGACTTCCAGCAGGATGTGCCGGCCCTCGGGCGGCAGCACGTGCGTCACGAGCACGGGTCGATCCAGGACGCCGTGGGAGGGGCCGAGCGGCGAGAGCCGCCGGTCGCGAAGCCACGCGCAGCGCGCGTCGTCCAGTTGCCCCGCGAGGTTGCGGAGCTCGCTCACGACGATGGCCTCGTCCGGGCGGCGAGCCGACGAGAGCGACTGCTCGAGCAGAGCGAGGGCGGCGCCCGGGTTGGCGAGCGACAGGAGCGGATGCGCCGAGGGCGAGAGCATCTCCAGGAGCGCGCGCGTCGCCTCGTCGTGGGCCGTCATGCGGGCGAGAGCGCCGGCGAGCTCGAATCGAGTCTCGTGCAGCGTCGGCTCCAGAGCGACCGCGCGCTGCAGGTGCACGATGCCGTCTCGCGGTCGCGCGAGCGACTGGATCTCGAGCTGGCCGAGGACTGCGAACCATCGCGCGTCCACCGCGCCGAGCTGCTGGCCGAGGCCGATGACCGATCCCAGGGCCCGGGCGTAGGCCATCGAGTCGGTCGTGCCGTCGCTCCTGCGAAAGTACCCGGCCAGCCGCGAGAACGCGCGGGCGTTGTGAGGCGACACCGCGACGGCCTCGACGAGCGCGCGCTCGGCCGACTTGACGTCCCCCAGGCGCTGGTGGACCTCCGCCAGCTCGAGCAGGATGCTCGTCTTCTGCTCGGGGTCCTTCTCCACCTCGGAGAGGCGGCCCAGCAGCTCGGCGATCTCCCGCCGGCGTCGGCGCTGGGCGTCGCCATCCGCTCCGTCGCCCGCATTCCCGCCCACGGCGGCCGCGGCCTCGCCCTCGATCGGCGCCGCCGCGATGCGCCGAAGGAGTGCGCGGAGCGCGCGCGCGTTCTTCGGGTCGACCGCCAGCGCGGCGCGCAGCACTCGGTCGACGTCCGGTTCGCGAGAGAGCACCTTCTCGTAGATGCTGGCGAGCGCGAACAGGGCCGTCAGCTTCGGCGAGGGCTCCCGGCTGGTCGCGACGACCGACTCGAGCGCGTCGACGGCCTCCGGCCAGACCCGCTGCGCGACGCACAGCTCGGCGAGCGTCAGAAGAGACGGGACGTGCTGCGGCGACGCCGCGCGCACGCGGCGCATCGCGTCGATGGCCACCGTCAGGTCCTCGAGCTCGTCGCGCGCCACGCGCGCGATCTCGGTGCCCAGCATGACGATGGTCTCCACCGAGATCGCCCGCCCGAGCGCCGCACGAAACG
>CALKVG010000036.1 GCA_937998045.1 uncultured Myxococcales bacterium
CGCGTAAGATCGTCGGCAGCGTCAGATGTGTATAAGAGACAGGGTTCATCGAGTCGGGCGAGCGAGACGTCGTCGTCCTCGACGAGATGACCTACGCGTTTCACTACGGGTTCGTCCCCCTCGAGGAGGTGATCGACGTCCTCCGGACGCGGCCGGCGCACGTGCACGTCGTGGTCACGGGACGGAACGCGCCCGAGGCGCTCGTCGAAGTCGCCGATCTGGTGACGGAGATGAAGCCGGTGAAGCACCCATACGAGAAGGGCGTTCCTGCGCAGATCGGGGTCGACTTCTGATGGTGCCGTGCGTGGTGGTCGCGGGCATCGCAAGCGGCGTAGGAAAGACCACGACGACCATCGGCCTCGCCCGCGCGCTCGCCTTGCGAGGGCTCCGCGTCGCGCTGTTCAAGTGCGGGCCGGACTACCTGGACCCGACGTACCACGCCCGCGCGACCGGGCGACCTTCGCACAACCTCGACGGCTGGATGATGGGTCGCGACGCCGTGCTCGCGACGTTCGCGCGCGGCACCGCCGACGCCGACATCGCCGTCGTCGAGGGAGTCATGGGTCTGTTCGACGGCGCGTCCCCGACGAGCGAGCATGGTTCGACGGCGGAGATCGCAAAGTGGCTCGGCGCCCCCGTCATCGCCGTGATCGACGCGTCGGGGATGGCCCGGACGGTCGCCGCGATCGCGCAGGGGCTCGCCGCGTTCGATCCCGAGCTCCGCGTCGCCGCGTTGCTGGCGAATCGCGTCGGAAGCGGGGGGCACCTCGATCTGCTACGCGCCGCGTCCCGGCAGGTGCCCGTCGTGGGCGGCTTGCCGAAGCGGTCGGACCTGAGCTTCCCGGAGCGACACCTCGGATTGCACACGGCCGACGAGCAGGTCTTGCCCCAGGCGACTCTCGACCGCTGGGGAGAGGTCGCGACCGAGTGGATCGCGCTGGATCGCGTGCTCGAGATTGCGCGCGAAGCGAAGACGACGGCACCCTCTGCAAGGCCCGTTGCGGAGCGGCCGCGGACGTCGTGCGCCATCGGGATCGCCTGGGACGAGGCGCTGCACTTCTACTACGACGACAACTTGCGCCGCCTCGAGGAGCTCGGCGCGAAGCTCGTTCGGTTCTCCCCGGTCCACGACGAGGCTCTCCCCGACGTCGATGGCCTGTACCTGGGCGGCGGTTATCCCGAGGTCCACGCCGCCCAGCTCGCGGCGAACGAACCGATGAGGGCCGCCGTGCGCGCCTTCGCGCGCGAGGGGAGCCCGGTCTACGCAGAGTGCGGGGGCCTCATGTACCTCGCGCGCGCGATCCGAACGCTCGATGGCGCTTCTCACGAAATGGTGGGGCTCATCGACGCCGAGGCGATCATGAAACCCAAGCTCGTCGCGCTCGGCTACGTCGAGGTCGAGACGCAGCGGCCGAGCATCCTGGGCCCCGCCGGGTTGCGCTTCCGCGGCCACCAGTTTCGCTACTCGGAGCTCGACGCGTCCGAAGCCGCACTCGCCGAGCCCGCGTACTCGGTCCGGCGCCGGCGCGGCGGAGAGGTGTCTCGCGAAGGGTACCAGCGCGACGGAGTTCTCGCCTCGTACGTGCACGCGCACTGGGCATCGAATCCCCTGGCTGCGCGCGGATTCGTCGAGGCCTGCGCGAGCTCGGCGCGACGGAAGATTCGCTCGGCGGAGCGATCGTCCGAGACGCCCGCTCCGGAGGGGGGCAGATGACGCGGCAGATGACGGCCCGCACGGCCGCGGCTGCCCCGCGGGCGCGAGTCGAGCGATTCGGACCGTGGCTCGTCGTGAGGTTTCCATCGGCGCACGCGGTGGCAAGCTGGGCGATCGCAGGCGGTGGGCTCGGCGAGGCGTCTGCGGTCGCGTGGCGACAGGTCTCCGAGCACGAGCTCCGCCCGCCGGTGGACCCGGCGCGCTGGCTTCGGGGGCAGCTGCGCGAAGTGGGGCTCACCGGCGCCGTGGGCCTCCTCACGAGTCGCGATCTCGACGCCTGGGTGGAGGCGCACGCCGAAGCCGGTCGTGTTCACGCCCATTGCGTCGCGACCGTCGGGCTCGGGAACGCGTTGCGCGTCGGGGATCCTCCCGGCCCGTTCGCGCGCATCGGGACGATCAACGTCCTCTGCAGCGTCGACAAGCCGCTACGGACCGAAGCGCTCGTCGAGGCGATCGCGATCGCGACCGAAGCGAAGACGGCCGCGGTCCTCGAGCAGCGTGTCGCGAGCCGGCGCACCGGGCTGCGCGCCACGGGCACGGGCACCGACTGCGTCGTCATCGCTTCTCCGCGCGGGCGCCGGTGCGCCCCCTACGCGGGCAAGCATACCGAAGTCGGCGCCGCGATCGGCGCCGCGGTGCGAGACGCCGTCGACCAGGGCGCGCGCGCGTGGAAGGCGCGCTGGGGGCAATCGTGAGCGACGGGCAGCACGGAGGGCTCCTCGATCGCGAGCTCGCAGCTCTCGGGATCGCGCCCGACGACGTTCTCGACGCGAGCGTGAACGTGAACCCCTACGGCCCCTCGCCGCGGCTCGTCGAGGCCATCCGGGGCGCGAGCATTCATCGCTACCCGGACCCGACTGCTCATACCGCGCGCGTCGCGATCGCCGCCGCGGTAGGCACTCGCACGGAGCGCGTCGTCCTCGGCAACGGCGCGGTCGACCTTCTCTGGACGCTGGTGCGTGCGCTCCTGCCTCCCGGTCGCGCCATCGTCGTCGCCGAGCCGGCGTTCTCCGAGGTGGCGGCGGCAGCCGCAGCGACCGGCGGACGTGTGATGACGTGCCGCGCGCGCCCGGAGGACGGATTCCGCGTCGACCTCGAAGACGTGGCCGCGACCGCTCGTCGTACCGACGCTCGCCTCGTCTACCTTTGCGCGCCGGCCAACCCTTCCGGGGTCGCGCTCGAGGCGGCCGCCGTGGCCGAGCTCGCGCGCCGCCATCCAGCGCTGCTCGTCGTCCTCGACGAGTCCTTTCTCGCGCTGTCCGAGCGCCACCGCGACGAGCGCCATCCGATGCCCGACAACGTCGTGCGTGTGCGCTCGATGACCAAGGAGCACGCGATCGCTGGGGTGCGAGTCGGCTATCTCGTCGCAAAAGAAGAAATCGCCGCGCGCATCGAGCGCGCGCGACCGCCATGGACCACGAGCACACTGGCCCAGGCGGCCGCCGTCGCCGCCGTGCTCGACCGGGCCTTCGTCGACGAATCGCGCGACCGATGGATCGGTGACCGCCGCCGGCTCGTCGCGACGCTGCAGGAGCTCGGCTTCGACCCCGTCGCGTCCTCGACGATCTTCTTCCTCGTTCCGGTGCGGGACGGCGCCTCGGTCCGCGCGCGGTTTCTCGCCGATCACCGTGTCCTCGTGCGCGATTGCGGATCGTTCGGTCTCCCCGGATTCGTCCGCGTCTGCGCGCAGCCCCCGGAGCGCGAATTGCGACTCGTCGCCGCGTTTCGCGCTGAGGCCGGCCGCTAGAGTGTCCCGAGCCTCCTCGAGCGAAGCCGATGGCGCCGCGCCGCCTATTTCTACGCGTCGATGGCCGCGAGGAGCGCGTCGTTCTCCTCCGGCGAGCCGACCGTTATGCGCAGCTTGTCCTCTAGCCCGGCCGCGTCGAAGTGGCGCACGAGAACCCCGCGCTCTTTCAGCGCCAGCAGCCATCGCTTCGCGTCACCCCCGGGTACCGTCGCCAGGACGAAGTTGGCCTGGCTAGGCAGCACGTTCCAGCCGCGCTCGACGAGCAGCCGCGTCAGCCGGTCGCGCTCGGCGCAGACCTTTCGCCAGATGCTGCGCGCGTACTCCTGATCCGCGATCGCTGCCGTCGCCGCGGCGATGGCCACCGCGTCGCAGTTGTAGCTGTCCTTGACCTTGGCCATCTCGCGTACGATCTCGGCGCGTGCCACCGCGAACCCGAAGCGGATCCCGGCGAGCGCGTAAGACTTGCTCAACGTGCGCGAGACGATCACGTTGGGCAGGCGCAGCGCGAGCTCCAGGCAGTCGGCGTCGGCGAAGTCGGCGTAGGCCTCGTCGACCAGGAGCGTGCCGTCGAATCGGCGGGCGAGCTCCTCGACCGCGGCGACGGAGACCGCCGTACCGCTCGGGGCGTTCGGGTTGGCCAGGTAGATCGCGCGGGCGCCGGACGCCACCAGCGCGTCCGTCGGCAGCGACCAGCCATCGGCCCACGGTACGGAGACGACGAGAGCGTCCTGCAGCTGCGCGAGGACGGAATAGAGCGAGTACGTCGGCGAGGGAAAGGCGAGCGCATCGCCCGGTGCGAGAAACGTCCGCGTCGCGATCGTCAGGATGTCGTCGCTGCCGTTGCCTGCGAGGATGGCGTCGGCCGGAACTCCGAGGGCGACCGCGGCGGCTG
>CALKVG010000037.1 GCA_937998045.1 uncultured Myxococcales bacterium
GCAGCATCCCGGTTCCCGTCGCGTTCGCGCTGCTCGCGGCGGCGTCGCGCACGCGGGCGATGCCGAAGTCGAGCACCTTCAGCGACCCTTCGCGGGTCACGAAGAGGTTCGCCGGCTTGATGTCGCGATGGACGATGCCCTTCTCGTGCGCCGCGGCGAGGACGTCGAGGAGGCGTTCGCCGATGGCGAGCACCTGCTCGAGGGGGAACCGGTGGTCCCAGCGCTCCCAGAGGTCGTCGAGGGACGCGCCCTCCAGAAGCTCCATGACGAGGAACGCGCTGCCGTCCTCCGCGGAGTCGTCGTCGAGAACGGCAAGCGCGCCGGGGTGCTTCACCGAATTGGCGGCGTAGCCTTCGCGGAGGAAGCGCTGGCGGACGTCCTCGCGGAGGGAGAGCTCGGCGTGGAGCATCTTGATGGCGACTTGCTTCTGGTTGCGGTGGGTGGCGCCGTAGACGACGGCCATGCCGCCGATGCCGAGGACGCGGTCCAGGCGGTACTTGCCGCGAAGGGTGGTGCCCAGGCGAGAGCGGGCACGGGAGTCGAGTTCGGTGCTGATGGTCAACGGCCCCCCTTTTCCGCTTCGGGCAGATTTTGGGACGGTCGCGCATCCTACGCGAACCAGGTTGCGTGAACAGGGGGAGAGCCCAAGCGCGCTGCGGGATCCCATGCGCAGCCTGAGTCATCCGAGAGCTACGATCGCTGCGTGCCCGGCGCCGGCCGGTAGGTCCGATTACGCCAATCGACGCGCCCGCTCATGCTCGAGGTCCCTCTTGGGAAACAAGATGGGCGCCGGCCGCTCTGGTGCGGCGATCGCCTCGACGATCGCCGCTGCCGTGGCTGGGAGAAAAGGAGCAAGCGCCCGACCAATGGCGCCCAGCGCGATCGCCGCGTGGTGCAGGATCGCGTGAACGCGCGCGCCCGCGTCGGCCTGCCTGGCGAGCGCCCACGGCGCGGTGTCCGCCAGGTGCTTGTTCGCGGCCGCGACGACAGCCCAGATCTCCCGCAGCGCATCGTCCGGCGCGAAGCGCTCGATGGCGTCGTCCACTTCGCGTTCGAGCCGGCTGGCTCGAGCCGCGAGCAGCTCGCCGGAGGGATCCAGCCCGCCGGCGGGCGGAGGCGGAACACGCGCGCCCGCAGCGCTGCGAATCAGGGCGATCGTACGTGCCAGGAGATTCCCCAGCCCGTCAGCGAGCTCCGAACGATAGACCGTGCCAACACGTCCGTCGTGCACGTCGCCGTCCTGCTTCGGTCCGACGTGGCGGAGCAAGAAGTACCGGAGCGCATCGATCCCATATCGTTCGACGATGACCGCCGGATCGACGGCGTTGCCGCGCGACTTTCCGATCTTCTGACCACCTACAGTCACGTATCCATGAACCCAGATGGTCGTCGGCAAAGGCAGTCCCGCGGCGAGGAGCAAGGCGGGCCATACGACCGCGTGAAATCGCAGGATCCCCTTCCCGACGACATGGACGCGCCGGTCGGCTTCGGTCCACGAGCGACGAGTTTGCGCCTCGTCGGCTGGATAGCCGAGCGTCGCGAGATAGTTCGCGAGCGCGTCCAGCCAGACCCATACGACCTGCTGCGGGTCACCCGGCACCGGAATTCCCCAGCCCCGCGCCCTTGCGCGCGACCTCGATACACTGACGTCGCGCAGGCCTCCCGCGAGGAACCGCTCGACCTCTCGCGCCCGCTCGCGCGGTTCGATCCGCAGCCGCCCGGACGCGAGGGCTTCCTGGATGGGCCGCTGGTACCGGGAGAGGCGGAAGAACCAGTTGTCCTCTTCCACGGTCTCCGGCGCCATGCGGTGCTCGGCGCACAGGCCCTGATCGAGCTCGTCGGGATCGTAGAATTGCTCGCAACCGACGCAGTAGAGACCACGGTAGCTTCGCCGCTCCAGATCGCCGGCTCGCTCGCACGCTTGCCAGATTGCCGCGACTGCCGCGAGGTGCCGCGGGTCGACACTCGTCCGGACGAAGTCGTCGAACGACGCCGCGAGAAGCCGATCGAGCGCGCGATATGCCGCCGCGTTCGTGTCCACGAGCTGGCGCACGGGAACCCCGGCTGCCTCGGCCGCACGAACGTTGCTCAGGCTGTTCTCGTCCGTCCCCGTCACGAAGTGAACGCGCTCGCCACCCCCGCGCGCGTGGCGTGCAAGCGCGTCTGCCAGGACCATCTCGAGCGCGAATCCCAGGTGGGGAGGCGCATTCACGTAAGGGATGGCGGTGGAAACGTAGAGCGTGCGCGACATGGTGGACCTCGTGGCAAGCGAGAGGGGGCGAGTAGAGAGAGGCGAGTACGGACAAAACGAAACGACCCGGGCGGCTTCGAGGAGCCGTCCGGGTCGTCGTGGCGGGGAAGGTTGCTTTGGTTCGGCCTACCCCGGGCACAACACGGCGGCTCCGCGCGCAGAGCTGCGCATCGGCGTCGCCATAGGCATCCGGTTCGAGACGAACATCGCGACAAAGGTGATCGCGGACGGGCCGTTCGTCAAGGCGGGCCAGGAGCCCTCACCCGCGAAGACCTCGATCTCCGAGCTGACCGTTAGCGCGCGAACAAACCAGCGCCGCCCGAGGGAGCGCTAGGAGCGCTCGCTTGCGAAAATCTCGACTTCGGAGTTGACCGTGACCGCGCGAGCAAGCCAGTGCGTCAGGACGTCGGCATCGGCGCACGACGCGAGCTTTTCACGGCCGGCGTCACTCAACGACAGCCCGCGTGCCGACAGAGCCGTCACGATCGCGGTACGAAGCGCTTCGGTTCGGCCTTCGGCTATGCCCGCAACCCGGCCTTCGGCTCTGCCCTCTGCCCGCCCCCGCTCCAGCCCCTCTGCGATGAGCCTGTCTCTTATACACATCTGACGCTGCCGACGATCTTACGCGTGTA
>CALKVG010000038.1 GCA_937998045.1 uncultured Myxococcales bacterium
GCGGTGGGACCGGCAGCACCAGCAGCACCAGCGGCTGCGGCGGCAGCGGCGGGTCGACCAGCGGAGGGACGAGCAGCACGAGCAGCTCCGGCAGCAGCGGCGGCTCGAGCAGCGGTGCGCCGGTGAGCTGGCCGAGCGACGCCTGCAAGGCGATGACGGCGAGCCTCCTCGGGAAGATGAGCCGCCAGCAGAAGGCGGGGCAGATGGTCTTGGCGCTGAACCCGGCCAGCGCCGACCAGATGAACCTCCAGCCCGGTTCCGTGTTCGTCGGCGGCAGCGACATGCCTCCGACGGGCAACGCGCCGCAGGACTGGGCCAGCTGGACCGACGGCTTCTTCCAGATCGGGGTCGGCTCGCCGCAGGGTATCCCGGAGATCTTCGGGGCCGACTCGGTTCACGGCGTCAACCACCCGAGCGGCACCACCATCTTCCCGCACAACGCGGGCCTGGCGTCGTCGCGCGACGCGGCGCTGGTGACCCAGGTCGGGCAGATCACCGCCCTCGAGTCGGCCGCGCTCGGCATGACGATGACCTACGCGCCCCAGGCGAGCGTCGCGTGGGATTCGCGCTGGGGGCGGTTCTACGAGAGCTTCAGCGAGGACGTGGCCTGGGCGGCCGAGATGGAGCAGGCCGCGGTCATTGGGCTGCAGGGAGCCGGAGGCCTGGGGACCGGCACACCGGGCATCATCGCCTGCGCGAAGCACTGGGCCGGCGACGGCCAGGGGACGGCCGGGACCTCGCACACCGGGGGCGTCGTCGATCGCAGCGACATCCAGATAGACCTCCCCACGATGGAGAAGTACGGCTTCGCCGCCTACCTCCCGGCGATCGCGTCCGGACTGGGGTGCGTGATGATCACCGATACGACGTGGAACGGGCAGTATGTCACCTCCAGCCACCAGATGATCACCGACCTGCTCAAGACGATGTACGGCTTCCAGGGGATCGCGATGACCGACTGGAACGCGCAGGCCGCCGCCGGCGGCTACGACGCCGTCGTCAACGCCGGCATCGACATGTTGATGCAGCCCAGCGCCTGGCAGGACGCAGTCAACTCCATCGCCGGCTCCACGAACATCCCCGATTCGCGCATCGACGACGCCGTCACGCGCATCTTGAACGTGAAGTGCCAGTCCGGCCTCTTCAACTTCAAGCGCGACCCATCGCTCATGGCCAGCGTGGGCTCCGCCGAGCACCGCGCCGTCGCACGCAAGGCCGTCGCCGAGTCGCTGGTCGTGCTGCAGAACAACAACGGAGTGCTGCCGCTCAAGAAGGGGACCAACATCTGGGTGGGCGGCGGCGGCGCCAACAGTCTCGACATCCAATGCGGAGGCTGGACGATCAACTGGCAGGGCGCCGGCAGCCAGACGCAAGGCACGACGATCGCTCAGGCGATCGGAAAGGTCGCGTCGCCCGTATCCAGCATGGGCGGTGCGGACGCGATCGTCGTCGTTCTGGGCGAGGCGCCGCACGCGGAGACCCCGGGCGACAGTCCGACGATCAACACCATTCCCGCGGCCGACTTCACGACGCTTCAGCAGGCTCGCGCCTCCGGCAAACCGGTCGTCGCGATCATCCTCAGCGGACGGCCGGTGCAGATCGCCGACAATCTGACCAACGCAGACGCGTGGATCGCCGGCTGGCTGCCGGGGACCGAGGGCGACGGCGTCGCGGACATCCTCTTCGGCGACGCGCACCCCACGGGGAAGCTGAGCCACAGCTGGCCGAAGGACGACTCGCAGGACAACCTGATGACGTGCTGCAACGGGAACTACATGCCGCTGTTCCCGCTGGGGTTCGGGCTGACCTATTAGAGACGACGACAGCCGGGACGACGCAGCGGACTGAGAGTCCTCGACCGGGCCCGGGTCCGGCGCATTTCCGGGCCGAGAGCAACGCGGGGACCCGGCTGACGAGGCGCGGCCGGCCCTCGTCGACCGCGCGGGTCACCGCAGGGAGCGGCAACGAATGGCTACAAATGTTGCGCGCCGGCGACGATCCGTCGGGAGTCCCCCGGGGCGGTGTGGAGAAGTCCCGAAGGCGACTCGGGAAACTGCGGCTGGCCCCAAGGGGCGGCGCTGGCCCATAGTTCGCACGGCCGCGCGCCATGATCGCCCTCCCGCGCCCGCTCCCCGCGCTTTCGTTTCCGCTGCTCGCCCTACTACTCGGTTGTTCGAGTACAACCGGGCCTGACGCGAGCGGCAGCTCGGAACCAGGGGTCGACGGCGGGAGCGAGGACGCGACGCAGACCAGCGATGCGCACGCGCCGCTCGACACCGGCTCCGCGGCCCAGGAGTCCTCCGCGCCGGGTTCCCCCGACGACGGGTCGAGCGCCGACACGGGAACCCCCAGCGGAGGCGACTCGGGCTCGCAGCCCGGCCCGGTCACCAAGACCGACGCGATGATCGACTGGAAGCACTGGAACTACACGCTCAACTCCGACAACACGATCCAGGACTACAGCGCCGGCCCGCGCAGCATCGTCGACCAGATGTTCGCGGTGATCGTCCTCGAGAACGACTGGCTAAAGGTCACGCTCCTCCCGGAGTACGGCGGGCGAATCCTGTCGATCCTGTACAAGCCCACCGGCCACGAAGAGCTCTACCAGAACCCCGTCGGCGCGCCGTACGGGTACATGGCGGGCGACTTCTTTTACAACTGGCTCATGGTCTACGGCGGCATCCTGCCCACGTTGCCGGAGGCCGAGCACGGCAAGACCTGGCTGCTCCCCTGGACCACCACCATCGACGACCAAACGCCCGACCACGTCTCGGTGCACATGAGCTTGACCGACAACATCGCCCCGACTTCGGTCACGCCAGCCAAGTTCAATTACGGAACTACCGGCTTGAAGTGCGACGCCACGGTCACGCTCTACCGCAATCGATCCAGCATCGACCTGGCCATCCAGCTCACGAACACGCACACGAGTGACATCAACTACGAGTACTGGACGCTCACGACGCTGTCCCCCGGCTCGGACCCGGCCAACCCGGCGGCGACCGGCAACACCGAGATCATCGCGCCCATCCCGCAGATTCAGACCACCTGGGGCGGGTGGCTCTCCGGTCCCGAGTACCGGACCTGGGATCAGAGCCTGTCTCTATTCTCCAACTGGCAGGACCAGGGGATCATCTATGCATACCCCGCGGCGACACAGCCCTGGTGGGGCGTCATCAATCACGACGCCCACGAAGGGATCTTCCGCATCGCCGACAACACACAGACCCCCGGCCTGAAGATGTGGACCTGGGGCTACCAGCAGAGCCAGATCAACCCGAGCGATCCCAACAACGCCGCCAACAGCGCGCGCCCGTACATCGAGCTGTGGGGAGGCGTGAGCCACCAGTTCTTCACGCCGGTGACGCTCGCGGCCGGAGCGGGCAAGCAGTGGACCGAGAGCTTCCTGCCCACCGTGGGGCTCGACCAGGTGACCGGGGCCAGCGCAGACGGCGCGGCGTACGTCTCGGCGCAGACCAGCGGCGGAAACGTCACCTTCGCGGCGGACTTCTTCTCGGCGCACCCCGGCATGGCCGTGACGGGCACGCTGTCGCTCGATGGTCAGGCGCTCGGCACCGCCGCGACGATCGTCAGCGACCCGAAGATGCCGTCGCACTTCACGGCGACCCAGAGCGCCGCCTCGATCGCCGCGGGCATGCACCAGATCAAGTTCGTCGCGACCGGCGGGGGCGCGACGCTCCTGTCGGCGTCGACGACGTATACGATGTGAGCGGCGCCCTCGGTGCCGCTGTCGGGCGTCGCCACGACGCGAGCACGCTCTCCGGTCGAGCGCCTCCGTCGGGCACGGCCCTCGCCTCGAATGCTCGCCCGATGGTCAATTCGTGGAGAACGCCGTTCCCTGGCCGCCGCCGCCCATCCCATTGATGATGTTGTGGATGGCACCCCCCTGGTTCGAGAAGGTCATCAGGTGGGTCATGACAATCCCGGTCGCGCTCGGGGTCTCGTAGGCGTTGTCGGCGACCGCGTTGAAGAACGCATAGACGCCCAATCCGGTCCCAAGATGGGTCGTGACGCTGTCCGCCACCTTGTAGGAGGCGTAGCCGTTCGCGGTGGGAGACTCCTTCCAGGCCGCCGTCGCGTCGTACGGCATTTCCGACTGGTACATGTAGACCGCGCCACCGTTGCCGTTCCACATCGTCTGGTACTTCTCGTGGTGCTCGACGAACAGGCCGTAGGCGGTGACGTCGTTTCCGTTCACGACGATGCCGCTGTCGCTCACGTTCTGGTCCCAACCGACGCCGCTACCGTGATCCGCGCGCCAGAGCCAGCTGTTGTCGATGATCACGTTGTTGCTGTTGATCGTGAAGCAGCTCGACGCAGTGCCGGGTATGTTGCCGCCGATCCGGCAGTGAATGTCGAAGAGGGCCGTCGGATTCTTCGAGTGATCCGCGGCGCTGCCGGTGGCGCCGACCTGCAGCAGCGTCTGCGTGGTCGTCGCTCCCGCTTCGATGAGCAGCCCGGCGAGCGACACGCCGTCCACGTCGTCGACCGACACCACGGCGTTGCCGCCCGTCGGAGTGAGCACGGGTAGACCCATACCCAGCACCACCGTGTTCGCCGCGGTGACGTGGATCGGGGAGTCGAGCTTGTAGTTGCCCGGGGTGAGGATCAGGTGCTTGCCGCCGGCCAGGGCCGCGTTGATCGTGGTCGCCGTGTCGGTCGGTTTGGCCACGTAAAATCGATCGATCGACAGCGGGGAACCTGGCGGCATGTTGGAGGCCCAGCTCGTTCCCGTCGCCGCGGTCTTCAGGTACGGGACCATGACGAGGTAGTTGCCGCTGCTATCGATGTAGAGGAACGGCTTCTCGCGCAGGATCGGCGTGGCAGCGACGACGGTCAACGGCGGCTGCGGCCAGCTCGGCTGCGGAGGACTCATGTCGCCGACGAACACCATGTTCCAGTTGCCGCCCTGCCAGCCGCCGAGGCTGTCGTTCCGCGTGAGAAACTGCTGCTGCGAGCCCGAACTGGTGGTCCCGTCGATAGCGGTATCCGCGATGAACCCGCCGCTCGTAGAGTTGCCGTCGTCGAGGTGGACATCCCCCTTGATGTGCGCGCGACGCATCGCAGTTCCCTGCGATACCGACCAAATGGCCACACCGTTATCGATGGCCGCAGTCGGGGTCAGCGAGAAATTCTCGACCGTTCGCCAGAAATTGACCAATCCGCCGTGGGCGCTTACCGCGCCAGTGATGGCGACGTCGTCGGGCGACTGCCCCAGCCCGATGACGTGCGTGTAATAGCCGACCTTCACGCCGACGTTGTATTGCCCCGGCTTGAAGAGGAGCGCGTACCCGTTGGTGTCGAACTCGTCGCCCTGCATGCTCGCGTTCACCATGTCGACCTGACTTTGGATGTTCGTCACCGAAGGGTCGAAGATGAGCACGTGAGAGCCGAAGTCGGGGGCCGGGCCGGGCGGAACGGAGCCGCCGCCGCAGGTCGGTGTGGTCGTCCAGCTCGGCGGGCAGTTGTTGCCCGGAGGTCCTCCCCCTTCCATCGTTCCCGGCGCACCCGCGTCCGTGCCCGCCGCACCCGCGTCCGTGCCCGCCGCACCCGCATCGGGCTGGCCGGGCGCCGAGCCACCAGCGTCGGGCGGCAATCCAGGGGGGAGGCCCGCGTCCGCCGAGGGAGACCCCGCGTCCGCCGAAGGAAACCCACCGTCCCCCGAGCTACCGACGTCGCCCCCTCCCGAGCATGCTGGCGCGAACGCGAGCGCGGCGGCGGCGGCGGCGGAAATTCGAATCGCGATCTTGTGGTCGAAGCTCATATTTGCACCATCGTCACGGGTCGAAACCCGCGCACGTGTTGTCGTGGCGGCTAGCTCGGGGCGCAACGTTCCCGGGCCGCCCGCCAGCAAGAAGTTTGCCCGCTCGCGGCCGTCTGAATGGCATGGTCCCGACAACCGGCGATCCAAAGCGACCGGACAGCCGGAAGGGGCGCAAATCGGTTGCAGGCGCCCTCCGGGCGAAACAGAGCCTAGGGAAAAAGTAGGATCGGGTCGACGCTCGAAGCTCCTTGGACGACAAGGCTTGCGTGCTCGGTGGTCGTCGACCGTGCTCTCAGGCGCGGTGTCGGTCGGCTCGAGCCTTGCTAGGGGCACGACGGCGACCCATGCCAACCCCCAAGCCTGGATTCGTTCTTCTCGGTGCCTTGAGCGCGGCACTCATCATTTTCTCGCTTGGCTGCTCGTCCAATGCCGCTCCGGGAGAGCAGTCTTCTGGGGACGACGCATCGAGCGGCGGCGGAGGGGGCGGCGGAGACAGCGCCACCTCCCCCGGCAGCGATGCAGGAGGACCAGGGTCCGATGCTTCCGTGGACTCTGGGGGAGGGATGGGACCCGACGGGTCGCAACCACCGTCCGCCGACGGGTCGACCGACGGCGGTTCGATGGGCGGCGACGGGGGAACCCCCATAGGCTCGGCGAGCGACGCCGCGATCATGGGCTGGCCGCCGGCGGATGCGGCCGCGATCGCGCCTCCGGACTTCGGACCGAACGTTCTGATCTTCGATCCGTCCATGTCGGCGACCGCCGTTCAGGGCCAGCTCGATACGGTGTCCGCCTCGCAGAACGCTCCCGATTCGCCGAGTACCACCGGCGCGCCGTACGGCGCGGAATACAGCACGAACCGCTACGCATACTTCTTCAAGCCGGGGAAGTACAGCGCGGACGTCAAGATCGGGTACTACGTTCAGGCCCTCGGGCTCGGTCATTCTCCGGATGACGTGACGATCACCGGCGCCGTTCGGTCCAAGGCGGACTGGCGCTTGGACAGCCCGGGCGACGCGCTCCTCAACTTCTGGCGCGGCGCGGAGAACATCGCGGTGACTCCCCAGATCGCGCAGGACTCGAACACCGACGTCTGGGCGGTATCCCAGGGCACTCACCTCCGCCGGATGCACGTCATGGGAAACATGGTGCTGTCCGACGGAGGCTATTCGAGCGGCGGGTTCATCGCCGACTCGCAGATCGACGGTCAGATCAGCAGCGGGAGTCAGCAGCAGTTTCTCTGCCGGAACACCAACCTCTCGAACTGGCAGGGCAGCTCGTGGAACTTCGTTTTCGTGGGCGATGGACAGTCGCCCTCCGGCAGCTGGTCGTCCAACGGGTACACCGTCGTGGGCAGCACGCCGGTGGTGCGCGAGAAGCCGTTCCTGTTCGTCGAGAGCAACGGGAACTACTACGTGATGGTGCCCGCGCTAAAGAGCATGAGCCAGGGCCCGAGCTGGTCGACACCCGCCGCGCCGGGCTACTCGCTCCCCATCGACCAGTTCTACATCGCGCACCAGGGGACCGACACCGACGCGACGATGAACGCCGCGCTGGCCCAGGGCAAGCACCTGCTCTTGACCCCGGGGATCTACCACCTCGCCAGTCCCCTCAAGGTGACCAACCCCGGCACCATCGTGCTCGGGCTGGGGATGTCGAGCCTGGTGCCCGACAACGGCAACGCCGCGATCACCGTCGCAGATGTCGACGGCGTGACCATCGCAGGGTTCATCCTCGACGCGAACGCCACGAGCTCCCCGACGCTTCTGCAGATCGGCGATACCGGCAGCTCCCAGGATCATTCGAAGAATCCGACTGCGATCTTCGACGTTCACTGCCGCGTGGGCGGCTACATCCCCGGGACGGCCGCCAGCTGCATCACGATCAACAGCAGCGACGTGATCCTCGACAACTCCTGGCTGTGGCGCTCCGACGACGGCGCCGGCGTCGGCTGGGGGCAGAACGACAGCGCCACGGGGCTCATCGTGAACGGTGATCGCGTCAGCGCCTACGGCCTCTTCGTCGAGCACTTTCAGCAGTACCAGACGATGTGGAACGGCAACGACGGCGTCCTCTACTTCTACCAGTCGGAGATGCCCTACGACGTCCCCGATCAAGCGAGCTGGCAGCACGGCGGCGTGAACGGGTATGCGTCGTACAAGGTCGCCGACACGGTGACCACGCACGACGGGCGCGGGCTCGGCGTCTACTGCGTGTTCAACGCCTCGGTGGTCTCCGACAACGCCGTCGAGACGCCGACGGCCGCGGGGGTCTCGATGCAGGACATCGTCACGACGCGCTGGGGCGGGGCGAGCGGCAGCGGCATCCAGCACATCATCAACGGCACCGGAAACGCCGTGAACGACAGCAGCATGTCGGCGCGCACGCCGTGACAACCATGGTCCGGGGCGCGCTCGGTTTGCTTCTGGCGACGGGTCTCATGGCGCTTGCCGGGTGCAGTGACTCGACCTCCCCCGCGGGCCCGAGCGGATGGAGCGGGGGGACTGCCACCGACGCGTCGGGCTCGGACGACGCGGCCGGATTCGACCGCGACGCAACGACGGGCGGCGACGCGAGCGGGGGCGCTGACAGCGACGCGACATCGGGGAACGCCTCGGATGGAAGCGGCACGCCCGACGCCCCCGCGACGAGCAACGACAGCGCGACGAGCAACGACAGCGCGACGAGCGACGACAGCCAGACCGGGGACGCCGAGGCGACCGATTCTGCAGCTGGACTCACTCTCCCCGTTCAGCGTGGCGGCCTGGATGTCCTCGAATTCGGCAACCTCCAGTTTGCCGTGAACCCCGCGATCGGTGCTCGCGTCGTCAGCTTCAAGCTGGATGCCGACGAGCTACTGACCGACGCGTCCGTAAACAGCACGTACTTTGGCTCGAGTCTGTGGACCAGCCCCGTCACCGATTGGTCGGGACTGGCGAACGGCCTTCCACCGGCCGCATTGGATGCCGATCCGTATACGACGACCGTGAGCGCGGCCGGCGTCATCACGGCCACGAGCAACCCGGTGACGATAAACAGCAAGACCTTTACGGTCACGAAGGTGTTCACCGCGGACATACCCAACCAGGCCATCGTCATCGACTACAAGATCAACAACACGGGCGGGGCGGCTTTTTCAATTGCGGCCTGGGAGGTCACGCGCGTCTTCGGCGGCGGGCTCACATTTTTCCAGACCGGCACTACCATCGAGCCCAACATCAGCGCCCAGACCATGCAGTTCCAGCAAGCGCTGGGAGACACCTGGTACGACAATACGACCGAAGTCGCGGGCAACGGGGACTCCCAGAGCTTTTTTGATACGCCCGGGGGCTACTTGGCACACGATGCCCCGAACGCCAACGGCGACCTCCTCTTCATAAAGACATTCCCGGTCATCACCGTGGCGATGGCTCCGCCCGGCCAATTGCCTGCAGCAATCTATTCTAACGACCCTCCCAACTACAACGAGGTGGAGGAGCACAGTGCCTACACGTCGATCGCGCCCGGAGCAACGTACACGCAGACGGTGCACTGGTACTTGCGTCGCCTGCCGATCGGCACCGATCGCAGCGTTGGCAGCGCTGCCCTCGTCGCCGCGGTCAAGGCGGTGATCGGAAAATAGGCAACGCTCGGCCGCGAAGCGGTGGGCACCGCGTCACATCCGATGCACGGCCCACAAGATCCCTTGATGCACAAGCCGCCGGAAGATCGGCTCACCGTAGCGCGCCATCTCGTCTCCCTGGACGCTGTAGAACATGCGCCCCTCCAATGTTCCGGTCGGGTCGCAGAAGAAAATCATTTGATACGGCCCCTTGGATACGCGGCCTGAAATTGGTCGACGGCGAGATTCGCCGCGCCAAATTCCGACATGTCGTCGCTGCTGCTGGCACGCCGGGATCGAGTCGTGGTGAAAGCCGGGCGTCTTGCCGAGAACGAGAATCCGGAAAGGCCGGCAAAGGCCAATGCGGCACCTCTCCGAGCGTGCATGTTCGAACGCCTCCCGACGATTGGGCTGTCCGGAAAAACTCTACCGGCTTGCGATGAGAGTGCCTGAAAACCGTGCACCGGACTGCGCGCGCTGAGGGCGTCGACGCCGCACGATAACCGTCCCTGCCCGCCCGGCCCACGACAGGCCCGTGCCGTGCTCGCTGGCGCGGGATTGACCGCGCGATCGTTTGCTAGCGAGCGAGTAGCTGGCCGCAGGGCCTCCGGCCGTGCAAGGCGGTCAGTCTCCCGAGACTCGTCACCACGTGCTCGCGCGCGCTGGTGAGGATCGCGCTCGCGCCTTCATGACTCGCGTCGATAGTCGGAACATGGTTACGTCGTGGATCGCGGTCGCACCATTCGTCTTATGTCGTCCTCATTTTCGGACCGTGCCGCCGCACAGAAAGCCCTTTGGAGCCGAACGTTCGGCTTCAAGGCGCGAGCCTTGCATGGGATCACAATGTTCCGTCGACGTCAAACGGACCGCTGCGTCAAGAACGTATCCATGGAGTCATCTTTGTATCTTGGCTGACGCATGGTTCAAACACCGTTAGACCGTCACATGGGGGTTCGCAAAACACCACCGACCCACAAATCACGAGCAAGTCTCTCCGCGTCGCGGTTGACCGTTTGCGCTCCCCTGATTTGATCATGCCGCGTGAATCGCTGAACCGTCTCCTCGCAGTATTTCTGCCCGCGCTCGCCGTCTGCCCCGCCTGCTCTGCATCGGGGCCTTCCTCGTGGGATCTCGTCGACGCCGGTGTGCCCCCGGAGGGCGGGGGCGATGGCGCGGTTGGCGGGGATGGGGCTGGGGACGATGACGAAAGGGAGGCGTCGTCTACGCCTCCTCCCCCCGGAGACGACTCTTCGAGCCCTCTGGAAGGGTCGGTCCCGGCCCCCGATGGAACTACCCCGACGGGGTGCGGCACGACCCCCACACGCGGCGCAGCCCTGCCGTATCAGGAATACGAGGCGGAGAGCGCTTCGACGAACGGGACGCTGATCGGACCGAGCCGTGCAGTCAACGACGCGGACGTCTTCAACAGTATCGCCGGCGAGTCGTCGGGGCGCCAGGCCGTCAAGCTCGCGGCGACTGGCCAATATGTAAAGTTCACGACCACCTGTGCGGCCAATTCGATAGTCGTGCGATACGTCCTTCCGGACTCGTCCGACGGCACGGGCACGAGCGCCACGCTCGGGCTCTACGTCGGCGGCGCCCGCGTGCAGAGCCTCGCGCTGACGTCGCATTACGCCTGGGCTTACGGAAACCCGATCACTACCGACGCCACGACGAACAACCCGAGTGACGGCTACGCACGCCACTTCTACGACGAGGTGCGCGTCTTGCTCCCCAGCGACATCCCCGCGGGAACCACCGTGGCGCTGCAGCAAGACGCGTCCGATACCGCCGGTTACTACGTCATCGACCTCATCGATCTGGAAGAGGTCCCGCCCGCGGCCAGCCAACCTGCGAATTCGCTGTCGATCACCACCTGCGGAGCCACGCCCGACGACGGTACGGACGACGGTGTCGCCATCCTGAATTGCTTGAACGAGGCCTCGAAGGGCGGCATGGTCGCCTGGATCCCCGAGGGGACGTTCGATAACGCGGGGACCTCGCTCGCGGTGAATGTCACCGTCCGAGGAGCGGGCATGTGGCGTTCGACGATCCGCGGCGCCTCGGCGTACTTTTACTGCCCTGGCGGCCCCTGCAGCTACTCGGACCTTTCGCTCTACGGCGAGGTCACCCTTCGGGATGACGCGCATGGCGTCCACGCCATCGGCGGGGCGTTCGGTTCGGGCTCGAAGGTCGAGAACGTGTGGATGGAGCACTTCACCGTGGGCGCCTGGATTGGAGAGGCGAAAGCCCCGCAGACCACGGACATGACCATTAGCGGGTGTCGCGTACGAGACCTCTACGCCGACGGGATCAACCTCAACACGGGAACAAGCAACACCATGGTGAAGCAGTCTCACGCGCGCGGCACCGGCGACGATTCGTTCGCGTCCTGGTCGAGCGGCCCGGCGAATGCCGGCAACACTTTCCAGTTCGACACAGCGCAATCGCCCTGGCGAGCGAGCTGCTTTTCGATCTATGGAGGCACGAACATCACGATAGAAGACAGTGTGTGTGCCGACGGCATTACCTATCCCGGCATTTTTGTGGACCTGGAATTCGGTTCGACCGCGTTCAGCGGTGCAACGTCGGTCCTCCGCGACGACGTCCTCCGTTCGGGAGGCGATATGTTTCAGAGGGGCTGGGGCGGAGTGACGGTGGCGGGCCCCCAGATGCCCTCGACTCCCATCGCGGGGGTGACGATCAGCGGCGTCAACGTCGTTGGTGCGACGTTTGCGGGGGTCTATCTGTTCGGACCGAACGATCCCATCCAGAACCTCGTACTCGACGATGTCACCATCTCGCAGCCGGGGACCTACGGGATCCTGGTCGACCCTTACACCAGCGGGAATGCGACGGCTTCGACCGTCGTCGTTACGAACCCGGGCTCCGGGGGGTTGGACAACGGAGCGATGAGCGCGTTCACTCTCGCCCGCGGCGCCGGCGACGTCGGGTGGTAGCGGCTACCCGCAGCCGAGAAGTGGTCGCCGCAGGACCGAGACGTTCGCTTGACGGTCGCCGGAGTGGGCGCGGTGAGGGGAAGCTGGCGGCCGTGGACCAGCGCTCCTGATCGGAGAGGCCCATCAGAGACCCCCCACGACCTGATTCGCCGGAACGAGGATCAAGGCCGACTGGGGCGGCACGCTCAGCTCCAGAGTACCGTCGGCGCTCACGCGATATGGCGTGTGGCCGGGATCGAGTACGTCGACGAGCAGCGTTCCGGGAGACGCTTGGACGCGCATGACGCCGCCGTCGCCGCGCGTCTCGCTGGTCTTGAAGTCGTTCGTGTTCATGACGATTAGCGCGTAGGCGCCGCTCCCGGCGTCGCCCGCCGCGCGCTCGAAGGCGAAGATGCCGGCGTCCTCCTCCTGCGCCACGTGCGGCGTCGACCACACGACCGACGTGTCGCCGAGGCGCAGCGCCGGGTAGGCGTGGCGGATGTGCGACAGGGCGGCGATGTGCTGGAAGGTGGCGCCGTCGGTCGCGAATCCGGTGGGCCACAACGGTTCGCGATTGGCGGGATCATTGCCGCCGGCGAAATCCTGCTCGGTGCCATAGTACAGGCACGGGATGCCTTCCTCGGTGAATAGCAGGGTGAGCGCGTTTCTGAGCGCGCCAACGTCCCCCTCGGAGCCGAAGAGAAAGCGCTCCACGTCATGGTTGTCGATGAAATTCACGAGCGCCTTGTAGGGCGCCACTCCGATCCCGCCCGGCTGGGCTTGCGTACCGTAGTGCGTCGTCTTCTGCTGCCAGAGGGCGGCGATTGCGTCGGTGCCCCGCGCTCTCGCGCGGTCGTGGGCGTCTTCGAAGACGTCCCGGAACACGGCGTAGTGTTGTGAGAAGTAGAACACGCTGTCGAGCGCGCCGGGGCCGGTGTAACTGCCGAGCAACTGATCATTTCCATCCAGCGCCTCCCCGAACATGAAAAACCTGCTCTTGCCGCGGTTCGCGAGCCGCGCGCGCGTAGCTCCGGCGAAGACCGGCCAGAAGTCGTTCTCGATGTGTTTGACAGTGTCGATGCGGTAGCCGTCGAAGTCGACCTTCTCGACCCAGGTGGCGAACGCGTCGACCAGCGTGGCGCGCACCTCGGGAAGCTCTGTGGCCAGGTCTTTGAGGCCTCCGGTGAAGTCGCCCAGCGTTCGCTGCGCGACGTCGTCGAAGTTCTCGATGTGCCCGAAGCCGTGATACGCGCCCGCCGTCGCGAGGATCCCCGGCTGCGGCCGGATGCGCTCGATGCTCGGATCGTCGAAGAACAGGATGGGAGCGCGGCCGCTCGGGCCGAGCTGCGTGTAGGCTTGGACGCCCCCCGGCGACCATGGCGGATCGTACTCGCTGATCTGCACCACGGGGTCCATCGTGTTCCCGCTGCCGTTGACGTAGTCGTCGGGCCGGTTGTTCCGATTGATGTCGTAAAAGAAAACCTGGCCCATGTGGTTGCACACGATGTCGAGGACGACCTTCATCCCGATCCGATGAGCGTGCGAGACCAGCGAGCGGAGCGACGCGAGATCGCCGAAATGGGCGTTGAGCTTCGTGAGGTCTTGCTGCCAGTAGCCGTGGTACGAATCGATATCGGCGTCCGTCTCCACGTTTTGGACGATCGGCGAGATCCACATCGTCGAAATGCCGAGCGCCTGCAAATAGCCGAGGTGATCCTCGATGCCTCGCCAGTCACCGCCCTGGTAGAGGGCCAAGTCGCCGGGGTGCACGCGGAAGTCGTTGTTCAGGTCTCCGTCGGCGAATCGGTCGACAATCACCTGGTAGATGATCTCGTTGCGCCAATCGTCGACGTGGGTCGCCAGCGACGGCTCGGTCGCGTCGGCCGGGACGGAGAGGCATCCTCCGCCGGGCATGCCCGCGCACCCGACGGCAAGGACCCAGGGACTCCATCTCCGCGGCAGCTGTTCGATCACGAGTCGCCTCCTTCACGGATAAGACGAGGAGTTGAACCACCACTCCGCGCCGAGCGCGAGAAACTGCACGATCCCGCGCTGATTGATCGCGTCTTCCGTCGGATAGAGTTCTCGCGCGGCCGGGTTGCGTGCCGTCAGCGCGTAAATCAGGCGGACCTGCGGACGCGCGTACGATCCGCGGCCGCTCGGGGAGAAGTACGGGATGACTCCGGCCCGCCACTCGACGGCCGTGAGCGGCTGATCCGTCTGCGGATCGAGAAGCGCGTACCGCCTCGCCTCGAAGGCTCCCTCGAATGCAATCCCCCACCGATCGCCGAGGTACACCTGCGGTCGAAAGGCCAGGACGCCTTCGTCGTACTTCTGCGAAGTCGTCGGGGACGGGCTTCCGTCCCGGAACGAGCGGAAGTACGCGCCGACGAGGAGGCCAAAGGGTCCTTGCTCGTAGTTGGCCCCGAGGGCCGCGAGTGTCTCGCTCGAGCCGCGTGTCGTTCGGTCGCTCGCAAACGTCAAGGGTACTGACAGAGGGTCGTACGCCGCGATTCCCTCCGCATGCCGCACGAAGACCTGCACGAAGGTGTTGCGTCGGCCAGTGAAATACGCGACCTCACCGCCCGCCAGCCAGCCCCAGTCGGTCGGCAGGGCCGTCTGTCCGGGTGGCGCCACGGTTGTGTCGGTGTACACACCTGCGGCGAGTTCTTGGGTCTCCGCGTACAGAACGAGCTTCAGACCGTCGGGGCCGTGGCCCGGGCGCGTCGCGAGATGGGTGACCTTGAGGGTCTCGATCGTTCGGGGTCGATCGAGGCTCGTGATGTTCGTGGACGTGGGCCCCTGCTGGGGGGTCAGAGCGGCCGGAAGCGGAGCCGGAATCTGCTCGTACTGGTAAGTAGACGAGAGCCTCTGGAGGCCGGCGTGAGCCGCAACGACCGTCTCGGCGCCCGGCGCCCAGCGAAGCCGGTAGCCCGCGCCGCCGCCGAGCGTGTTCTGATTGTCGAGCGGCCACCAGTCCAGGAGATAGATGTCGTCGCCCCGGTACATGCGGGACCCGACCCACAGCGTCAGGTCGTCGAGCGTGCCCTGCGCATAGAGGTTGCGCACTGCGATTGCCTGGGTCGGGTCTCCCGAGAAATGAAAGAAGGGCGGGAACAGGGCGAGGGTCGCGACCACCTTGGAGGCGACGTGGGGGGTGAAGGTGTCCTCGCGACGAAGCTCGAGTTCCGCATAGCTGTCTTCGTCGATGCGATCACCGTGGGCCACGATGTTCGCGTCGCTTCCCGTATGCCCGCGCAAGTCGCTGCCGACCCGCACTCGACCATAGGAGCCGAACTCGAAGTGCCCTTCGCTCGGGCCAGCGGGAGCGCTGACGATGGGCGGGGGCCGATCGTCGTGCGAGGACGAGGCTCCGGGCGGCGATCCGTCGTCGCCTGCCGCGGCGGCGGAGAGAGTCGTTATCGTGGCAGCGCACGAAAATACGATGATACGCACACGGACTCCGGGTTGGGACCAACACCGCGTAGGGCCTTCAGGAAGACGAGGGGCTGCTCCTGCGCCGGCGCCGCAGGCGACGCCCCCATGCGATCGCGCAGAAGGCCGCCGCGGTGTATCCCTCCAGCGAGGGGAGGCCCGCCGCCTCGCACGAGCAGCCGGCCGCGCGCCGCCCGACGCCGAAGGCGCCGCCGTTCGCGCCGCCCTCCGGGCCACCGGCTCCGCCGTCCGCGCCCCCCGGGCCACCGAATACGAAACCGCCGTCGGAAACGGCTGCCCCGGGTGGCACGCAAGCACCGCCGAGGCAAGCCTGCCCGTCGGGGCATCGCGCGCCCGTGCAGTCGTCGAGGCACCGCCCCTCGCGGCAGAACGTGCCGCCGGGACAACCCCCGGAACAACTCGGATCCCCGCATCGCCCGGAGGCCGCGTCGCACGCGAGCGGAGGGGCGCACTCGACGCCGCCGCACTGACCGCAGGCGGACAGGCAGACGCCGTCCTGACAGACTTGTCCGGCTGGGCAGGACACCGCCGCGCAAAGATCGACGCACGCGTCGGCCACGCACGTCGTTCCATGGGGGCAGACGACATCCGTGCAGGGGGTGCCGCACCGCCCTCCGCGGCAGACCTCTCCCGCCGGGCACGCCACGTCGAGACAAGATGGATCGACGCAGAGACCCGACCTGGAGTTGCAAGCCGAAGCCCCCGAGCAGGGAAACTCTTGCGGTCCGCAGTGGGGTACGCATCTCCCGTTGTCGCAGACATCCCCGGCCTCGGGACAGGTCGCCCCTTCGTCGATCTGGCCGTCGCAATCGTTGTCTACTCCGTCACAAATCTCCGGCCCGGGATCTTCCACCTGGCGACACGTCACCTGCCCCCGATCGCAGGCAGTGACCCCGAAGGCGCAGACGCCCAATTTCCCGGTGCTGCACTGCTGGCCGGCTCCGGGGCAATCGACGCCGTCCACGCGCGTGACCAGATCGGCAAAGTCGTCGTCGCCACCACCGTAGGTGTCTTCGCAAGCGAAGTAGAAGCTCTGCGGCCGCATGCGGCTCGCGTACGCGAGCAAGTGCACGAACGGCGCGCCGTTCTGTTGATCAGGGTCGTACGCTCGCTCGGTCGTGTACACGTATCCTTGGCCGGCCTGTACCGCTTGGACCGACGGGCAGCATCCCGCTGCCGAGCACCGCCCGGGCGCTCCTCGGGCTTCGGGCGTCATGAGGAAGAAGGCGATGTCTCCGCCGCGCCAGGCCGGCTCCTTGCTCAGATCGAGCGTCACCGAGGCGCCGGCGCCGCTCGTGCAGCCGAGAATGGGATGGAGATCGGCGGCAGCCGGCGCGGAGCCGACGGCGTTGTACCAGCCGAACACGTTCTGAAAGAGCGCGTTGCCTCGGGAGACGACCGTGAACGTGAGCGCGCACTTCGGGCGGAACGTCTGAGCGGCGAGCGTGGCATCGGCCACGGGGTCGAGCCCGCTGTGATTCGTGGGGATGCAGGTGTTGTCGTTGAAGGCGTGCCAGATCGTGCTCTCGCACGTGGAGCGCTGCCCGTCGTCGCACGTCGCTACCGACGAACAGGGGGCGCCGATGTTGCAGGCGCCCGGCTGGGTGCACTGGCAGGCAAAGATCGACAGGAGCCCGCTCGGCATGCCGCTCGAGCAGCTCAGCGGCGCCGGAATCGTCGCGCCGTCGGGCTGCGTCAGCGCGGCCGACGTCGGCGAAACCAAGCTCACGGCAATTGCAGCCACCACCACCGCGAGGAGACGCAAACGTCGCCAGGGATCCAGAGCGCACATAGAGCAGACTCCCACCGAGTCGCGGACGAAGCGCCCGCCGCACCTTGGTCGCGTGAGTAGGTGCCTCAAGGGGAAGGCGATGGCTCAGCAAATCGACTCGCGCCCGCTCGCGGTTCGGTCCGCGCGTGCGCCGAACCGCAGCGCTGCCCACCATGACCGCTTGGTCGCCCCGGTGCGAGCGCGTCGCCGCTGTCCGCCTCGGTTGCACCGTCCTTCGTTCCTCCGGTGATACCGAAAGTCCATTGGCTAATTTGACCAAGCGTCGACGGCCTTCGACAGTGATAATCCGAGTATGTACGATGGTCTCTTGCCTTTTGTAAGGATTGCCTTGTTCGATCCCGAAGGCGGTGACAGCATGCGCGCCTATCATGGGTTGCTCCAGAATGCGATCGTCCGTTGCTCGCGTGGTGTGCGTCGCCACGGGTCCGACGTTTCTCGCCGCCTGTTCGGCGCCAGATGACCGTAGTCCCATCGCTGGAGATGCGGCCGCTTCGAGCGAAGCTGCACCCGCCGATGGCACGCAGCCAGGGGCGGAGGCCGGCGCCCGGCAAAGGGACGCGGCTGCCTCCGGAGCAACAGATGCAGGCGGGCATGGGAGACAGCCGGAGGGCGGCCGCCCCCCGTCCGATGCCTCCGTCCCCCCTCACGGGGTTTTGAATCCTCCCAATACGTACGTGCAACTATTCAAATGGAGGTGGAGTGACATCGCGAAGGAATGCACGACCTTCCTCGGCCCCAACGGCTTCGGTGGTGTGCAAATCTCGCCACCCGAGGAGTCGATCGCCGTCGACACCTGGTGGGACATGTACCAGCCGGTCAACCTCCAGAACCTCGTGAGCGACATGGGGAACGCCACGGATCTACCCGGCCTGATCGCCGCGTGCCACGCAGCGGGCGTGCGCATCTATGTAGACGTGGTCCTAAATCACATGGCGTCGGGCCAGGGGTCCGGTACGGGCGGTTCCAGCTACGACGAGAACACCCTCTCCTATCCTCAGTTCGGGCCGAATGACTTCCATCCGGACTGCACCATTCAGGCCTCGGACTACGCCTCGAATCGCAGCAACGTCGTCAATTGCCGGCTGGACGGCTTTCCCGATCTCGCGACCGACCAAGACTCGGTCCGCAGCATCCTCGCGGCGTACCTGCGTTCGCTCATCGACCTTGGCGTGGACGGCTTTCGCCTGGACTCGGCTAAGCACATGTGGCCAGCCGACCTCCAGGCGGTTTTCGCGCGGCTCCCGCGGACGACGAGTCTTGGGGAACCCGTCTTCGTTACGCAGGAGGTCATACCGGACGGAACCGTGAACCGGCGCGACTACTTCGTCGTTGGAACGGTCAACGAGTTCCCCTTCACGTACGCCTTGCGCGACGCCTTCCGGGGAAATAGTGGCCTCGACATTTCCAGGCTTCCCGAGCTGGTCGGGGTCGGGGGGGGCGGCGGGGCATGGATGCTGTCGCCCAGCGAGGACGCCACTGTCTTCGTCGACAATCACGACACCGAGCGCACCCACACAGATTCCCTGAATCTATACGACGATGGCTCGAACAAGCGGTTCGATCTCGCGATGATCTACATGCTCGGGCAGCCGTATGGCCGCGCCCAGCTGCAGTCCGGCTTTCTCTTCTCATTTGCGACGCCGGATCAAAATGCGCCCGCCGCGAGCCCGTACGACGCGAATGGCGATGCCCTCATCATGGTCGCGTGGGACTTCGTGCACAGATGGTCGGATGTGTATCCGATGGTCGCGTTCCGCAACGCGGCCTCGGGGCAACCAATGACTCACATCCAGACGGCCGGACCGAATACGCTCGCATTCGCCCGCGGGAACGTCGGCTTTGTCGCTTTGAACAACGGTCCGGCCGACTGGCGGTCTGCGTTCGACACGGGGCTCCCTGCCGGGACGTACTGCAATATCGTTCATGGCTTGCGCGACGCCGCAGGGTCTTCGTGTGCGGGCGACAGCGTGACCGTGGACGGCAGCGGCCGGGCGAACCTCGACGTCGGCCCGAGCGGCGGTACCGAGGTTCCCGCCGTGGTCATCTACTCCGGGCAACGGCTGCGGTGACTCGTCGATCCTAGGCGGGTATGCGGCGCGGCCCGGAGGCGACGCGATCCACGGCGCAGCGGTCGACGCGAGGCATCCGATGGCCGGCGACATTGTCCAGCACGCAGGCGAATACACCTGGTGCTAAGGTCCGTTGGCGTCTGGTGGGCGCACGCCGAACGTGCCCTCGTAGCTGACCCCGACGGCTGGCGAGCCCCCATCCGGTCCCGCCGGCTGCGATCCCGCGTCCGGCGCGCCTCCTTCGAGCGAGCAGTCGATCCGAAGCTGGCGATCGGTGAACGGCCCGCCCAGGCTCTCCCAACCCATGGGATTTTCGGGACTGACCTCGACGAACTTGAAGATGATGAGCTCCTGATCCGTAAGATCGATGCTTCCCGTCCAGGTGTCGGGGGCTGCGCTCTCCTGCGTCAGCTTCAGTCCTGCGGTGATCGTCCACGTTGGAATGGTCCCGCCGAGTCGCGAATCGCTCCCCACCACGTATACGGCTCCAGCTCCCGCGTCTGCGCTGGAGCCGCCGGCGTCGCCCCCGTCCGCCGCAGGCCACGCGATTCCGTGGACGGTGAAGGTCACCAGACAGGTAGCGGGAGCCGGCCCCCCCTCGGAGACGGACGCATCGTCGCCAGGATTCGAAACGTCGTCTCCTGTTCCGGGTGCATCGTCGCCCCCGGCGTCGTCGCCTCCGGCGTCGTCGCTGCTCGCCTCGGGCCATAGCGAAGACGGCGCGTCCTGCTGCCAACCACCCGAGTCGTATGCGTTGTTCCCCCCTCCCGAGTCGGAGTCCGCCGGGAGCGATGGCGGCGCGTACGGGGCCTGCTGTTCACCCCCCGCACAAGCGCCCACCAGAAGCGATGCAAGACCGATCGACGCCGTCCGCCCATGCCAGCTCATGACGATTCTCCTGTCCTTGGTCCCACCCGAAGTCCGCCTACTGCGCGATCGGCACCGCTTTCGTCACCCACTGCGGTACGTGGTTCCCGTTGGGCGCGGCCAAATCCGGGTCCTGCCCGGGCAGCCACACGGGAGCGAAGCTGGGGTCGGCGGTAAGCCCGCCGCTGTCGAGCGCGATCGCCGCAAACCACAGCTGCGGCTTTCCTGTCGCATCCCCCGCAACGTCCAAGGCGAGCCCGTAGGGTCGCCGCGACGAGAACGCGATCCAGTACAGAGTCTTGCCGCGAAACGTCCCGTGATCGGGGCTCCACCTCGGCCACGAGTTCGAGCTGTTCGGCGGGCCGTTGGCGTGATCCAGCGCCACCGGCGTGCCGCCTCCCGGCGTCACGGCGTACAGGCGGGCCGAGACGTCGTCGTACCCATCGCACGGCCCGCCTCCGTAACCGGCGGTCGGCGGACCCGAACAGGAGGACTGATCGAAGACCACGAGACGGCTGTCGTCGCTGATCGCCGGGTAAAAGCTCGTGCGTCCAACGGCGCGACCGACGAGCACCTTGGCCGAGCTCGCGACGGTCAGCCCGTCGGACGGCGCGAGCCAGATCTGTCCACCCGGCTTGGTGTCCCCGTTCAGGCCATTGGAATCGCTCGCGGGAAGCGCCCCGTTTTGGCCGGGCAGCCAGCCGACGAAGGCCAGCAGGGTGCCGTCGTTGCTCCAGAACGCGTCCGTCTTCTTCTCCGGAATCGACGCCAGAACCGTCCCTTCTGCCGCGAGCGTCGCGTCCGCTGCGCGAAGTGTGAGATCGCCGCGCAACATGTTCACCATCCGCGACCCGTCGGGGTTGAAAACCGTTTCGGTCGCAAAGGGCGCCTGATCGCGCAGGGCAATCCGATTTTTCGTCGCCACGTCGAGGAGCATCCAATCGCTGGGAACGCTGCCGCCAATCGTCATCGCCATCTTCGTCCCGTCGTGCGAAATCGCGTGACAGCCCACGCACGTGACCCCGTTGACGTGGTCCGGCGGTGACCCCTTGTCGGTGTAGACGGTCTGGGGCATCGAGTGGTCCCCATCGAAATCGTATCGGCAGATTCCCGTCGATCCGTCGTTCTGGACGGCGGGGATCGTCGTCCAGTAATAGAGGCCCCCGGTGAGGTTCACCGGCGCCCAGGCGACGCGAATCGGCGCGGTCTCCGCCAGCGCGCTCCCGTCGCTCGCGGCGACACGGCCCCGCAGCGTGATGTCTGCGGCGGCGCTCGCCGGCGCGAAGAGCGACGTCAACGCCGCGGGCAAGGTAACGTAGCAGGCCGCTTGGCTGTTCGGCCCCGCCTCGCAGGGTGCGTAGTAGTCGAGCGCGAGGAGCGGGGCCGCGTCGAACGAGAGCCGAGCGCGGGACTGCGACGGGACGCTCTTGGCTATGTGAACCGTTACCGGTGCGAGGTTTGCGGGTAGCAGGGCGCTCGCCAGCGGATAGGCAATTGAAGTCGTCGCGCCGCCGGTGGGTGCAGCGTCGAGCTTCCGCTGGTCCGCCGCGGCGAAACCCGCCGCGTACATCGCGCCGCTCAGGGTGACGGTGAGGGTCGCGTCGTCCGAAGCGGATCCTTCGGTTGCACGTATCGTGTAGACGCCGGGGGCCCTCGCGGTCGCCACGCCGTTGGTGACGCTCACCATCGTGGCGTCCGTGCTCACCCATTGCGCGGACGCCGATACGTCGCGCGACGAGCCGTCGGCGAACGTGGCTTGCGCCGTGAAAGCCGAAGTCGCCGAGAAGCCCGCGCCGCTCGCCACGAGGACGACTTGCGCGCTCTTGGGGCGGATCGCCAGCGAAGCGGGGTTCGCAAGCGCGCTCGCGTCGGCGTTCGTCCAGGGTCCGTCCCCCCCGTCGGACGCGAATCCGAGGCTTCGGTTGCCTCCGCTGCATCCCAGTGCACCCACCGAGAGCGCACACAGGAAGCGCCAGCGATCCGGTGTTCGCGGCATGAAAGTGGCGAATAGGTGCCGTGACGTGGGGGCCGCGGCTCAGAAAATCGTTCGCCGCGCGATTCGTGTCAAAGAGCGG
>CALKVG010000039.1 GCA_937998045.1 uncultured Myxococcales bacterium
CTGCCTGTCTCGTGGGCTCGGAGATGTGTATAAGAGACAGATCAGGCACTCGACCACTTGCTGGGCACAACCGCGGCGAAGGTCGTCAACCACGCCGATCGATCGGTGCTCGTCGTCCGTGGCCCAGGCACCTGAAACCACAACCCCGGTCTCCGAGGCGCTCGGGCTGACGGCAGCCGAGGCGGCCTTGCGTTTGCGCCAATGCGGACCCAACCGCGTTCCGGAGCCGAAGCGGCATCCCGCGCTCGCTTTGCTCGGCAAGCTGAGCGGGCCGGTTCCCTGGATGCTCGAAGCGAGCCTCGTGCTCGAAGCGGTCCTGCACAAGTGGATAGAAGCGGGCATCATCGCCGTCCTTCTGATCCTGAACGCGGTGCTCGCCTTCACCCAGGAGCACCGGGCGCAGAGAGCGCTCGCGCTTCTTCGAGAGCGGCTGACAGTCGTGGCCCGGGTGCGACGCGACGGGCAGTGGACGCAGCTCCGGGCCGAAGAGGTCGTTCCCGGCGACGCATTGCACGTCCGCATGGGGGACCTCGTTCCGGCCGATATGCGATTGCTCGACGGCGAGGTACTTCTCGACAACTCGTCGCTCACAGGCGAATCGGCGCCGTTCGAGGCCTCCGCGGGGGACGCTGTCTACTCCGGCGCGGTCGTGCGCCGGGGCGAGGCCACCGGCTCGGTAACGGCCACGGGCGCCAAGAGCTACTTCGGCAAGACTGCCGAGCTGGTTCAGCTTGCCAAGAGCGAGAGCCCATCTCGAAACCCTCATCGTCGGCATCGTCAAGTACCTCGTGGTGCTCGATGCTGCTCTTGCGCTGATCGTGGTTGTGGCGGCGATCGGACGCTCGATGCGCCCGCGGAAGTCGTGCCCTTCGTGCTGATGCTCTTGGTCGCATCCGTTCCGGTCGCGTTGCCGGCCACCTTCACGCTTGCGTCGGCGCTCGGCGGGCTCGATCTCGTTCGACGAGGTGTGCTCGTTACGCGCCTGTCGGCCATCGAGGAAGCGGCCGCAATGGAAGTGCTCTGCTCCGATAAGACGGGGACGCTCACGCAGAACCGGCTGTCGGTGGCGGCGATCCAGCCCAGGCCTCCCATAGACGCGTCCGAGCTTCTCCGGCTCGCGTCGATAGCCTGCGACGAGGCCACCCAGGATCCCTTGGACCTGGCGATCCTTCGCGACGCCCAGGCGCCGCGCGAGCAAGTCAAGAGGTTGCGCTTCGTTCCATTCGATCCGGCAACGAAACGCGCCGAAGCCGTCGTGCGTCAGGACGGGGGGATCATTCGCGTCGTCAAGGGTGCTCCGCAGGTCGTGACCACGCTGCTCTCGGAAACCACGGACATCGATCGCGACGTCGAACGGCTGGCGGCGACCGGACATCGCGTTCTGGCCGTGGCCGCTGGAGACGAGGACCACCTGCAGCTCGTCGGGCTACTCGGTTTCATGGATCCCGCGCGCGAGGATTCGAAGGAGCTCATTCAGCGCCTTCGGGGCCTCGGGGTAAGGGTCATCATGGTCACTGGAGACACGGCCGCAACAGCGAGAGCGGTCGGTAGACAACTCTGCATTGGCGAACGGGTCTGCACCCGCGAGGAGGTGGGAAGTCCGCTCGACTGCGACGTGCTGGCCGGAGTGCTGCCGGAGGACAAGTACCGTCTCGTGCAGGCCCTTCAGCGCACGGGGCGAATCGTCGGGATGACGGGTGACGGCGTGAACGACGCTCCTGCCCTCAAGCAAGCCGAAGTGGGCATCGCCGTCGAGAGTGCCGCCGACGTGGCAAAGGCCGCCGCCAGCATCGTTCTCACGCAACCCGGCCTCGCCGGAGTGGTGGCGGCGGTCGAAACCGGCCGGCGCATCTATCAGCGAATGCTCACGTATACGCTCAACAAGATCGTCAAGACGATCGAGGTCGCGCTTTTCCTGAGCATCGGCTTCCTGGCGACCGGAACGCTCGTCACGACGCCACGACTCATCCTGCTCCTGCTCTTGACCAACGATTTCGTCACGATGTCGATCGCGCGCGATCGCGTCTCCTTCTCCCCGACGCCGGATAGGTGGAACGTGCGCTCGCTCGTCACGAGCGCCACCGGGCTTGCGCTCGCGTGGCTCGCCTTCTCGCTCGCCGTGGTGTTTGCCGGGCGCCACGTGATCCATCTTTCGCTGGAACCGCGCCAGACGCTCGCTTTCATCGTCCTTGTCTTCGGTGGGCAGGCGAACGTCTACCTCGTGAGAGAGCGACGTCACTTCTGGAGGTCGAGGCCCAGTCTCTGGATGCTCGCAGCGACCGCGGTCGACTTTCTGTTTGTGACGACGCTGGCGGTCAAGGGCGTCCTGATGACCCCCGTCGCACCTGCGATCGTGGGCGAACTGCTGGTCGCCGTCATCTTGTTCATGACGGTGCTCGACGCCGGGAAGGTCATCCTGTTTGGTAGGCAACAGGTCATGAAGCTAGAAGCCTCATGACCACACTCGGACGGATGCGTGAACGGATGAATAGCGACCTGCGTCTCGGGATTGCAGCCGCTACCTCGTCGTTTTCCGACCGCGGAACACGTCGATTGCCTCCGGAGGCCCCTTCACGAGCAACCGATCTGCGGCGCCAAGTGGCCGGTCCGGCGACGGCTCGAGCAGAGCCGGAGCCCCGGCGCCTTCGCCCGAACGCACACCGAGGACCGTCAAGCCGTATCGGCGGTGCAGTTCGCCGAGGTCGACCCCGCGTCCTACGAGCGAGCGCGGAGGGGCAACGAGCTCTACACGCTGGCCTCGCGGAAGCTCCAGGTAATCTGCCGCTTCGCGCTGGCTGTCGAACCATACCACGCGCGTTACGAGCACATCGCGCTGGAGGACTTCGCGATCGAAGGCCCCGAGCAGATCTCGGCGAGTCACGATCCCGAGGAACCGCGGCGGCGGCCCCGGAGCCACCACCGGGATTTCACCCCAGTCCACGTCCCAGAGCTTTTCGCTCAGCTCGAGCAGCGAGTCATCCGGGGAGGCGACGGGCACAGACCGCGCGATGTCTCCGGCTCGTGAGCCAGGCGGCGGACCGCCGCGCGCCTGCGCGGCCCAGACGCACTTGGCCGCGTGAAGATCGATTGCCCGCACGCCTCCGTCTTCGTCGAGCACATACACCGCGCGCGTGCGGCTCTGCTCGAGCCGAGCGAGCGCCTCCTCGACCGGCGCATCGGCTCGGACCTGCGGTGGATCCATCTGCAGGATGTCGCGCGCGTGAACGGACCTCGCCAGTCGCTCGGTGAGGTTGCCTCGCCAGGGGATCCCGCGGCGCTCGAGCTCCTCGGTGTAGATGGAGAAGGGGCGCAGGCTTCGGCCGACCATTGTCGCGATCGCGGTGCCAACCAGGAGGGGCGGCAGCAGGGAAGCGTCGCCTGTGAACTCGAAGACGAGCGCGCTCGCCATGAGCGGCGCGTGCGTCGTCGCCGCGGCCAGGCAAGCCATTCCCACGAGCGCGTAGCCGCCCGGCAGAGGGCCGAGGGTTAGCCACGCGGGCGCGACCGCCTGGCCGGCCGCGCCCACGAGCCCGCCCAGAGCCGCGCCGAGAAATAGCGATGGCGTGAACACGCCGCCGGGACTGCCCGAAGAGACGGACGTGACCGTCGCCAGCAGCTTCGCGACGAGCAGGATCGCAAGCATGCCGACGGCGACGCGCCCGTCGAGCATGAGCGCGATGGCTTCGGATCCGTTGCCGCACACTTCCGGGAGCCGGGCCGCGATGACGCCGACCAGCAAGCCGCCGAGCACACCTCGTGCGGGACGCGGCAGTGCGGCTCGACGTGCGATAAGCTCTCCCCGGTCGAGCGCCGCCATGAAGGCGGGGCCCACCAGACCCGAAAGCCCGCCCACAAGAGCATAGAGCGCGAGTTCGCCCGCCGAGGCGACGCGGAACGTACGCAGTCCGTACATCGGGGTCTCGCCGAGCACGAGCCGCGTCAGGTACGTCGAGATGGCCGTCGCAGCCAGACACGGGAGAAGGACCTCAAGCGCCAGAAGGCCGGTGACGATCTCGAGCACGAACAGGACCGCCGCAATGGGCGCGTCGTATGCTGCGGCGAAACCCGCTGCGGTCCCGGCAGCGACGAGCGCGCGTATCCGCGCTGGATTGAGCCTGAGAAGGTGGCCCACCAGCGCGCCCGTGCCCGACCCGAACTGGACGATGGGGCCCTCTCGGCCGATCGATCCGCCGCTGATGATCGCCGCGAAGGACCCGGACCCCTTCAGCAGCGCCATTGGGATGGACGGCTGTCCTCGGCCGAGGGCCACGGCCTCGAGGATCTCGGCAACGCCATGCCCACCGGCCCTACGAGCGGCAACCATTCCGAGCAGGCCGGCGACAAGGCCTCCGATGCCGGGTACGAGCACACGCCACGCAATCGGCAGCGAATGGAACGATGCGAGGATGTCCGACTCGTGGAACGCGAGCCGCAGCGCCTCCTTCAGCGCCGCCCGAAAGGCGATTGCAAAGCCCCCGCCGACCGCCCCGACGCCGAGAATAGCGACGAAGTAGCGCGCGAGCGCGAGCGATTCTTCTCGGCGCGCCATCGGCTGTGTAGCAGTCTAACCGGATCCTCGCGAACGCTCGAGCGTGTCCATCCGAGGGACGTCGTGCAGCGCTCAGCTGGACATCGCAGATATGAAATAGCCTCTTGGCCGGCTCCTCGGCGGATCCACCGCGTTCGATCCGGCGAGATCCCAGCTTCGGCTGCCCTCATCTCAGCGGTCGAACGGCGGAAGCGTGCTGTGCGGGTCAACGCAGGGAGGGCCGCGCGATCGGTAGGCGCGCCGGCTCTTCGCGGTTAGCCCATGCGTCGTGTCCCGCCCTTCATCGGCGGCAATCTTCGGCCGGTTGCGGCGGCCGCGCCTCTCCCTCTGGCGCGAGCCGCAAGAGCACGCGCCTCGAGCGGCAAGTCGTCGAGGTAGCAGTGCTTGCGCGCCCAGACGACCGAGCGGCGCGCCGTACGAGCGACGATCGCCTCCAGGTCCGCCGCGGTCGGCGCCTCTGCACGACGCCGTAGAGCACTCCCGCGTCGAGACCGGTGGTCGGCCATGTGACCTCGCGCCTGCCGCTGAACCTATGCCATGGCTGTTCCGAACGACATCCCTTGAAAATAGGGAGTTCGCGGTTGGCCCTGCGCGATGGATCTACGGTTTGCGCAAGCGAGTCGCGCCGTTGCGATGCCCATGGAACCACGTGGGTAGTCCATGGATCCATGATTTGGTCTCCGGAATCGGAGGTTTACGAGCATCGTGGATCCAATCCTTTATCTTGCCCTCCGTTTCGTCACATTACGCGCTTCCGGTCATGAAGCTGTCGGCGGCCACTCCGATCCGTGTGATCTGAGCCGGAGGTTCGGCTCGCCGGAA
>CALKVG010000040.1 GCA_937998045.1 uncultured Myxococcales bacterium
GGGAGGCCCTGGGCGGGCGGGGGCGCGAGCTCGTAGCTGGCGCGCAGCGAGGCCTGAAGATCCGCGAGGTCGTGGTCGAGCTCCGAACGGATCGTGGTGCGCTCCGCGGCGGGCTGCAGATCGAGCTCGCGCAGGTCCGCGAGCACCTTCTCGCGTTTGTGTTGAAGATCGTAGAGCGCGCCGTCGAGGTTCTCGCGGTGCGTATCGGCGGACATGCTCTGGATGCGCTGCAGGCGGTCGATCTGCATCGACGCCGCGCCGACGGCCTGCGCGACGCGCGTCCGCTCGTCGGGCTCCGGCGGGGCGTCGCCCTGCGCCTCGGTGACGCCGGCTGCCGGCGCCACATTCGTGCCGGCGCCCCGCGGCGCGGGCGATGACGACTCGATGACGTTGTTGGCCATCGCCGGCCCCTCCGAGGGACCGCTCGCCGGCGGCGCCACCGCCTGAGGCGCCGCGGACTGCACGTTCGCCACGGCGGGGCGCGGCTGGGACACGCCCACCGTCGCGTCCCGCGACGCAGGCACGGTGCGCGCGTGCCGCGCCGGCACGGGGTGGTCGTCGGCACACCCGAGAGCGAGCGCACCCAACAGGAGCGCGCCTGCGGAAACAGCAGCGTGTGTTCTCATAGCTTGCTCCTACGCGCGGCCTCGACCGCACGGCACAAGCTGCGCTGCATCGGCCGTACCGACTCGGCCGCCTCTCACAGCTGCCTTACAACTTGAGCGAGCGTGCGTCGGCGTTCTGCGGATCGAGCTTGAGCGCCTCGTCGCGGTGCGCGCGCGCGGCGGCCGTGTCGCCGAGCGTCTGGCGCTCGCGCGCGAGGAGCGCGTGCTGCGTCGCGCGGTCCGCGGGCTTCGCCTCGCAGAGGAGCGCGCTCTCGAGCTCGAACGCGGCGGTCTCGTGATCGCCGGTCGCAGCCAGAGCGCGAGCGTAGTCTGTATGGATCCCCGCGCTCTCGACGTCCACGTAGAGCGCCGCCTCTCCGACGCGTCGCGCCTCGTCCCATTTCTTCGCGCCGACGAGGACACCGAGCAGCTCACCCCAGTGCGCGCGATCGTGCTGATCGAGCCTCGCGATCTCGTGCAGCGCCCAGAGCGTGTCCGCGTCGCGCTTCTCCGCCTTCGCGAGCTTCAGCAGCGCCTTCGGCGGGTCCACCTGCGTCGGGTCGAAGCGGTACGCCGCTTCGAGCGCGCGCCGCGTCGCCGCCGCGTTCCCGCGCGCCTCCGCGAGCTCCGCGAGCCCCATCTGGACGGTATACCCGTCGCCTCCTGCGGCCTGGATCGCGCGCAGGTGCTTCTCCTCACCGTCGAGGTCCTTGCTCGTCGCCGCGAGCTTCGCGGCGACGTAGTGCGCGTCCTCGTCGTTCGGATCGATCCGCAGCGCCTCGTCGAGCTCGCGCGACGCCTCCTCCAGGTTGTGCCCGCGCAGGAGCGCGAGCGCGACGACGACGTGGGCCGGTGCGCTCCGTGGCGCCGCGTTCACCCCGGCGCGCGCCTCGTCGACCGGCAGCGCCTTCACGCCGAACAGGTATTGCCGATCGTACCGCGCGAGCCGCGCCATCGCCCACGCACGGAAGCGTGCGTCGTACTCCTCGGGCGGGACGCCGAACGCCTCGCGGATGACGTCCGGCGTGCGCTTCGCCTGCCCCCATAGCGTGAGCGCGCGCGTGATCCTCGCGAACCCGAACTGCTCGGCAGTGAACGCGAGGATCTGGCTGGCGGCGTAGTACGCGACGGTCACGTCGAGCTCACCATCGGCGTGCGTGAACGCGCGGTTCATATCGACGGCGCCGGGCAGCTTGTTCTTCTTGAGCGCGAGGTAAAGCTCTGGGTCGAGCTCGCGCTGCCACTCCGGGCGGCGGATCATCGTCTCGTACTCGCTGAGGCCCTCGGTGAACCAGCGCGGGACATGGTTCTTCGACAGCTGGATCGCGAAGACGTGCGCGAGCTCGTGCCACACGACGTTCCCCCAGTTGAACGGCTCGCTGTTCGGGCTCATCGCCGCGACGACGTGCCCGAAGCACACGCCCTGGATCCCGATGTTGGGCAGCCCGCTCGTGCGCACGCTGAAGTGCTCGCGGCTGGCGTAGGTCTCGACGTGCACCGGCACGCTCGGCGTGAACATGTAGTGCACCTTCATCCGGCCCCACGCCTCGCCGAGCATGCGCGGCAAGTAGCGCTCGAAGATCGGCCGCTCGGCCTTCGGGTAGCGGATGTCGAAGATCCCCTCGGTGGCGCTCTCGTACTCGCGCGGGATCCACTGGCTGTAGAGCTTCTCGAGCGTGTTGTACGCGCGCACGTTGAAGTGATCGAGCTTCCACGCCTCCTCGAGCGACTTGACGCCCTCCTGCTCGTCGCCGGCGCGGGTCTGCCAGAGCCCGAGCTGCGCCCACGCCTTCTCGTCGCGCGGATCGAGCGCGACGGCCGCCTTCATCATCGCGACGACGTCCTCGTAGCGGTGCTCCCACTCGGCGTACTCGCCGACGATCCCGTAGACCTGGCTGAACTCCTTGTTGCGCGCGAACACCTCCCGCCTGGCCGCCTCGTATCCGGCGCGGTCGTCGGCGAGCAGCCTCGCGGCGGCGCGCTGGCTGAGGAGCTCGAGGTCGTTCGGATCGACGGCGAGGCCCGAGTCGATCGCGGCGTTCGCGGCGTCGAGGCTCATGTCGCGCAGGGCGATGCCCGCGCGCACGGCGAACGCGCCCGTGTGCTTCGGGTCGACGGCGAGCGCGTCGCTCGCGAGCTTCTCCGCGGCCTCGAAGTCGAACGCCTCCTCCAGCTTCACTCGCGCGAGGAGCACCATCGCGTCGGCGCGGTGCGGCGCGATCTTCAGCGCCTCGGTGAGCACTTCCTCGGCGTGGCCGGGGTCGTACTTGTCGATGTAGAGCTCCGCCCGCCATAGCAGCGTCTCGACGCGCCCGCGCTCGGCGCGCTCGCTCTCGTTGAATGCGCGGTTGGCGTCCTTCGCGTGCCGCAGCAAGTGCATCGCGCGTCCGACCATCGCGAGGCCCTCGGCGTCGGTCGACGAGATGGCGTCGCTCCCGTACTCGTTGGCGAACTCGAGGAGGACGGGCTCGGCGTCCGCCCGGCGTCCGGCGCGAACGAGGAGCGATCCCAGCTGCAGCCGTACGCGACGCCCGCCGACGCCCTGAGCGCCCTTCTGCGAGTCGAGCACCTTGATCGCGTCGTCCACCTTCCCCTGCGCTGCGAGGATCTCCGCCTGCAAGGCGAGCGCGACGAGGCGCTGCGCTCCCCCGAGCGCCGCCGCTTGCGCGGCGTACTTGCCGGCGTCGGCGAAGCGACCCTGCTCGAGCATCGCGCGCGCGAGCCCGGTGAGCGCGGCCGCGCGATCGGCGCCCTGGATCGCGGACAGCGCCTTCTCCGCGCCGGCGTAGTCGGTCGTGCGCAGGAGCTCGGTCGCGGCGGCGATCGGAGAAGGTGCCGGCGTGCTACCTGCGCGCTGGCCGAGCGGCGTCGACGGAGCGGCGCGAGGCGCGGCTGGCTGCGCGCGGGCCGCGTCGGACAGAGGGAGGCTAGCGGCCAGGACCAGGGCCCAGAGGGAGTACTTCATCGAGCCCACTAGATGTACCACCCGCGCCGCGGCGGCGCCGTGCGGCCTCCCGGTTTCGACCACGCTCCGGCAAAGCCGGAGACGTGCCGTCGGGTCAGGAATCGAGCCGCACCTCGTCCGGGTGGGGGACCACCGAGCCCGTCTCCGGATCGAGCATCAGGACCATTTCGACCGCGTCTTCGTCGTCGGGGTAGTACCGCGCGCGGACGCCCATCGCGAAGAAGCCAACGGCACGGTAGAGCGCGATCGCGGCGCGATTGGAGCGGCGGACTTCGAGGAGCACGTGCTTGACGGCGCGCGCCCGCGAGTACGCGACGGCCCGGTCGAGGAGGGCGCGCGCGATCCCCCGGCGGCGCTGGTCCGCGCGCGTCGCGACGTTGAGGACGTGGAGCTCGTCGGCGACGTGCCACGCAATGAGGAACGCGACGGGCACGCCGTCCTCGTCGCGCGCCACCCACAGGCGCGCCCACGGCCGCGCGAGCTCTTCGCGCAGGTGCCCCTCGTCCATGGGCGTCGTGAGGTTGATGGACGCGACGGTGGGCACATCCCCCAAGCGCATCGGGTCGATCTGGAACGGCGCCATCATGGCAGCAAGGCCGGATCCTATCGCAAGGAGCGCCGATTGCCGCGGCCCGGTTGGCGCGGCCTCCGGGCTCAGCGGCGCGGCGAAGATGCCGGGTGGCCGCTGCCGGGCCCCGGGTTTGCCGCCGCGGCAATCGCCCGCGCCCGAGGCGCAATCGCCCATGCATCGATGGCGAGGCGCAGCGAGCCGTCGCCGCGCGCGATGGCGCCGGCGAACGGACCGAGCCCGGCGGCGAGCGGCCCGAGCGGGCGCACGAGGAGCTCTTCCGTTCCGCCGACGGCGTCGACGCCGAGCGCGACCGGCTGCTCGGGCGCGGCGTCGCCCTGCAGCTCGAGCTCGACCGCGTATCCGGCGCGAGAGGGCGGCCGAGCGTCGAGGCACGAGAGGAGGTGTGGCACGCGCCCGGCGTCGGCCCCGTCGTTCCGGCGCACGCGGCGCGCGTTCGCCGCCGGCAGGGCGAACTCCTCGGTGCCCGCGGTGACCCAGAGCACCGTGACCAGGCCGCTCTCGATGGGAACGTCGATGCGCGCGCTGAAGCCGTGCCCCGCGCGGGACGAGAGGCGAATGGCGCCGCCCATCCGCTGGACGACGCTGCGCGCGATGTCGAGGCCGATGCCGCGCCCCGCGAGCAGGTCGGTCGACTCGCGCGTCGAGAAGCCCGGCACGAAGAGGAGCGAGAGCAGCGTGTCGTCGTCCGTCGCGTCGGCGATGGCCGTCGTGACGAGTCCCGCGACGATCGCGCGCTGGCGCACGTCGGCAACGTCCACACCCGCGCCGTCGTCCTCGATGGTGAGACTCAGGCGATTGCCCAGCTTGCGGGCGCCAAGCGCGATCGTTCCCGCGTGGGGCTTGCCGAGCGCCGCGCGCACGTCGCGCGGCTCGATGCCGTGGGCGACGGCGTTGCGAACGAGCTGCAGGCACGGCTCCACCAGCTGCTCGGCGACGCGCCGGTCGATCGTCTCGTCGGTGCCGCGCGTGCGCACGATGACCGCGCGCCCGCTGCGGCGCGCCTCCGACTCGATGGCCGTGGTCAGGCGCGCGAAGATGCGGCCGACGGTCGTCTGACGCATCGTCGAGAGCTGTTTCTTGGCGTCGGCCACGTCGTCGCGCAGCGCGTGCTCCGTGCCGAGTAGGTGCGCGGCCGAGGCGTCCAGCTCGTCGCCGAAGGCCCCAAGGCGCTTGGCCGCATGGTCGATCTTCTGGAGCGCGGCCGCGGGGGCCCCCCACGGCCGCGGCGGCCCGATGAGTCGTAGGGCCTCGACGAGCGACGCGCGCAGCTCGCGCAGTTCCGCGGCGGCGTCGCGCGTGCACTCGGCGCGCGAGGCGAGCCCCTCGCGCACCAGGTCTATCGCGTCGAACCGCTGCAGCAAGCGATCGACGTCGACGGAGGCGACGCGGATCGTCGCGGTCACCTCGTCGAACGCCGATGACCGCGGCGGCTCGGAGTCGAGACCGCGCGGCGGCAGGCTCGAGCGCGTCTGCCGCGGGCCGTGCGACGCCCGGCGGCGCGCCCGCAGCGTGGCGAGCGCCGTCTCCGGCTCGTCGAGCAGACCGCCTAGGACGACCCGCCAGCGCCCGACCTCTTGCAGCGCGAGCCGAGCCGCCTCGCGCGAGTCGGCGCCCTGCAGCTTCTCCTCGAGCCCGTGGCAGAACCACGTCATCGGCTCGTCGCCGACGGCGCTGGCGGCGCCCTTCATCGTGTGCACGTGGCGGTACGCGGCCCGCGCCGCCTCGACAGGGTCGTCGACGGTCGCGAGTGCGTCGTCGATCCGCGCGAGGCGATCGGTGACCTCGGCGGCGTACTGCGCGCGCACCAGCGGGTCGAGCGGCCGCGCCTCGAGGTCGTCCGGCGGCACCGGCCAGCGGGCGACGACCGCCGACTCGCCCACCGACAGGCGCTCGACCGCCGTGCGCACCAGGGCCGCCGCCTCGCCGTACGCCTTCTCGTCGCCCTCCTTCGCGCGGCGCTGCAGACGCTCGAGCACCGCGGAGAGCTCGCGCTCACCCGCGAGGCCCGCGCTCCCCTTCATCGCGTGCATCGCGCGCTGCACGGCGACCTCGTCGCGCGAAGGCGCCTCGAGCGCCACCAGGTGCCGCTGCAGCTCGAGCAACAGCAGCCGCAGGAGCTCTGGGTCGCTCGCCGCCACGTCAGTCGTTCCTCTCGCTCTCCTCGGAGTCCTCGTCTGCGAGCACCTTCGCGAGCGGCGCGAGGACGGGACCCAGCGTGCCGATGAGCAACCCGCGCGGCACCTTCCCGCTGAGCGCCGTGAGCGATGCCACGAGCGCGCGCGCGCGTTCGCTCGCCTCGGCGATCGCGCGCACGGCCTCGGGGTCGCTCCCAGTCGCCTTCTTCACGCGCTCGCCCATGTCGAGCAGCGCGGACTCTGCGTCGCTGGCGGCGCCGGCCGCGCGCGCGGAGTCCTGCGTCACTTCGGCGACGACGGCCTGCGCCTGCGCGACGTTCGACTCCAGCTGCGCGAGCTCGGTCGCCACCTGCGCCAGCGCGGTCGCCAGCTCGCGCGCCTGATCGCCGCCTCGCGAGGAGTGCCCCCGCACCTCGTCGCTCACGAGCCCGAGCTGGCGTCCCTCGGCCTCTCCCAGGCGCGCGCCCTCGAGCCCGGCGTTCAGCGCGACGAGCGACAGCCGCTCGAACGTGTCGACGACGCGGGCGAACGACGACTGCACCTCGGCCGCGCGCGAAGACAGCGCACGCGCCCGGTCCGCCACGCCGTCGATCGACGCGCGCTGGCGCGCTGCGCTCGACGCGATGCGCTGCGCCGCCGCACCCGCGTCGCGCGCCCGCAGGAGCGCCCGCTCGTGCGCGCTCCACAGGGCGCTCTCGTCGGCCGTCGTGCGCTCGCCGGCGCGCGCGCTCTTGGCCGCGCGCCGAAGGAGGCGAAACAACCGTTGCTTCGGGGGCTCCGCAGCCATGCGCCGGACTATATAGCGAAATGGGCTGGTATAGAGCGACACCATGCGCGCTAGCCGGCATCTGCTCGTCGTCGTGATCCTCGCGGTTCCCCTTCCGGTCCTCGCCCAGCGGGAGAACGCGCCGGCGCCCGCGATCGACCTCGCGAGCGCCGTCGGGCAAGCTCTCGCGCGCAACCCGACCGCCATCGTCGCGCAGGACGAGATCCGGCGGGCTGAGGCGCTCCGCGATCAAACCCGCGCGGGGGCGCTACCCACCCTCACGGGGAACGCGGCGTACACGCGGCTCGATGCAGACCGGACGAGCGGCGGCTCTGCCTTCGCGTACGCCAGCCAGTTCAACGCGAACCTGCTGCTGAGCGTGCCGCTCGTCTCGCCGCGCGCGTGGGCGCTGTGGTCGCACGCGGGCGACGGCATCGACGTCGCCCGCACGTCGGCGCAGGACGTTCGGCGAACCGTTGCGATCGCCGTGGCGCGAGCGTACCTCACGGTGGTCGCGCAAAAGCGCGTGATCGACGCGGCCGAGCGCGCGCGCGACACCGACCGCGCGCACTACCAGTACGCGCACCAGCGCTACGCCGGCGGCGTCGGCAACCGGATCGACGAGGTCCGCGCCGAGCAGCAGCTGCAGAGCGACGAGGCGAACGTGCAGCGGCAGTACTCCGACCTCGCGCGCGATCGCGAGGCGCTCGGCGTCCTCGTCGGCGTCGGCGGCCCGCTCGACGCGCAGGAGCCGAACCTGCAGGCGCCGACCGACGTTCAGCAGGCGATGAAAGGCGCGGAGCAGCGAACCGACGTCGTCGCTGCGGGGACGCGCCTCACCGCGGCCCAGCACACCGTCCGCGACGACTGGACCGACTACTCGCCGTACGTCAGCGGCACGTTCGAGCCGTTCTACAACACTCCGAGCACGCTAACGGCCCCCACAACCGGATGGCAGGCGCAGATCCTCTTGACGGTCCCGCTTTACGACGGCGGGCTGCGGTACGGGCAGGAAAAGGAGCGAGGCGCGCTGCGCGAAGAGTCGCAGGCGAACCTCGACGGAACGCTCCGCCAGGCGCGCTCCGACGTGCGCACCGCTTTCGAGGAGGTGCGGCGCGCGGACGCCGCGCTCGCCGCCGCGCAGCAGGCGGCGAAGCTCGCGGGGGACTCGCTGGCGCTCGCGGAGATCGCCTACCGCGCGGGCGCGTCGACGAACATCGAGGTCATCGACGCGGAACGCACCGCGCGCGACGCCGAGACGGCCGCCGCCGTCGCCGAGGACGGCGCTCGCCAGGCGAGGCTCGACCTGCTCGCGGCGGCGGGGC
>CALKVG010000041.1 GCA_937998045.1 uncultured Myxococcales bacterium
ATCGCCGTCTCAGCCGCCCGTGGCCCCGCCGCGCCCTTCGGCGCGGCCCTTTCCGCCGCGCGGCCCCAGCGGACCACCGGGCGCCATTCCGCCCCTCCCGCTCGTGCCCGCCCCCGATTTCAAGGTCGGGGACAAGGCGGTTCATCCGGCCCATGGCGTGGGGGAAGTCACCGCCATCGAGCAGCGCGAAATCGGCGGTACGCGCGCCACGTTCTACATCCTGCGCATCCTGGACAACGGGATGAAAGTCATGGTGCCGACGAGCGCCGCCACACAGGTCGGGCTCCGCAGCATCATGAGCGACAAGGAAGCGAACAACATCCTGTCGACGATGCGTGCGCGCGAGGTCGCGGTCGACGTACAGCCCTGGAGCCGCCGCTTCCGCGTCTACACCGAGATGATCAAGAGCGGCTCGGCGATCGAGATCGCGAAGGTTCTTCGCGACATGAACCGGCTGAAGTTCGACAAGGATCTGTCGTTCGGTGAGCGAAGGCTGCTCGACCAGGCGCGCAGCCTTCTCTTGAAGGAGCTTGCGTTCGCGAAGAACAAGACCGAGCCCGAGATGGCCGAGGAGATCAAGCGGATCTTCAGCTCCTGACCGGACTCGGCGCGTCGACGACGATGATCTCGATCGCCTCCTGCGGCGTTTGCGCTGGGGGCGCCACGGCCTCGGCGTGCCCGAAATACTCCTCCAACGCCTCGCGAAGGCTGGCGAGGGCCTCGTCGGGCGAACGTCCTTCGCCGGCCCGATCGACCTCCTCGCACTGCGCGAGCCATCGCCCGCCCACCTGGGAAAGGATTGCGGCCACTCTCATCGCGGCCAATGTAAGACGAGAAACGGCGGGCGTTCAGGAGGGGTCCGCCGGCGCGAACGAGGCTCAGCCGCCGAACAGCCGAGCCACCGCGCCGAAAAACCGCGTGAAGACGCCTGTCTTGGACGGCTGGGCCGCAGCCGCGGCAGCGGACGGCAGAGGCGCGGGAGGCTCGCTCAATTTCTGCGAAATGACGGGAGCGGGCGGAGGCTCGACCGGACTCCCATACACGAGCGTGAGCTGAGCCAGCGCCCTTCGGCGCGCATCGTCCGGCGACTGCCCGCGACCCGTGCCTACGAGCAAAGTCTGGGTCGCCTCCGGCCCGTCCGCCGGCTCGTCGCGCCTGCGCCCGACGAGCTTCACGGCGCACATCCAGGGACGATCGCCTCCCACGCGGATCGGCTCCCCGACCTCGACCCGGGCTCCGTCGCGATGAGGGACGTGAAAACGCCCCTTTCGTCCCTCGGCTCCGCCGGGGAGGTCGTCGCCGTTGCCTGAAGTCATGGCGATTGTCGCGTTGCACGATACCACCGCGTTATGCTTCCGGTCATGGGTCGCGATCCGAAGGAGATCGAGTCCGCCCTCGCGACCGTTCAGAGAACGCTCGACCGCCTCACGAACAGCGGCCAGCACCAGACGGCGTTCGACATCGCCCGCGCGCAGTTCGCGGCCAGTGTGCGGGCGTCGTGGCCGGCCAACGTCGCAGCCATCGCGGCGGCCATCGATCGCGCGCTCGTGCACGAGGGCCTTACCTTGTCGGACAGCGATCGCGACGCGCTCCGTCGCGCCGCCGACGTTCTCCGGTCCGTCGAACAACCCTAGCGATCCCTGCGAGCCCTGAAGGTCATGGCGTCGATCAACCGCCTCAAACGCGAGCTTCTCTTCAAAATCGTCTTCTACGGCCCAGGCCTCGGCGGAAAGACGACGACCCTGCAGTACGTGCACTCGTCGACCAAACCCGAGAACCGCGGGAACATGGTCTCGCTCGCGACGGACACCGACCGAACGCTCTACTTCGACTACCTGCCCGTCAAGCTGCTGCAGCTCGGCGACGTAACGGTGAAGCTGCAGCTCTACACGGTGCCCGGCCAGGTGTACTACGCGGCGACGCGCAAGCTGGTCCTCAGCGGCGCGGACGGCATCGTCTTCGTCGCGGACACCCAAGGGGAGCGCATGGACTCGAACCTCGAGTCGCTCGACGACCTCAACGCAAACCTCGCCGAGCAAGGGCGAAAGCTCAGCGCGATCCCCCACGTGTTCCAGTGGAACAAGCGCGACCTGCCCAACGTGGTCCCCTTGGACGAGCTCGACCGAAGGTTCAATCTCTTCGGCGCCCCATCCCTCGCCACCGTGGCGACCCGCGGTGAGGGAGTGTTCGACGTGCTCGAGCGAGTCACGCGCCTGGTCATCGAAGCGTACCGCGCCGACCTCCCCGCTCCTGCCGCCAAGCCGCCCGGCATCCCGCTCTTCCTCGACGCCGAGGAGGTCGGTCTCGCCGGCGCCATCCGCGATCTCGCCGATTCGCAGCCGGCACGACCCGCGTCCAGCCAGCGCCGCGGAGGCGCGACGCCTTCTCCGTCCTCGGCGCCGGCCCCCTCGCCACCGGCGGGAGGCGTCCTTCGTCCTTCGCCGCGGCCGTCCCCCGCCCCCGGTCCGCCTCCAGATCCCGAACAGGGATCGCACCCGACGACTCCGGCACCGCCGAGCGCGGCGGTTTTCTCGCTGGGGGAGCTATGGCCGCCCGGCGATCGCGAGTCCGTGCAGCGAGCCGAACATTTGCTGGCGATGCGCGACGCGTCGGGCGCGATCGCTGCGTGCGAGGATCTGCTCTCCCGCGTCCTCGCGACGGGCTCCGTGCTCCTCGGGGGCCAACCTCACGCGCGCGACCCGGCGCTCGTCGTCTCTCTCCTCGGCCTCGACGGGGTGCGCTACCTCGCGTTCCGCGCGGTGGCCCGCGGCGTCCGCGCCAAGCGTGGGCCCTCGCTGCGAGAAGCCTTCGAGTGCTACGCGTTCGCGATCGAAGCCCGTCGCGCGCTCGACCGCGTCGCGAAGGGACCGTGAACCGCCGCAAACCTAGAACGAGTAGCTGAGCGCCGCGTCGAAGAGAAAGAGCTCCGAGGTGTAACGCCCGTTCCCCGACGGCCAGGTCGAGGGCGCCGCATAGTTCGGCAGCGAGCTGTCGTTCGCCGTCACCGGCACGAAGTACACGTAGGTGTAGCTGAACTGCGCCGCGACAGAGCGACCGAACTTATGGCGAACGCCGAGCGTGCCGTAGAGGCGTGTGGAGTCGAAGGTCAGGGCGTCGATGTGACCGGGACCGACCGGTGAAGACTCGTACGCGACGCTGCCGAAAATCTCGCTCTCGGGCTGGGTCCAGTACGCGCCGCCGAGGCGAACCTTGACGGCATCGCGCCAGTCGCGCGGGATGTTGAGGAAAACGTTGCCGCTCGCGCTGGCGCCGCTCGCGTCCACGTCGCACATGGCCCCCGGGACCACTACGCATTGGTTCTTGAACCGGCTCCATCGCTGGAGTGACCCGTCCAGCCGAAGCTCGGCAGCCGGCGAGACTCGCCACGCGGCCCCGGCACGCACGATATCGGGGTACGCCTGGACGAAATCCGCCGACGAGAGCGGGTTCGACGCCTCCTGGGTGCCGGGCTGCAACCGGAACCAACCGTTCAGACGCATCGCGCCGAAGCCCGGCTGGCTCGTGTACGACACCCCGAGCCGCAACGCACCGTCGCTCGTCGCCTCCCAGTAGGCTCCCGCAGCCGCGCCGAACTGAAACCCGGAGGCGTCCAGCTCCGACCGCCCCTCCTTCGTCACCCCGCCGGGACCGAAGACGTCATCGGAACCGTCGAGGTTGCGCGCACGCACATCCGTGACGCTCGTGCGCACCAGGCTGGCGCTCACTCCGATCCCGAGGCGTGCTCGCTCGAAGCGGTACGCAAGTGCGAGTGTCTGGTAGAGGGACGCCGTGGTGGCGCCGATGCTCGCCCAGCGCTGCGGCCCATCGTAGGCGCCCGGCGCCGTCGTGCTTCCCCCGAACGCCGAGTTCTTGTCCCATTGGACCTGGCCGCCGAACGGGACGTACGAGGCGAGCCCGAGGCGCAGCGCCGAGTGGCCAAAGTCGGTGACGAAGCCGACGTAAGGCCCGGCGAGGACGTTGAAGAGCGTCGCGGCGCCGGTGTTCGCGGCCCTGTAGGTCGCGTTCCCCGCGAGGGCCGGGTCGTTGGGATTGCTCGGCGACAGGGCGGAGGAGGACCGGTCGTACTCCATCGACCGCGCAGCCACGGCGATGTCCAGGACGACCTCGCTCTCGCGGATCCCCGCCAGCGCCCCGGGGTTGAAGTACACCGAGTAGGGTGTCGCGATCGCGGGCTGTCCCCGGTCGCTTCCGAACTCCGCGGTCAGAAATCCCGTGGCGCGCGCAGGCCTCTCCGTTGCACACATGGCCCCCAGCGCGCACAGCGCGGCGACCACCCGCCGCGACCGTGCGAATGCGATCGCGAGAGAGCGATTCCATCGGCTGGAAGAGACCATGTTCGGACGGAAGAGTGTTATCCATGAAAGCATGTCGAGGACGAAGGGGTCCACGTTGCGGCGCGACGCCGCAGCGGCCGCAACGTCCCTCGGTGCCGGCGCAGTCCTCGGCCTCGTCGCGTCCGGATGCGTGGACCCGGAACACGATTTCGACGACTGGCTGGCTCGCACCGCCGACGCGCGAAGTTTCGTCCCCGTCGTCGAGGGAGGCTCGAGCGACTCGAGCCTTCCCGACGCGGGGTTCGGCGGGACGTATCTCATGGCGTGCCTATCCTCGCTGGACCCGAATCCGGCGCAAGCCCTCCTCTTTCGGGCAGACGCTCGCTTCATGCCGGCAACGACCGGCGGCGGCGGGACGCTCGACTTCAGCCAGACGCCGCTCGTGAAGAACGCCCAGACGATCGACGACTCGGCACCCATGGGAAGCACCGTCACGGCGAACGGCTCAGCCGTCGCGCCCGACGGCACATGCGACGTTCGCGTCGGAGCGACCACAATCCCGGCCAGCGCGGATCCTCTCGGAGCGCAGATCGTCTTTGCCGACTCGACGCTCCACGTCCACGTCTCCACGGGCGAACTTTGCGCCGCCCTGAGCGGGCACGTGACCTCGCCGCTGGACACGAACCTCGACCCCACCCGAAGCTTTTGCGTCTTCCGCTCGCAAGCGGCACCCTTCCCGGTTTTCCAGTCCGGCGACTTCCACTGCCCGTGACGCATCGGCGCGCTGCGTGCCCGGCGTGGCGCACCGCGGCGCGTGCCGACGCGTGGACCGAGGAGAGCCAGGAGGGCCACCCAGCGCCCTGACGGGAAAATGACGACCTGAGGAGAGCTCACGGCTTGCTGGAGCGGAGCCGCCATCGCAGAGTTAAGTTGGCCGTGCAAGCTCCACACTTCGACGAGAGTCTCCTTATTCTGTCGGACGTTCACCTGGGGAACGACCTCAACGATCTGACGCCCGACGGCGCGAGGCGGTCGCAGCGCGTCGACACGGATCTCGCCAACCTGCTCGCTCACTATCGGATGACTCCGCCGGCCGGTCGCAGGTGGCGCCTCGTGATCGCAGGCGACTTCATCGACTTCATCGGGATGACGATCCTTCCCCCCGCCGAGCACCTCGATACGGAGACCAGCGAGGAGGAGCGCGAGCACGGCCTGGGAAACAGCGTCGACCACGGACGCATCAAGCTGCGCGCAGTCGCGGCTCGTCACCGCATCGTCTTCGACGCCCTCGCGCGCTTTCTCGCCGAGGGCCACGCCCTCACGATCGTGCACGGCAATCACGACGTCGAGTTCCACTGGGACGGAGTCAAGGAGGAGTTCCGCGCCCTGCTGGTCGAGACCGCGCTGCGCGCCTGCGACGGCGACGCTCAGTTCGCCGCGGACTTCGCGTCGCGCATCGAGTTCGCGCCCTGGTTCTACTACGTCGGCGGGGTCGCCTACGTGGAGCACGGGCACCAGTACGACACGCTCTGCTCGACCGAGCACGTGATGGCGCCCCTCTCGCCGGCCGACCCGCGGCGGATCGCGCGCAGCTTCTCGGATGTCCTGCTGCGCTGGGTCGTCCGGCCGACACGAGGAGTCCCCGAGTACGGGCACCACCGGATGGGTCTCACCGATTACGTGATGCTCGGCGTGCGCATGGGCCTGGGCGGGCTGGTGCGCCTGTTTGCGCGCTTCCTCGGCGCCGTCTTCGAGCTGTTCCGGCTCCGGCGCGCCTACCTCACCGAGGCGGCCCGCGGCCTTCGCGACGAGCACGAGCGGCGAATGGCCGCGCTGGCAGAGAAGACTCGCATCGGCATCGAGCGTCTGCGCGCGTTGGCGGCGCTACAGGTGCCGCCGGTCACGCGGTCGATCCCGAAGATCCTCGCCAGCGTCCTGCTCGACCGACTCGCGGTCGCCCTCGCGGCTGGACTCGCAATCGGCGCGCTCGCCGTCGTGGGCGGCACGCGCACGTGGTGCCTGGCCGCGATGGCGGCGATCGGCCTCGCGTGGCTGCTCACCCATCGACAACTCACGATGCGGCGGCGCGAATGGTTCGGCGAGAAGCTCGACAACGACGAGACGCTCGTCGAGCGCGCCGGTCACCTCGCGCGCCTCTTCCCCGCGGCCTTCGTCGTCATGGGCCATACGCACACGCCCGCCATGGTGGCCGTCGCCGAGGGAGCGGCCACCTACGTCAACGTCGGCTCGTGGCACGAGGCGGAGCCCGACGCCGAGAGCGGCGATTCCGCGTTCCGCGCCGCGAGGACCCACCTCGTGATCCACCCGGACCCGTCGGGGCCGATCGCGCGCTTTCTCGCGTGGGGCGCGGACGGCCCCCTCACCTTCGGCGGCGTCGGACCGGGCGAGGGCGCCTGAGCCGCCTCACCGCGATTCGTAAACGCGCATCGCGGGCAGTTCGACGGCGGTGAGAAATCCACCCTTGCCGGCCCCCGTGTCGAGGCCGACGCAACACGGCCCGGCCCAGACATCCAGGGGGTCCTCCGGCGTATACGTGCTCAGCTCCGGGGGCAAATACGCCGTCGCCGTGTGTCCGAACACGACGAGCTTTCCACGGTAGTTGCGGAAGAAGTCCTCGTCGCGCAGCCACATCAGCGCCGCAGGCACCTTCACCTTCGAAGGATGAAGAAACTCGTCGCCGCGCCGCGGAAGGCCCGCGTGCACGTAGATGGCGTGGTCGTCCTCGTACCAGTACGGGAGCGATTGCATCCACGCGATGACCTCCTCGGGAAAGAAGGAACCGCTCAGAAGCACGCTCCGCTCGGCCGGCGTTGGCTCCTCCTCCGGCGACGGCGGCGACCCGCCCACGTACGAGCGCATCGCGGCCAGGCACCCGTTGCCGGGTGGAAGCACGAACTCCGGCCAGCCGCCCGCTCTGACGCGCAGCCAGGCGTCTTCGTGATTTCCGCGCAGCGCGACGACTCGCGCCGGTCCGGCGCTCGGCAAGTTGCGGACGAACTCCACGACCTGGGCCGAACACGGCCCCCGGTCGACGTAGTCTCCGACGAATAGGACGGTGTCCTCCCGAGAGAGCGACGGCAAGCGGTCGAAGACCCGCTTGAGCCCCTCCAGGTCCCCGTGAATGTCGCCAATGGCGAAGGTACGCGACATCCGCCGATGGTACCGGGCGCGCCGGCGAGAGCAATCGTTCGGCGACGAGCGGCTACGCCAGGGCCACCGCTCACGTAGCGCTCCAGGCGCAGTGGGTCGAGCTCACACGGTATGCGCGGTGCACCCGGGGCCCGGCCATGCACACGCTCCGTTCTTCGCGCCTCGGGCTCGCTCTCGTGGCTCTGTCAACGACGGCCGCGTGCTCAAGCGGCCGTTCCTTCAACCGGCCCGAAGGAAGCCCCGCGGGGCGGATCTCAGGGCAAAAAGGGGCATCGTACCGTGTTCCTTCGCGCGCGCCGCACGGCGAAGTCCGTATCGCGGCGCTCGGTATCGCCACGCTCGCGCCGCGCGATCAAGGCGACCCTCACGCGCGCGCGATGCACGTCCGACTCGTCGCCGACAACGTCGACGACAGTGCGCCGTGGCAGGTCGACACGCGTCAGCAGATGGGAAGGATGGACGGCTATGGGCAGAGCCGTTCCGCGTACACGTCGTCGAGTATCGGCCAGCCGCCGGTCGTAACGATCGATCCCGGGACGAGCGCGCTCATCGATCTCTATTATCCGCTGCCCTCGTCGATGCAGCGAGTGACGAGGGTCGCGCAGTTCGACTTCCTCTGGCGCTTGACGACCGGCGAAGGCGCCGTCGCCGATCGAGCCGCGTTCCGCGACGTGCGCGTCGAGGCGCCAGGCGCTTCCGACTACTACGCCTGGGACATGGGATGGTGGGGCCCGAGCTGGTTCGATCCTCTGTGGGCCGAAGAGGCGTTCCTCGGTGCTCCTGTCATCCGCGGGTCCGTCTCCGAGCAGACCAGCGTGATCAACGTCGCCGCGCCTACCGCCCGCCGGCCGTGACTCGGACGCGCGTCGCCACGCGAGGTCCGCGCGAGGCTGGCGGGCCCTGGCACCGGGCGACGCGCCATCCCGTTCTTGAGCCGGCCGGGAACTCGGCGTGCAACGGAAGCGGCGCCATGACCAGCGAGTTTCGACCACGCTCCGGCAGAGCCGGAGACGTGCCGTCAGCCGTTCGATGGGGAAGCGCCGCAGCCATCGCCAGCGGACTGATCGGCCTCCTCTTCGGCTGCTCTCCGCCGCCGAACGACTCGCAGTCGCGCGTAGCGCAGAGGCCGTCGGTCGCAGTCGACGACGCCTCGTGCAGCGTGGGCGCCGCGACCTGCTCGGGCGATGACGGTGGCACCCCGACGCTCGACGCGACCCCGGGCAACGGGAGCGACACGACGCCGGGCACGGGGACCGACGCGACGACCGCGGCGCTGGACGGGGCCGACGGCTCTCTCGACTTCACGTCCTGCACGACGGACTCCGACTGCATCGCCGTACCGGAGGTCGGCTGCTGCGGCCCGGGGGCGTGGGTCGCCGTCAACCGAAGCCGGGTCGACGCCTATCAAGCGACCACCACGTGCACAGAGCTCCAGCCGATGTGCCCGACGATTGCCGTCGTCGGAGACCGGGTCCCCGAATGCGACAACGGGACTTTCCACTGCACGATGATCGTCGCCAGCAGCATCGCCTGCGGAGGCTTCATCCGGAATCAACACCACTGTCCCGACGGGTACGCCTGCAGCCGGCGCGGCCGAGTTCCGGACATCCCAGGCACGTGCGTCGCCGTGGACGGCGGCGCGGATTAGAGGCCGAGTTTCTCCCAGGCCCCTCGGCTGGGCCGTCCGTGGTTCTGCCCGTCCACGCCCGGAGCCGCCAGCGCCTGAACACCCGGAGCTCCAGCGCCTGAGTGCGTAGGCATTGGCGATGCAGGCCGGACGGCGAACGAAGCGGCGGTCCGCCGCGTCCACGAGGAATGCTCGCGATGGTTCGTTTCCAGGATCGCCTCGACGCGGGTCGAAAGCTCGGGGCCCATCTCCGGAGCAGCGCGCCCCTCGCGGGCGGCGATCCGCTCGTGCTCGGCCTCGCGCGGGGCGGCGTACCGGTCGCTTATGAGGTCGCGCACCGCCTGGGCGCCCCGCTGGACGTCCTGGTCGTCCGCAAGCTGGGGGTACCCGGTCACGCCGAGCTGGCGATGGGCGCCGTCGCCGCCGGCGGCACGCGCGTCATCAACGAGAACGTCGTCGGGACGCTGGGGATCCCGGAGCGCGTGATTGAAGAGCTCACCCGCCTGGAAGCCGCAGAGATCGAGCGCCGCGAGCGGGCCTACCGCCGCGGCCTCGCCCCCCACCCGCTCGCAGGTCGCAGCGTCGTCGTCGTCGATGACGGCCTCGCGACCGGCGCCAGCATGCGCGCGGCCGTCGCTGCCGTGCGGCGCGCAGCGGCGCGGCGAGTGATCGTCGCGGTGCCTGCCGGCGCGGCCGAGGCCTGCGACGACCTTCGAGAAGAGGCCGACGACGTGATCTGCCTCACGAGCCCGGAGCCGTTCCTCGCGGTGGGTCTCTGGTACGACGACTTCGCGCCGACGACCGACGACGAGGTACGCGAGCTGCTTGCGCGGGCAGCCATGGAACGCCTCCCGGAGCACCCCGCGGGCTCCCGCGAGAAGGGGGAACGTCATGCCTGAACACGACGAGATTCGGCTCGCATCCATCCCCGCCCTGGAGGCGCGGCTCGAGGGTGAGCTCGCGATTCCCGAAGCGCCGATAGGGCTGGTCATCTTCGCGCACGGCAGCGGCAGCAGCCGGCACAGCCCGCGCAATCGGTACGTGGCCCAGTCGCTGAGGTCGAGCGGGCGCCTGGCGACGCTCCTCGTGGACCTGCTCTCCGAAGCCGAAGGGAAGGAGGACCTGCGCACCGGACGGCTGCGCTTCGACGTCGAGCTCCTCGCCGGACGCGTCCTGGCGGCGGTCGCCTGGGCGCGCGACGACGCCCGCGTCGGAGCGCTGCCCATCGGGTACTTCGGCGCGAGCACCGGCGCGGCCGCCGCGCTGATCGCCGCGGCGACGCGTCCTGACGACGTGGCCGCGATCGTATCGCGCGGCGGACGCCCGGACCTGGCCGGTCCGCGAGCGCTCGTGCTCGTGCGCGCCCCGACGCTCTTCATCGTCGGGGGCGAAGATCACCTCGTTCTGGATTTGAACCGCGAGGCCCGCAAGTTACTCCACGTCGAGAGCCAGCTCGACGTCATCCCGGGCGCGTCGCACCTCTTCGAGGAGCCAGGTGCCCTCGAGCAGGTCGCGCGTCGCGCGGCGAGCTGGTTTTTGCACTGGCTCGGTTCGCGACCGACGGAGGAGGTCCGTCACGCCGGTCGGTCGTGAGCGGTCAGCGGCCCGCGTCGCAGAAGCGATCGAACTGCTCGGCGAGGAGAACCTCGATATTCGCGAGGTGCCGGCGCGCCTCGTCGACGTGCTCATGCGCGCGGCGAACCTCCTCGGAGTCGGCGGAGATCGACGCGCGGCAGAGTCCCTCCGCCTTGCGGCGCGCCGACTCGAGCGCCTCCGCAGCGCGCTGGTAATCCAGGTGCCCGCAGACCCATTCGCGACGAAACGCGGAGAAGTCGTGGAATCTCGATTGCGTCGCCATGCCCCTCACCTCAAGGGTCGCATTGCTGCGCGCGTGCGCAAGTCGAAATCGCGATTTCCGGATGAGGTCTGCAGCAGAACAGCTTCGCCCAAGCAAACTGGAGGAGCCAGGCGGAACGGCCTCGTCGGGGCGCGATGGGCCGTGACGCGCGTATGCGCGTATGCGCGTATGCGCGTGATGCGCGCATGGGCGGCGTGATGCTGTGCGGCAACCTCGAATGCGCCGCGCGCCTACGCCGTCGCGTTCGAAAGCTCTCTCACGACGGACAACGCTTCCAGCGAATGCTTCTCGACGCGGAGCTGCGAGTCGAGCACGTAGCGGATGGCTCCCGCCCGATCGATCACGAAGGTCACACGCCCCGGGATGAAGCCGAGCTTGGTCTTCACCCCGTAGAGAGCCCGAACCTTCGCGCCCTGGTCGCTGAGCAGGGTCATCGGCAGCTTGTGCTTCTGGGCAAAATGCTCGTGGGATTGCACGGAGTCGGAGCTCACGCCCACGACCGTGGCGCCCGCCCGAGCGAACTCCTCGTGACTATCGCGGAAGCGGCAGGCCTCGACGGTGCAGCCGGGTGTGTCGTCCTTCGGATAAAAGAAGAGCACCACGGGCCCCTTTGCGAGCAGCGAAGACAGCGTGACGGAGGTTCCTCCGGCGGAGGGCAGCGTGAAATCGGGGGCGCGGTCGCCAACGGCTAGAGTCATCTTCGGGATAGCTTCGATGCTAGCTGGGGTCCGGGCGTCGCGCTCGGCTCGAAGCTGTACCCGAGAATGACCTTGAGCACGATCCCGGCGCTCTC
>CALKVG010000042.1 GCA_937998045.1 uncultured Myxococcales bacterium
TACACGCGTAAGATCGTCGGCAGCGTCAGATGTGTATAAGAGACAGCCCGTATCCGGCGGTCCGACGGCGGGAGGAACGATGGTCAACGGCACCGTCACCGTCAAACCAGGTAACGTCACTGGGCACGTCGGTCCCCGCTTCGTCGGCTTCAGCTACGAGAAGACGCACCTCACGAACGGGTCGTTCTCCGGTTCGAACGCGGCGATGATTGCGCTCTACAAGCTCATCGGCCCGGTGATGATTCGAATCGGAGCCAACGACGTCGAGCGTTGCACGTGGATGGCTTCACAGCCGATCAAGCCTGGCGGTCAACCCTTCGGATTCACGATCGGCTCCGCCATGGTCGACGCCCTGAGCGACTTTCTGAACGCGACGGGAGCGCACCAGATCTACGGACTCAATTACACGTTCAACAACCCGCCCAACGACGCGGAGGAGGCAAGCTACGTCTTCCCGAAGTTGGGGTCCAACCTCGTCGGTTTCGAGATCGGCAACGAGCTCGATAAATATGGTAGCTGGGCCAGCGACAAAGCGCAGTGGGAGGGGCTTGCGACCGCCGTCGTCAACGCCGTCCCGGGCGCCACGCTCGCCGGCATGGCGGCCACGCAGGGAGGTGCGGCGTCGGCCAACGTTCCGTTTGCGCAGGACGAGTCCGCGAAATTCGGGAGCAAACTCGTCCTCCTGACGCAGCACTATTACCTTGGGGCGTCCGGCACCACGACGTCGACCGTGACGGCCCTACAGACCGTCAAATCCGACATTCCCTCGATCGCGCAGACGATGAACGGCGCCGCCACCGGCAACAACATCCCGCAGGGCTACCGCTTCGGCGAAGCCAATACGTTCTACAATCACGGTCAGCCGGGAGTGAGCGACGCGCTCATCGCGGGCCTCTGGGCTATCGACTTCATGTTTACAATCGCCCAGAACGGCGCCAGCGGCGTCAACTTCCACGGCGGCGAAACCGGCCAGGACGGGACCAAACCCTTCTCTTACACGCCGATCGTCGAGGTCAATGGCGTGGTGCAGGGGACGCAGCCCATCTACGACGCCATGCTGTTTTTCTACCTCGCCGGACAAGGCGACTTGCTCAGCACGAGCGTCTCGACCAGCAATCCCAACTTCACCGCGTACGCGCTCGACTATACGGCGGACGGTTCGACCAGCGTGGTGCTGGACAACAAGAACGCGACGACGGGCGTTCAGGTCACCGTGGACCTCGGGGCTCCGGTTACGAGCGCGAGCGCGATCTACCTCCAGGGGTCGCCGGCCGGTTTGTTGACCGCGCCGGCGTCGACCGTCACTCTTGCCGGCGCCGGGGTGACCGCGCAGGGAACATGGGCTCGCAATCCGCCGTACACTCAGACGACATCGGGGAATACGGTTTCGGTCTTCGTCCCGCCCGCGAGCGCGGCGCTCGTTCGCGTGCAATAGGAGCGGCGTTGATGAGACACGCTGCCCTTGGGGCGCTCTGCTGGACCGCCGCCGCCGCGGTCCTCGGTCTCGGGTGCAGCTCGCCCCCCCCACCCGCCGATTCGTTCACGGACGTCTATACGAAGGTCCTCGCGCCGAACTGCACCAATGTCTATTGCCACATCAACGGCGCGAACGTGAAGTACTTCGGCGGCCTCGATCTGAGCAACCAGGTGATCGCGTACTATAGCCTCGTCGACCACCTCCTCGAGGGGCCCAGTTGCTCGGACGCGAGCCTGGGGAGGCGGGTTGTCCCCTATCATCCGGAAAAGAGCATCATGTACCTGAAGGTCTCGGAGACGAACCCGCCGTGCGGGGTCCAAATGCCGGCGGACCCGTATGCGGAGTGGCCCAACGGAACGACCAATCCAGAAACCGTGTTCTCCGGAAACCCGCTTCCGGCCGATCAGCAGCAGCTCATCTACAATTGGATCAAGGACGGCGCGCAGAACAACTGAGCGCTGCGCGCATCCGAGTCGAGCGTGCACGCCGACGGAAGAAGGACCCCTGAATCCATGCGTCGACATTCGTGCGCCATCCTTGCCGCCGTTCCGGTCCTGCTCGTCGCGTCCGCCGCTCGTGCGGCGGACGCAAAACCCGATGAGCAGAAGAAAGGCGAGTCCGACGAGAAGGCGTCCATACAAGCGGCCGGGAGCCTCGCCCCGCCGGCCGACCAGTCGCCGGTGGACCAATCCTTCGATCGACCCGCGTTTGTCCTGACCGCCGGTCCCAAGGCCGACTGGAAGTTGACCATCTACGGATTCGCCGAAGGCGACATGATGCGAGACTCCACCCGGAGCTTCAGCGACGGATTGAACACCAACGTCGTCGCCCACCCGTTCACGCAAGCCTACGAAAACCCGCGCCTGCAGTTCACCATCCGAAACACTCGGCTCGGATTCAAGGCAGAGGCCCCCGCATTCGGCGGCATCCGCACGAGCGGGGTGCTCGAGTTCGACTTGTTCGGCAATCAACCGAACATCAATGCCGGGGGGGGATCGCCGGGGGTCGCAGCCGGGTCGGGTAACACCACCGAGGGCGCGTATTTCAATAACGCCGCCTTCCGTGTCCGGCACGCGTACGTGAAGTGGGAGAGCGACGTCGTCGACGTCCTGGCGGGTCAAGCGTACCACCTGCTTGGGTGGCAAAACTACTTCTTCCCGTCGTCGTGCGGTTTTCTCGGACTGCCCAATATGTTGTTCAATCGAACGGTGCAGCTTCGGGTGAGCCACACCTTCGCGTCGAATCCCGTCAATGTCGATATTGCCGCCGCGGCATTCCGGCCGGCCGAGCGCGATTCTGCGCTGCCGGATGGCGAAGGCGGGATTCGCCTGGCCATCAACCACTGGAAGGCCATGACGACCCCGGGCAGCGGTGGTACGGGCGCGCTGCCCGCCGCCATCGGCGCATCGGGTCTGGTGCGCTCGTTCCGCGTCGACCCGTACGCGCCCCTTCCGGCCCCGCCGACTCCTCTCACGGGCTGGGCCGTTGCGGGCAACGCCCTCCTCCCGATCATCCCGGTAGCGGATAGCGCGCACCGCGGCAACGCGCTGACGGTCACCGGCGAATACGTGACCGGCACCGGCGACGCCGACCAGTATACGGGCATGACCGCGGGCGCGACCATGCCCAACGTGCAGCCGTTACCCCCCGGCACCTCGTACAACCAACTGGGCCAGGTGGTCGCGCCGGCCGGAGCGCAACCGCTCACCGGTCTTCCGTACACGCCCGACGTCGATCCGGGACTCGTGGCGTTCGACTTGCACGGTGTCGCTCACACCATCAACTGGCAGACCGTCGTCGTCGGCGTGCAGTACTACCTGCCGCCGAGCGGCCGCATCTTCATCACGGGAAACTACAGCTACGGGAAGTCGAGCAACATCGGGAGTCTCTATCATCCCGACTCGACCCTGAGGTATCCGTGGATCAACTCCGGTGGGGTATTCGTGTCCTCCTGGTACGCGGATGGGAACGTCTTCTTTGACGTAACGCCATCCACCCGGGTGGGTCTCTCGTATCAGCATGTAGCGCAGGTTTTGGCGGACGGCTTCAACGTTCACAACGACCGCTTCGAGACGACCTTCCTCTACTTCCTGTAGGCACGGCGCCTCGCTCCGAGGGAATGAATCATGCGAGTACGATTGAAGGTCCGATTCCTCGTCGCCTCGGCGGCGTTCCTGGCGCTTGCCATCCCCGCATGCGAGGATCCGAACGCGTTTCAGCCAATCACCAATGGGGCCAAGCCATGGACGCCCCCTCCCGGTTGGGCGCCGCAGACGCAGTGCGCCGTGGGGTACTTCGTCACCATCGACACGTGTCCGGGTTGCACCGGGATTTCGTATGCGCTCTGCACGGGGGATACCTTCAACCAGTGCACTTGCGGAAGTCCGTTCACTCCTGGAGCGCAGTGCCCGGCTCAGTTCCACTGCTCGGCCAACGACTTTCCCCCGCAGGGCTGGCAAGAGTTTACCGACTACACGGGCCCCGGCTGGGCCGGTCTCGACCAGGATGCCGGTGGTGGAGGGTGATGCGCGGTGAGCACCGACCAATACGGGTGCACGGACCAGGTCACTGGATGAACGGTGGCTGCCTCTCAGGAGTTGCGCGTCTCGCCGTCCCCTCCTACGGTCCTCCAACGGAGGGGCCTCATGCACCGGAATGTCCTCGCGCTCGTGAGCGCCGCCTGCCTGCTGGTGGCCTGCAACGGTGGCGGTAGCGGCGGCGCAGCTCCTGGTTCCGATGGCGGCGCGTCCGGCGATGGGCCAGCGACCTCCGATACGGGCACGCCCGCAGACTCCGGCGCCGACCTCGACTCCGGCGCCGACCTCGACTCCGGCGTCGACCTCGACTCCGGCGCCAACCTCGACTCCGGCGGTACCGCCGACGGTCCCACGGACGACGGCGGCGCGGTCTCCTGCCCGGGAAGCAGCGTCGATGGCGGTGGCCTGGCGTACAGCGGCGTCGTCCTCCTGAGCCACGTCAGCCTGCCGGCGCCGGCGACATACGGAGCCATCGCCCAGATCGAGTCGACCGCGACATCCGCGCCCAGCGGCTGCGCAGGAACGCTCGTGAACGCGTGCTGCTACGAGGAGACGGCCGCCGACGCGGGGCTCCCGATGTTCGTGTCGGCCGGGGACATCACCATCGGCGACGGCACGACCACGCTCGCGACGCTCACGTATCCGGGGTACGTGGCGTCGAGCAGGCTCACAGCCTCGCTCACCTGGGCTGCGGGCGCGATGCTGACGGTCAGCGCCGCGGGCGCCACCGCCGGCGCCTTCCACGCGACGATCGTCGCGCCGGCCGTCATCGCCGGCGTCACGCCGCCTTTCAACGCCGCCATCACGGTCAAGACATCGTCGGATCTGGTGGTGTCGTGGACGCCCGGCAAGAGACCCTGCAGCCAGATCAGCTTCGGCCTGAGCCAGGGGGCCACGCTGCCGCACATCGGGTGCGTCGTCGACGACACGGCGGGCACGGTCACCGTGCCGGCGTCGCTCCTGGGGATGTTTACGGCGACCAGCGGCACCGCGACGATCGAGCGCATCGAGGGCACGCACGCGCTCGCGAGCAACGCGGAGATCGGGGTGGCCGCCGTCAACGTGCAGACGACGACGACCACGTACGCACCGTGACGCGTTTGCCGCGTATGGCCGGGTCAGCCGTCACCCCAGCGGCGGCGGCTGTTCTCCGAAAAAGGACCGCTGATCTCTGAGATCGGACCGTTGCTCTTGAAGCAAGAACCGTCGATCTCGGACGGCGGGCCGTCGATCTCGCACACCGGACCGTCGATCTCGG
>CALKVG010000043.1 GCA_937998045.1 uncultured Myxococcales bacterium
TTCTGCCTGTCTCGTGGGCTCGGAGATGTGTATAAGAGACAGGCCCAGGACCGCACCCAACCCACGTCCGACGAACCCGCACCACAGGGTATTCCGCATGTTCACCTAGCGGCAGAAGCAGGAGCGGCCCGAAACGGCTCAGGGATCTTTCCGGCGCCCAAACGCCCTCACGGCGCCTGCGCGAGCGCTCGTGCCCTCCGCGCCCCGGGGCGGGGTGCTCGAACGCGTCGAGGTTGGAGGTTCCTGGGAGGCGTACACTACATCCCGAACTGGATCCCGACCTCGGCGGCTACGCCGAACAAGGTGCCTGCCGATCCGCCAAACGCGAGCTCGGGCTTCAGCGCAAACGTCATCGCCACTCGACCCACGAGCACGCGGATGCCTCCGCCGACCGCGACGAAAGCGGGTCCCGCGGTGATCCACGCGTTCTCGGGCTGCTCCTTCGGCGGCCCGATGATCGTGGGAACGCCGGCGTACATGTCTCCCGAACAGCTCGATGGCCGTGAGGTCGACGCTCGTGCGGACATCTTCAGCTTCTGCGTTGCCCTCTACGAGGCCCTTTACGGCGAGCGTCCTTTCCCGGGGCGGACACTCGACGAAGCCAGGCGTGCCATGCGAAGGCGCGCGATTCGCCGCATGCCAGAGCGAACTCCGGTGCCCGAATGGCTCCGTCGGGTCATCCTCTGGGGCCTTCGAGTCAATCGCCGGCGGCAGCCGCAGAGCATCCGTGCGCTCCTGGACGCGATCGCTGTCGGTCTGGCGGGGGACATCGAGGGGTCGCGCGCCCGGACGCGCACTACGCGAGCCACGAGCTCTCGTTTGAGACAGGCGGCGCGCCGCGCTGTCTGAACGGTACGCCCATGGAGGGAATGTCATGAAAGCGAATCTTCGCGTCATCGTTTTTGCCGCAAACGCTCTGGCAGCTTGCGGAGGGACTGCTTCGCTCGAACCGTCCGGTTCCGAGGCGACAGGCGAGACGACGGAAGCCATTGTCTTGCCGCCGCCGGACGCCGCGTGTGAGCCCGTGTTGCCGTGCCCGATCGACGAGGTTTGGGACGAAGCGGCCTGCATCTGTCGTCCGCACGTGGACGGCGGTCCCGCATGCGGGCCATCGACGTGCGGTGCGGGAGAGACGTGTTGCGACTTTCCCGGCCCCGCCGGTCTCTGCGAGCCCCGCTGCATCGTCGGCCACGTGTGTCCGGACATCGCGTGTCGGCCGCCGCGGCCGGACGCGGGGTGCGTCGACAACGTCCTTTGCATCGAAGGGACGAGCTGGGAGCCCGCGCTTTGCAGGTGCGTGCCGGACCCTCTCCCCATCCCGGCAACGACCAACTGACCTCGGACTCCCGCCGCGTTCCCTCTTCGCCCCCGACGCGGTCGCGCGCTACGGGTCGACCACGAGCATGGCCATCATGCCCATGTCGGCGTGGTCGAGGATGTGGCAATGGAACATCCACATCCCGGGCCGGTCGTCGAACGTGACGGCGAACTGGAGGGTGCTCTTGGCGACCACGTTGACGGTGTCGCGCCACTCGAGCGCGGCAGGCGGCGATCCCCCCAGGGATAACACCTGGAACGGGAAGCCGTGCATGTGGAACGGGTGGTCTTGCGACGTGTTGTTCGTCACCGTCCAGACCTCCGTGGCTCCGACGCGCACGTGCACGGTCGTCATATCGGCCATGTTCGTGCTGCTCTTGCCGTTGATACCCAGCGCGCCGGCGTCGTTCACGACCACCTCGTCGAAGGAGATCGCGCGGGTGGACGCGTTGCTCACGTCGATGGGCTGCACGTTTCCAAACGCCGTGGGGAGCGCGAAACCCGAAGCCGGCGCGTCGGATGTCACGTCGATGTCGAAGAGCGGCGCGTCGGCTTCCGGCACTCCCGAGTGGACCCGGTCGGGGTCCTGCGACATCGAGACGATCGATGTGCCCGGGGGGGCGTCTGCGACCGCGACGACCTCCTCGCGCTCGCCCGGCGTCAGGTCCACGCGCTCGACCGCTACGGGAACGGCACTCAAACCGAAGTCGCCGGCGACGCGAGTGAGGCCGACGCCCCCCGCCACGAAGCGGTGGTACTTGGCCCGCGAGGCATCGATCAGGCGCCAGCGCTGCGGAACGCCGGCGCGCATGCGCAGCTTCGGGCGTACCTTCCCGTTGACGAGCAGCGTCGTACCCTCGCGCCCGAAGTAATCACCGAACCAGCCGAGGTCGTTGCCCGGGCGCAGCGTGCCGTCGTCGTTCAAGCTCACGTCGCTCAACATGAGGACCAACTCGTCCCCGAGCGGGGGTTCGGTCGCGTCTTCCACGACGAGCGCGCCGTACAGGCCGTAACCAACCTGCGCGCTGGAGTCGAGGTGCGGGTGATACCAAAACGTGCCTGCGTCCTGCACGACGAAGGAGTAGTCGAAGGTGGAGCCGCGGTTTACCGGCGCTTGGACCATCGGGCTCCCGTCCATTGCGTTGGGCACGCGCATGCCGTGCCAGTGAATGGTCGTCGCCTCCGGGAGCGAATTCCGCAAATGGACGATGACCCGGTCGCCTCGCTTTGCACGTATGAGCGGCCCGGGCACCGTGCCGTTGTACGTCCACATCGGTGTTTGCGGCGGCGGCGCTCCGTCCGCGGAAGCGGGCAGAATAGGGAGCATCTGCACCCGCGCTTCGAGGTTCACCTCGACGACGTTCGGGTCGGGGTTGATGTCCGTTGCCTCCGCCATGCGAAGGTCGGCGTCCCAGTTCGCCGGTTGCGCAGGCACCGGCACCGCCGCATCCACGCCCTTGGAAGAGCGGCCGTTGGCGGACGCCGACGCCCCCCGGGGGCTGCAACCGGCGACCATCACCAGGCAGGCGACCGCGCGGATGGGAGAGAACGCGGAGGACATCGGCCCCGAGCCATAAGCATGGATTGCGCCACTCGAGAAAACAAGCCCCGCAAGGAACCGCGCGCTGGAAGCGGCGCATAGACTGCGCACCTCGCACCGAAGATGCGCTGCGGAGCGACGCTTTTTCGTCCGTCCACGGCCTTGCGACGAGGCCTCAGTTGCTGACGAGCGTCTGGACCGCCTGCGCCGGGATCGTCGTCGCAAACGTCGCGCTCCCGATCGTGACGCTGTACGGAATGGCCTTCCCCGTCTCGTTGAAGACGACCACGATCACAGCGCCGTTCGGCGTCTGGGCCGACGTCGCCAGCAGCGCATTCCCGTCCTGGGTGGGCGTTCCGTCGTAGTCGGTGGTCGCCACGCTGGAATCGACCGTCACGGTGGTCGCCAGCACCTTCGACCCCGGCACCATGAATTTGCTGAACTGCTGCAGGACGTAATAGATGGGCGTGTAGTACGCAGTCTTCGCGTTCGTATCGATCATGATCCCGGCCGCCACCGGGTTGGGGAGGTGCCCCGCGCCGCCGTTCTGATCGAGGAATCCGTTCCAGTCGATGAAGCCCACGTACCAGTGGTTGAGCCCGACGATGGCATCGCGCACGTAGCGGTAGACCGGCTCGTAGATCGGGTGATCCTTCTTCGTGCCGTCGGGGGTGACCGGTGTCGTGCCGTCGGGCACGGCGTACGAGTATCCCCAATCGGCTTCGTCCTTGGTCCAGTAGTAGTCGTCCTGCATCCAGTTGGTGGACTGGCCGGCGGCGCCCAGGTTGTCCGCGCAGCCTTCGTCGAACAGGATCGATTTGCTCTGGTCCAGGGCGTTGATCGCGTCCAGGGTGTCCTCGTCCGTCTCGTAGGTCGTGCCGTACCAGTGCACGGCGGTGCCGGCCACGAACGGGTTGGTCATCGAATCGCCGAGGATAGTCTTCGCCCAGCTCAGCGGACCCGGCGAGACGGTCGCCGGAGCCTTGTTGTGGTCGTAGATGAAGATCTTCGAGGTGACGCCGTCGGTCTTGAACTGTGGGCCCAGGTTGTCGCGGATGAACTGGTTCATCTGCGTGTCGCTCCACTTCATTCCTTCGCGGCTGCCGCCCACCCCCATCGGCTCGTTTTGCGGCGTGATGGCCCAGATGGGAACACCCGCGGCCGTGTACGCCTGGACGTACTTGGACAGGTACTGAGCGTAGGCGCCGTAGTACTGCGACAGGAGCGATCCGTCCTGCCCTCCGCTGCCTTGCATCATGCCGTTGTCCTTCATCCATCCCGGCGCGGACCACGGGCTGGAGAGAACCTTCAGCGCTCCGCCCGACGACGTGAGCGCGGCCTTGAGGAACGGGATGAGCAATGCGTTGTCGTGCGCGATCGAGAAATTTGCGAGCGTCGGATCCGGGCCGTTGTCGTCGTACGAATACTGCGAGAGGGCGAAGTCGCAGCTTCCGATGTGCGTCCGCGTCAACGTGTATCCGGAGCCGCTCGCGCCGAAATAAGCGTCGAGGAGCTGCGACTGCATGGCCGTCGGCAATCCATTGACGACGTTCGCGGATGCTTCGGTCAGCGCGGTCCCGAAGCCGACGATCTGCTGCCTGGGCATCGCCAGGTTCACGGCGATCGTCGAGCCTCCGGCGGGCGGCGAGGCGGCCTTCTGGATCATCCCCTCGTCGGTCATGTGATCGGGCATGCCTCCGGTGCCGGCGGAGCGCGATGTCTGGAAGACGTGGACCGCGGAGAAGGTTCCGCCGTCGCTGCCGCCCGACGACGACGATCCGCCGGAGGAGCTGCTGGCGCCGGAGGAAGTTCCTCCCCCCGTGGAGCCGCCCGAGGAGCCGCTCCCGGACGAGGAG
>CALKVG010000044.1 GCA_937998045.1 uncultured Myxococcales bacterium
CGGACGACGGCGAGCCGTAGGGGGAACCCAGACCGGACGACGGCGAGCCGTAGGGGGAACCCAGACCGGACGACGGCGAGCCGTAGGGGGAACCCAGACCGGACGACGGCGAGCCGTAGGGCGAACCGAGGCCTGTGGGTGACGAAGGCGAGCTCGGCGACTGCAATCCGTTGCCCGGCGACTGCTGTCCGAACGGCGAACCGAGGCCGTTCGGCGACGTGGGCGTACTCGGATTCTGGCTGCCCGTCGGCGACTGAGTTCCGAACGGCGATCCATTCGACGGCGAGCCGTAGGGCGAAGAGCCATAAGGCGAAGGTAAGGTCGGCGACTGCGGCGAGGTTGGCATCGGTGGCCCGTTCGAGGGCTGCTGGCCGGTCGACGGTGGCTGCCCGCTCGACGGCTGCGGCTCGCTCGGCGCCGGCGAGCTCGGGGACGGCTCAGGGGTGGCTGTCGGCTGAGAAGTGGGCATCGGCTGAGAAGCCGGCGTCGGCTGAGAAGCCGGCGTCGGCTGAGAAGCCGGCATCGGCTGAGAAGCCGGCATCGGCTGAGAAGCCGGCATGGGTTGAGCGGTGGCCATGGGCTGCGAGGTCGGCGCTCCGCTGGTGACGCCGTTCATGGCCGGTGTCGCGGGCATCGCTGCAGGGGTCGTGGCCGGGGTGCTCGTCCCCCCCGGATTCGTAGCGTTCGCGGTGGGCATAGCGTTGGTCATGGCCGGTGTGTTCGAGCCCGTGGTGTCGGACGGACCAGCAGGGATACCGGCCGGGCCTTGCGACCCGGGTATGGCTGCGGGCTCGCCGGTGTCGGTCGTCGGACCGGAGCCCGAGCACGCCGCGAGCGCGTGCATCGCGACGACGGCTGACATGGCGCGGACAATCGTGTTTCGCATGAGAAGGCCCTCCTTTGAGCCGCGCCGACAGTCCACGCGACGTGCCGAGCCGTCGCACGCGATGGGAGCTCGCTTCGTTGTTCGCGAGATGACGTCGGTTCCTGAGGAGTTGGTCGGTCGCTCGACGCTCAGGCGAGCCCGACCGCGCGGCGTGCGCTGGTGCGACGAGGCGCGAGCGGCGATACCCGATGCGTTCCCAAGGTCCGGCCGAACGCCTCACCCGCGCAGGGACTTCGCGCGCGTCCGCAGCTCGTCGGCGAGCGGCGCGTTCGAGCGCGCCTCTTCCAGCGCTGCCTCGGCGTCGAACAGCTCGGCCCCGAGCTGCGCCTTCGCTCCGAGCAGCGCCCGGAGCGTCGCGTCGTCGACGCGCATCACGTCCTGTCGCCGGAGACCGAGGGCGCGCCAGGCCGCGTCGAGCGCTCGCTCCGCTTCCTCAGGCTGCCCGTTACGCGCAGCTCCGACGATCCGCGCGACGAACTCCGCGATCTGCCGGATGAGTCGATCGATGTAATCCCGCTCTTGCATGTGCCGCCTCCGGTTCGGAGCCCGACGATGATCGCTCGACGCGGGAGCTTTTCCACCATGCGCCTCCCGCGCTCGCCCGCGAGCTTCGCCGCCGGCGGATCGCGAAAGAGCGCGTCCGGAAACGCTGGCTCTCGTTGGCCCCGTGTCCAGCGATGAGGAGCGCGGTGTCGGAGACGTTCTGGACGATCGGGTCGGCCATGCCGGTGGGCTAGCAGTTTGCCATACCGTGTCACGGTGCGCCCTTGTCCCTCCGCTTAAGGCCCATGTGGCTCCTGCCGTTCTCTCCGGATAAGGGGGCCTGAAGTTCGGCGGCTCGAAATCCACCCACGAAGTCCAACTTCCGGTCGGTCCAATGCAGCCCAAGGCACCGTTCGCGCATCTGGATGAGCTTCTCGACCGCGTCGTCGACATTTGCCCGTTTCCCGCTGCGGCGCGTCGACTCATGTCGCTCGTGAACGACGATTCGACCTCGATGGACGCGATCGCCTCCGCCGTATCGTGCGACCCCGCGCTCGCAACCCAGGTCCTGCGAATCGCCAACAGCGCTGCGTTCCGTCGCGGCGAACGGGTCTCCGATCTGCGTCGCGCCCTCATCGCGATCGGGCTCCAAGCACTGCGCGACATGGCAGGCGCAATGGCGCTTCTGGCCACCTTCGCGAGCCCGGACGAGTTGTCCCTCGACTTGCATGCGCGGGGGGCCATCGCCGGCTCGATCGTCTCGTCGCTGATGTCCAACTCGCCCGAGTCGGACCGTGGGGTCCCGTTCCTGTGCGGTCTGCTGTGCGAAATCGGGGCGCTCGCGTGCCTCGCGGTCGACGGTCCGGGGTACGTCGCCATCCGAACGCGGACGCTCAGCGTCTCGGGGGCGTGGTCGACGGCGGTCGCCCTGGCGCGCGAGGACCTGGAGTTGCTTCGATACGGCGCGACGGTGCGGACGATTGGCGCGCGGTTGCTCCGGCGCCACGGAGTGCCGGAGGAGATCGCGCGCACCATCGAGGCCGGGCCTCGCCTGACTCCGACGGCGCCTCGGCTGCACCGCGCCACCGCGTTCGCGCGGTTGGCCACTCCCGTGGTCGTCCAGACGCGCGGTCGTCTGGACTCGACTTTGAGCATCCAGCTCGGTGAGGTCGCGCGGCTGACTTCGATCACGGAGCTCACGACCAGCCAGCTCGAGCGCACGTGCACGGCGGCCGCCGTGAACGCGGAGAGGTCGCTGCGCGCGGTTCGCGCCGCGGACGCCTAGTCCGTTACGTCCGGCGGCACTGTGGCCCGCACGATCGGCGCGAGCTCGGCGTGTCACGATTGCCGGCAGACGGCCCGCGGCGTGCAGCGCCCCTGCGAGAGGCACCCCGCCGGGAGTCGGCCATGGCGCAAGCGGAGCAAGTCGAGGTTCTGGTGCTGGGCAGCGGAGCAGGCGGCAAGCTCCTGGCATGGCACATGGCAAAGGCCGGGCGCCATGCCGCGACCGTCGAGCGCAAGTGGATCGGCGGCTCCTGCCCGAACATCAACTGCCTTCCCAGCAAGAACGAGGTGAAGAGCGCCGAGGTAGCGGACATCGTTCGCCACGCCGCGGCCTTCGGGACCGCCGCGACGGCGGTCCGCACCGACATGGCCAGGGTGCTCGCTCGCAAGCGCAAGATGGTCGACGGGCTGGTGGCGATGCACCTGGAGCAGTACCGCGCCAGCGGAGCCGAGTTGATCCTCGGGGAGGCTCGCTTCATAGGCCCGAGGACGGTCGAGGTGGCCCTGAACGACGGTGGTACGCGACGACTGAGCGGGGACCGGGTGTTCCTCAATCTCGGGACGCGTCCGTTCGTTCCGCCGGTTCCAGGCCTCGCTGGGGCCGCGCTGACGAACATCGAGCTGCTCGAGCTCGACCGCGCGCCCGAGCATCTGGTCGTCCTCGGCGGCGGGTACGTCGGCCTGGAGTTCGCGCAAGCTTACCGGCGCTTCGGCAGCCGCGTCACGCTCGTCGAGCGCGGGCCGCAGCTCCTCGCCCGCGAGGACCCCGACGTCGCCGATGCGCTGCACCACCTCTTCGTGGACGAGGAAATCGAAGTCCTGCTGGGTGCCGAGGCGCTGCGGGTCGAAGGTCGTGGAGGTTCGCTTCGCTTCGTCGTGAGGACCGACGGCGTCGAGCGCGCCATCGCGGCGAGCGACGTCCTGGTGGCCACGGGCCGGACACCCAATACGGCGGGTATCGGCCTCGACATCGCCGGAGTGCAGCTCGATGCGCGCGGCTACATCGCGGTCAACGATCGGCTCGAGACGACCGCACCCAGGGTGTGGGCCATCGGAGAGTGCGCCGGCAGTCCGCAGTTCACGCACGTCTCTGTCGACGACTTTCGTGTCATCCGGGACAACCTCGCGGGGGGCAATCGTACGACCCGCGATCGGCTGGCTCCCTTTTGCATTTACACGGATCCGCCGCTGGCGCGCGTCGGCCTGAACGAGGTCGAAGCGCGCCGGCAGGGAGTTCCCGTACGGGTCGCGACGCTGCCGGTACGAGAGATCCTGCGCACCTGGACGACGGGAGAGACGCGTGGCTTCATGAAGGCGCTCGTCGCCGGAGAGCGCGACGACATCCTCGGCTTCACGATGTTCGGGGCCGATGCCGGTGAGGTCATGGCCGTGGTGCAGACCGCGATGTTGGCCGCGCTACCCTTCACCGCGCTGCGCGAAGCTATCCTCACCCACCCGACGATGGCCGAGGGACTGGGGGACTTGTTCGGGCAAATCGCCGCTTGAACGCGGACGGTAACCTTCGCGGTCGCGTCAGTGCTCGCGGCCGTGATCGTGGCCGTGACCCCTTCGTGGCCCGCCCCGAACTTCGGCCCCGCCGCCGACGAAGACGCCGGCACCGACGACCACCGCGGGCGGCTCCACGATGAGCGACGGCGCCTGAACGACCACACCAGGCGCGCCGACCACGACGCCCGGGCCGCCGCCGACGACCTCCTCGCGGAATCTGCCGTGCGGGCCGTGCACCTCGACGACTTCGCCCGGCCATGCATCCACGGCGAGCAAGTGGACCCGCGGTGCCTCCGGCCCGACGAAAACGAAGGACCCCGGCATCCATCCGACGAGGCACGCGTGAGTCGTTCCGCGCGCGTTGACCGCGACCGTGACGTACGTCGGGTCGACGCGCGCGTGCAAATGGCCCACCACGAAGTGTCCCTGCGGCTCCGGCACGAGCACCAGTACCTCGGGATGCTCACCGCGAATGGCGACCGTGATCCTCCGGTCGCCCGGATCCACCGGGTGATTGTCCGAATCCAGAACGTACGCACGGACGTCCCCGGTGTGCTTGTTCGCGACGAGCTCGACGCGATCGGGGCCGACCATCTGTACGACGCCGCCGTTGGGTCCCACGGCGCCGGGAGCGACGGACGCCTGCACCTTGCCCGTCTCGACGAGGTCCTTCGTGCCGCCCCTCGGCACGTCGATCGATCCGGTCCAGGGCGCACCCCCAACGGCGAGCGTGTAATTCATGGGTGTGATGTCCGCCTCGAGCTTCGGCCCGATGGCGGTCAGCACGCCGGACTTCGCGTCGTATTGCACGGGCACCAGCGCAGGCGGTCCGTTCGGCGTGGCGAAAGCCAGTTGTCCCGTCACCGGCTGCGCAACGGGCTTGCCGTCGGCGGCCTTGAGCGTCGCGTTGACCGTGCCGTCGGGTCGGACGATCCAAGTCGACGTGCCGGAGGGTCCCTGCTCTGCGATTGCGTCGGGTGACTGTTCGACTGCGGCGGCCGTCAGCTCCCTCCTGCACGAACAAGTCAGGCTCGCAGCCAGCGCGATGCAGCCGATGGTGACGGCACGGTTGGTTTGCATGTGGGACATCTCCGGCACCTTTCAGAAGCATCGCCCATGCCGCCGGACGGACCTTCGCTTTCGCCCGTGAGAAGCGGCGGACACTGGTCCGCACGACCGACTTGAGCACTCCGGTGAGGGCTACGATACGCAGGGCGTCTTCTGTGTGCGGCCATCGCACTCCGGGCGCTCTGAGCCGGTGGTGAACGCAGTCCGAGAGGCCGCGCAGGAGTTGTAGCCGACGCGTGCAGCCTTTCGTCGCGAGGACCGGGGTCGCACCCCGCGGCGCTCGCGTGATGCCCTCGACCTGCGCGCGGGGCGTTGCCGTGCGACGACACGCGATTCACCGCGCAATAACGCGGGCATCCGAGGTGGCGAGGACCAAGGATCGGCGGCAAACCAGAATTCGTTCTGCAAGCGCGAGCGGCCGACGCTTGCGCGGCAGCGTTCTTGCTCCAGCGTATGCGCAAGGGGAGTGGTCCCACTCGAACGTGCGACGGAGCGTGCGCTCCGCGCGTTCCGCTTCCGGAAGGCGGCCCATGAACTCCAAAAAGATCGTTCGCACTGCAACGGCGGCGACGCTGGCATTCGCCTGGGGTTGCTCCGACTCCGGAAGCTCGAACCAATGGCCGACGGACGGGGGAAGCAATCCGGGTCAATCCGAAGGCGGCTCTAGCTCCGGCTCCAGCTCGGGCTCCGGCTCCGGGAGCACGAGCGGCAGCTCCGGTGGCGGAGCCGACGGGGGCGCCGGCATTCAAGATGCGGGAGGCGCCTTCGACGCTCCGAGTACGAACGGCTGCCCGCCGAGCTGGACGACCACGCCGACCTGCGGAGGTACCTCGGGTCCGCCCGGGCCCGCACCCGACTTCGGCCCGAGGGTCCTCATCTTCGACCCCACGATGACGAACATCCAGAGCCAGCTCGACATGGTCAACGGGCAGATGGATGGCGATCAGTTCGACAACAACGGATACGCCTACCTCTTCAAGCCGGGCATGTACAACCTGGACGTCAGGGTCGGGTTCTACACGCACGTGATCGGGCTCGGCCAGTCGCCGGACGACGTGGTGATCACCGGAGCGGTGAGAGCCAAGGCGGACTGGATGGGCGGCAACGCGACGTGCAATTTCTGGCGGACGGTCGAGAACTTCGCGGTCGTGCCCACGCAGGCGATCGACAACGGCACCGACGTTTGGGCGATATCCCAGGGCACCTCGTTCCGCCGTGCCCACGTCAAAGGCAACATCCAGCTCGACGATGGTGGGTGGTCGAGCGGAGGGTTCATCGCGGATACCACAATCGATGGGACCATCAACTCGGGCTCGCAACAGCAGTTTCTCACGAGAAACGACAATCTCGGCAGTTGGGGCGGGGGCGGCTGGAACATGGTGTTCGTCGGCGACCAGCAGGCGCCCAGCGCGAGCTGGCCGCAACCGCCCTACACGGTGGTCGCCGCGACGCCGCTCGTGCGCGAAAAGCCCTTTCTCTACATAGACAGCGCCGGGAATTACTTGGTGATGGTGCCGGCATTGAAGAGCGCGAGCACGGGCTCCAGCTGGGCGTCCGGCGCGCCTCCGGGCGTGGCCCTGTCGATCGATCGCTTCTACGTCGCCAAGCCCACCGACACCGCGGCGACGATGAACGCCGCGCTGAGCCAGGGGAAGAACCTGCTCCTCACGCCCGGCGACTACCAGCTCGACGCTCCGCTCTCGGTGACGGTGCCGGGCACGGTGGTCATGGGCATCGGCCTACCGGTCCTCACGCCGTCGGGCGGCAACGCGCTCGTATCGATCGCGGACGTCGACGGGGTGTCGATCGCCGGGCTGCTGATCGAAGCAGGGCCGATGACCACGCAGACCTTGCTGCAGGCGGGAAACTCGGGCAGCACCGCGGATCACTCGAAGAACCCGACGGTGCTCTTCGACGTGCACTGCCGGATCGGCGGCAACATCACGGGAACCGCGACGAGCTGTTTCACGATCAACAGCAACAACCTGATCATCGACAACAGCTGGCTGTGGCGGGCTGACCACTGCGGCAACAACGCCAACTGCGACTGGACTTCGAACGCGAGCGACACCGGAATCATCGTGAACGGCAATGACGTGACCGCCTACGGTCTTTTCGTCGAGCACCACGAGAAATTCCAGACGCTGTGGAACGGGAACGGCGGCTCGGTGTACTTCTACCAGTCGGAGATGCCCTACGATCCTCCGTCGCAGTCGGCCTGGATGGAGGGCGCCAGTCAAAACGGGTATCCCTCGTACAAGGTCGCCGACACGGTGACCACACATCATGGCCTCGGGCTGGGCGTCTACGCCTTCTTCCAGGGCAACATCGTCGCCGACAACGCCTTCGAAGCCCCGACGGCTGCCGGGGTCGTCATGTCGCACATGATGACGTTCAGGGGGAGCGGCGGAATCAACAACATCATCAATGGGACCGGGGGCGCGGCCACGGCGTACTCGTCGCAGTGACGGACTGCATCCCTGGCGGCGGCGGTCGTCAGTTGCCGTTCCGGTCGGCCTCTCCGTAGGCGCGCGCGTCGAGGCCGTAGCGGAAGGCGATGCTGATCCGCGCGCCGGCGCGCGCGACCTTGAGGATTGCGTGCTCCCACGCGCGCTGCGTGGTGCCGCCGGTGACCAGGAGGTCGCCTTCGCCCACCGGAAACGCGCGGGCAGGGCCGCCGCCGCGCGGTCGGAACACCGGCTTGCGGCGCTCGCCCAGCGAGACGAGCGGCACGACCGGATCGGGGACCTCTCTCCGGATCCTGTCTCGGTGCCACGCGACGCCGTCGCGCCCGTTTCGGTACAGGTTGAACCCGGCGGAGTCGAACACGACACCGTACCGACTCGAGAGAGCCTGGCGAATGCGCTCCAGAATGGGCGGGTCGAGCGCAACGCCGGAGCCTAGCTCCCAACGCGCGGTCAGCCGCGGCTCGACGACTCGACGGTCGTACATCCACCGGGTGCGCTGCCCCCAGGACTGGATACGCAGCACCTCGTCGAAGAGGCGCTCGGAGCCTGCGATCCAAGCGGGAACGAAGTCGATCCAGGCGCGCTCGTCGAGCGCGATGCGCTGCAACGCGGAGAACGTCTCGTCGAACGACGGCTCCGCCTGGACGAAGAGGCTTCGCTGCTGGAAGACGTCGGGGGTCACCCCGAATGCATGGCACGCAGGCCGGTTCCGATCGAGCTGGCCCCGGCGCAGAGCGCCCGAGCTGCCGCCGCTCGAGCTGCCGCCGCTCGTCGTTCGCGAAGCGATTTCGGGGGGAGGCTCGGCCCGTAGCGAAGCGGAGCGACAAGGGGGGCGTCAGCCGGCGTCAGCCCCCACGAGACCCACTTAGGTGGGGAGTTTCTCGTCGAGAAACGCACGCATCGCATGCCACGTGCGGCGATCGGTCGCCTCGTCGTATCGAGCGCCGGCGCGGTGGACGCCACGCTCCGTGAAGCCGTGCACGGCGTTCGCGTGAACGTGGAGCTGCCAATCCGCGTTCGCGGCGATCATCTCCTCTTCGAACGTGCTGCGATGCTCTCGCGTCACGAATGGGTCGCTTGCCCCGGTGCATACCAGAATGGCGGCTCGCACGCCGCCCGCCTTCGCCGGCGCGCGTGTCGGAGGCCTTGCGGCCTGTCATCCGCGAACGAGGCCTCATCCCGAGGCGGCGATCGCGGCGCTCGCCAGGGATCCCAGAAGCATCGCGCATTCCAGCGACAGCGCTTGAACCAGCGCGCGTCGTGCCAGGCTCGCATCGCCGCGCGCCAGTCGTACGGCGGCAGGATGTTGGTCGCGGTAGGCGCTGCGCCTCGCGGTCGCGTATTCGGCCCGGAGGTCGTCGCCGACTCCGAGGTCGATGCACGGCAGTGCGCGCGAGAGTCCTTCGTCCTCGACGGGGTACGAGCGCGCGAGGACAGCCGATACCCGTCCGACGCGATGGGACTGGAG
>CALKVG010000045.1 GCA_937998045.1 uncultured Myxococcales bacterium
GGGCAGCCCGCTCCCTCCGGCCCGGAAATGGGCACCGCGGCGCCGGGCCCGGCGCGCGCCGCCCCGCGGGTGCTCGTCGTGGACGACGAGCCGGCGGTGGGCGAGATCCTCGCGAAGGCGCTCGACGCGTACGAAGTCACGGTCGCTCAGAGCGGCGCGAACGCGCGCGCGCTCTGCGCTTCCGGCAGCTTCGACGTGATCCTCTGCGACGTCAGCATGCCCGGCTTCGACGGGATCGACCTCTGGGAGGCGCTGCGGGCGGACGGTAGGGGGCTCGAGGAACGGATGGCGTTCATGACCGGCGGGACGTTCACGCCTCGCGCGCGCGAGTTTTTCGCGCGTGTTTCCAATCGCTGCATCGACAAGCCGTTCGGACTCTCGTCCCTCGAGGAGCTGGTCGCGGCGGTGCTGCGCGACGGCCGCGCCACCGGCTTTCGTGCAAACGAGTGAGCCGTACGAGGCGCGCTCTCCTACTAGAGGGCCCTGAAGCCCTGCGCGGTCGACCCTGACCGAGGGCAGCGCTTCGCCGGCATCACGACGCGGAAGGACTCACGATGCAAACCGTTCGCTTCAGCATGCGCGCGCTCCGCCGCATGCTCGCAGTGGCCGCGCTCCTCGCGCTGCCGCCGGCAGCGTACGGATGCGCTTCGGGAGGAGACGACGACGGCGGCGCGTCGGCCGACGACGGAGGAGGCGCCGAGCCGGATGGAACGTCCGCGCCGGACGCGAAGCCCGACCATACCGTCGGCGACGGTGGTGGTACCGCGGACGTCCAGTCGCGGGACACGTCGAGCGGCAACGACACCGGACCAGGCACCGGCGACGACGCGTCGGAAGGGGGCGGCTCCGACGTGGAGAGCGATGCCGGCGAGGGCGGGACCGAGGACGCGACCGCGGACGCCGAAGCCGATTCGGGCGTCGACTCCGGCGTCGCCGACACCGGCGTGGATGCGCACGTCGACGCCGGACGGGAAGCGGGGGCCGACGCGGGGCACGAAGCCGGCGTCGATGCCGCGCCGGACACGGGGATCGACGCCCACGCCGACACGGGCGTCGATACGGGGCCTGCCGATACGGGCGCGCCGGTCGACGCTCCCGAAGAGCTGCCGGCGTGCGCCGCGGCGTATGCGCAGGGCAACTGCACCTCGTACGCGCTGGGGACCGTCGTCTCGGACAACGGCCACGACTGGCTCTGCTCGAACGGGACCTGCGCGAACTGCGGGACGACGTCGATGTGCGCGCCGGGGGGAACCAACTGCCCCTGGGGCAACGTCTGGAGCGACGAAGGCGCCTGCCGCTGACGGGCGCGCGGGCGCGGCGTCACGGGACCGAGGGATCCATCACTCTGCCGACGAACAGAAACGACCCCGTTGGCACGTCGCGCAGCGCGAAAAAGAACGGCCGGTCCACATGGATCGTCGCTTGCGCCTGGGTGATCGCGGTGGCGGTGATGACCGCGCCCGTCGCAGCGGCCGCCTCCGTCCCGCGTTCGTCGACGTCGACGTAGGCCTCGTGCACGACGTCGTCGATGGACAGCGCGCCAGCCGGGACGTCGGCGATTCCGGAGAAATCCGCGCGGGTCGGGTCGAAGGCGAGCTTCATCCCGAAGCTCTCGAGCATGGGCTTCAGGCTGGTCGCGTTTCCATGGATCGTGAACTTGGGAAGCCATACGTCCACGGGGCCGGACGTCATCCGCCCGACGATCCCCTGAAGCCCTTCTGCCGTGAGGCCGGCCTCGAAGTTCGCGAGCGGCGCCGACCGCGGGACGACGATGTCCATCGCAACCTGACCCCCCTTGTACGCAAGCTCGACGGCGTCGTACGCATCCTCCTGGTCGAAGCGCGCGGCGAGATCGCTCGAACGCATCGTCGGGACGCTCACCGGGTCCGCGTTCTCCCGCGCGAAATCCGAATCGTTCGTCGCGTTCGCGTTGAATGGCGAACGCCACTCGCCGCGAAAGTAGACCGCGTCGACGAGGACGAGCCTCGTCCGCGGCTCGATCGTCCCCGGGCCGAGCAGGTTCGCGATCTTCTGGTTCGTCTCGTCGGAGACCCACGCGTTGATCTCGCTGCGGCTCCCCTCGGGATCGGCGGCGAAGTCCTCCAGGCGAACGCCCGACCCGTAGTCGGACGCGATCGTGTCGAGGAACGACGTCCGGTAGTTCTCCTTCGTGTAGCCCCAGAGCGAGGTCGCGACGACGAGGGTGAGGTTGTCCGATCGCGACGCGAGATCGAGGGCGAGCGCGTCGAACGCCGGGTGGAGCTGCTCCGGAGGGAGCGTGTAGTGCATTGCGTTCGCCATCTCCGTGGCCGTGGACCCGACGGCGCCGGCGTAGGCCATGGCCAGCGCGACGGAGACCGAGTACGGCGAGAAAAAGACGTTCTGCCCTGGCGCGACGCTGCACAGCGCGCGATAGGCCTGCACGGCGAAGGCTGCGTTGCCTCCCACGAGCGCCGCCGCCTCTTCGGCGGAGACCTGGGGCTTCGTGTCGCGCGGAACGTCCGACTTGGCGATCGAGAGCGGCTGGCCCCCCTGGGCGATCGGAGCGCTGTGGCCTCCGCACGCGCCGCCGAGCGCCAGGGCGAGCGCCAGCGCGAGCGGGGGTACCTCTGGCGAAGCGCGAAGGAAGGACGCGGTATGGCTCATGCCGTGGCGGCGGGAGCAGCGCGCGTGCCGACCGCGCAGCCGGCTGCGGAGTGGCGGATCTGCCCATGACCCTCGGCCGCTGAGCGATGCGGGCCCGCGCGCCAGGGCACACCAGTGCGAGGCGCTTTGGCACAACCCAACCGCAACGACGGCTGACGCGCAGGACGTAACGCTCTGGAAACTTGATTGCAAACCGGACGAGCGCTTCGTCGTGGGAACGTTGACCCATGTTGCTCCTGCAGCCCGACGTCGAAGCTCCCGAAGGACTGGCAGCCGAGGGGGCCCAATCGACGAGCCCCGGCGACTCTCCGCCCGTGGAAGAGCTGTTGAACCTCTACCTTCGATCGATGCCGAAGAGCTATCGCGAGACCTTCGAATGGTCCGCGATCGAGGCTCACGCGGCCATCGTGCAGCGGCGCGGCTCCGCGGCGGCGCACGTCGAGCTCTGGCGAGATTTGTCGGATGGCATCTCAGTGGTGTGCGTGGTCGCAGACGACTGCCCCGGGCTGCTTTCTCGGATCAGCGCGGTTTTCGTCGCGCACGACATCGACGTCGCCTCCGCGCAGGCGTACTGCCGAAAGCGCGCCGACGCGCAGCTAGAGGCGGTCGACTTCTTCTGGGTGCGCCGCGTCGCTCCGAAGACCGGCGAGGCCGGACCCATTCGAGCGGAGGACGTGGCGAGCATCGGGGAGATGCTCGACGCGCTGGTGCGCGGGCGCGCAAACTTCGATCGCGCCGCCCAGCTGGCCCGAGCTCACCGCTCCGCCGGCGAATCGGTGCGCGTGCGCTTCGACATCGACGAACACGAGGGCCACACCACCCTGACGATCGAAGGGCGCGACCGCCCCGGACTCCTCTACGCGATCACGGAGGCCCTCTACCGCGAGCGCGTCCAGATCGTGCGCTCGGAAGTGTCGACCCAGAACGGGCGCGTCCTCGACCGCTTTCACGTCACGGAGCTCGACGGCGCCTGCGTGCACCGCGGGCGAATGCTCGGACTGCAGACGACGGTGCTCGCCGCGATTGGAGAGGCGATCCACGCCGGCCGCGGGCAGCGGCCAGCGCCGAGCGGTGGCTGACCGCCGTCAGCTCGACTCGTGCGCGGCGCGGGCGCGCAGTCGCGCCGCGAAGGTGGCCCGCTGAGCGGGCGTGAGCACGGGGACCATCGCGCGCGCCAGCCTCTCGGTGCGCTCGGCGCGCCCCTCGATCCGGACGAGCGCGCTCGGGTCGAACGAATCGTTCCGGAAGGACTCGAGCGCCGCTCGGTACTCGCCGCGGTGCGCGCCGCCTCCTCCGTCGGGCGCGGCGCTCGCCGTGAGGTTCGCCCGAATGCTCGCCCTCTGCTCCGGCGTGAGCGCGAGGTGCACGGCGCCTCCGCCCTCGCGCGTTTCCCTCCGGGCGCCGGCTTCTTTCGCGTGATGCCTCGTGTGGGCCGCCTCGAGCTCGTCGACGAGCTGGTTGCGCTGCGCGGGGGTGAGCACCGTGTGCAGCCTCGTCAACCCATCCTTCTCGACCGCGCCCAGGGCCGTCGCCGCGGCGCGCTCGGCGTTCAGGCTGCCCGCGAGGGCGTTGGCGTCGACGTTCGCTTGCTCGACCTGCTGGGCCAGCTCCGTGAGCACGCGCGCGTCGGACTGGCGAACGGGCACGCTCGCCGCGCGCCGATCCCGAGCGAGCTCCTCGATCGACGACCGTTGATCCGCCGTGAGCGACGGGAGCCGGAGCGCGGCGCCGAGGAGCCCTTCGCGGTGCTCGCGCCGGTGCTTCGCCGGATGGTTGGGCTGAGGTTGCGCTGCGTCGTCCGCGAATGCGACCGCCGAGGGCGCGAGCGCGACGGCACCTGCGAGGGACGCGAACAAGGCGACGTTTCGAAGCGACAGTTTCATGTTCTTCTTTCGACCTCCGTCTGGATCGACGTCCCGCCGGCGCCAAAGCGTCCCCGCCCCCCGGTAAAGAACGGTAAAGGACCCACCGCCGTGCCGGTGCACACACACGAGGCGACGCGACCGAAACAGGGTGACGGCCACTCGTAACGGTGCGCGTTCCTGAGTTGGCGCTCGCGAGTACAGGCAGGAGCGCGATCGTGCGCTGCCATCGCAAAGGCCCGGCGTCTTCGGCTTCCGGACGCGCTGGTACGGTCGTCGCACATCGGCGATCGGCACCAACCAACTAGGGAGAGGTCCCGATGCGAGCTCACTGGCTGCTGATCTGCGTACCGGCGTGGGTTGCGCTGCATTCGTCGGGGTGTTCGAGCTCCGACTCCCCCGACCCGTGGCTTCTCGACGACGGCGGAGCGTCGAGCACGGGGTCGAGCGGATCGGGATCCGGCAGCACGAGCTCGTCGGGTTCGTCGTCGACCGGAAGCTCGTCGGGGACATCGTCGAGTACGTCCTCGGGGAGTACCTCGGGCAGCACCTCCGGCGGCTCGACGAGCGGTGGCAGTGGATCGGGCAGTACCTCCGGCGGTTCCACGAGCGGCTCGGGCGGAACGTCGGGAGGGTCCTCGGGGAGCACCTCCGGAGGATCGTCCGGAGCTTCGGGAGGGTCCTCGGGGAGCACGTCGGGGAGCTCCTCCGGCAGCTCGTCCGGAAGTTCGTCCGGAGGGTCTTCGGGGACCAGCAGCGGCGGGCCGACCGGGGACTGTTCGACGATGCAGGGCCTCGTCTGGAAGACGGCCAACGAGACCGACTTCACGTCTTATCCCGCGCCGGGCAGCTCCGAGTGCATCCAGTACAGCGGCTGCATGTACGAAGGGCAGTTCGCCGCGTGCTCGCAGACCGAGAGCTTGAGCTGGGTCATGGCTCACAACATCATCGCGGTCTTCCCCGACTTCAACACGCTCAAGCTCCACGACCTGTGCCTCGTGGATATGAGCAGCGGGCAGTCGATCGTCGCGACGGTGCTCGACGAATGCGGCGACAGCGACTGCAACGGGTGCTGCACCCAGAATCGGGGGAGCGCCGACGAACTCATCGACGTCGAGAGCTTCACGTACATGCGGTTCAACAACAACAACGGGCCGATCAAGTGGGCCGACCTCGGCCCGACGGCGGGCTCCGGCTGCAACTGAGCGCACCACCGGGTCGGCGAAAAACCCCCGTGGCATCGGCCTGACGCCGGCTCATACTTGCATCGACCTCGGCGGCCAGGCCGGGGCGGGGGCACCCCGCCGGTGCCCGCCCGCGCGCGGAGGGCGAGCCTGCTTCGGACCATCCTTTTTCCGTTCCTCCCGGCGATCATCGCCGCGGGTGTGGCTTGCTCGTCGCGCGGGTCCAGCGCGCCGACCGCTCCCGCGGACGCGGGCGCCGCGTTCCAGCCCGTGTCTCCTGTCGTGTACGTTGCGAAGGTAAAGAACGTCCTCGTCGGCCTCGCGCCCACCGACGATGAGGTGCGCGCGGTGAGCGCAGACCCCTCGCAGCTCGGCAACCTCGTCGACGAATGGATGGCGTTGCCCGAATACACGACCAAGATGCTGCGCTTCTTCGAGCTCGCGTTTCAGCAGACGCAGTTCACCGCCACCGACTTCCACGACCAGGTTTTCGCTCCCATCGGCATCCACCCGACGACGACACCTCTCCTCTTGCGGAACATCGAGGAGAGCTTCGCGCGCACGATGCTGGCGCTGACCTCGCAAGGCCGGCCGCTGACGGACGCGATGACGACGCAGCGTCTCATGATGACGCCCGCGCTCAAGGAGTTCTACGCGTTCCTCGACGAGCTCGACATCGACAACGACGGAAACATCTACGACAATTTCCGCGCCCAGTACCGCACCGTGCCGATCGTAATCGAGGCGTCGCAGGGCCCGGTCCCGGTCTCCCAGTCGGTGGATCCGAAGAGCCCGAACTTCATGCACTGGTACGATCCCGACGTGGCGACCGCGAACTCGCAGATCCCCGGCTGCCAGAAGGACCCGCTCTCGCTCCCGCCGCTCGCGATCTCGCTCCATTACCTCCTGCTCGGATCCATAGACGCCCAGGGGACGATGCGTACGGGCGCCGTCTGTCCGCGGTACCCGGGTTCTCCCGCAGCGCCCCAGCTCATGGCCTCCGACTTCGACGACTGGCAGCTGACCACGATCCGCGAGCCGAACGCCGGCGAGCGCCGCACTGCGTTCTGGGATCTTCCCACCCTGCGCACGAGCGCCGACCTCGTCCTGAACACGCCGCGCGTAGGCTTCTTCAGCACGCCCGCGTTCTTCGCCAACTGGAAGACGAACGTCAGCAACCAGATCCGGGTCGCCACCGACCAGGCTCTCATCGTCGCCACCGGCACGGCCATCGACGACACCGACACGACGTATCCCCCGGGCACCCCGGGCCTCGACGCGGTGCACGCGAGCCAGGCCGATTGCTTTGCGTGCCACAAGACGCTCGACCCGACGCGCTCCATCTTCGCCGCGAACTGGACCTGGAACTACCATCGCCAGCTCGACCCTGCGTGGACCTCGCAGCACGGCGTCTTCGCGTTCCGCGGCGTGATCGCGCCGGTGCAAACGCTCGCCGACTTCGGCGGTGTGCTGGCGACGCATCCCCTCGTCGGCGCCGCCTGGGTGCAGAAGCTCTGCTACTACGTGAACTCCGCCCCGTGCGACGAGGGCGACCCGGAGTTTTTGCGGATCGTCCGCCTGTTCGAACGCTCGGGGTACTCGTGGAGCACGCTGGTGAAGTCGGTCGCGACCTCTCCCCTCACCACGCACGCGACCGACACGCAGACGTCGCGCGCAATCGGTGAGGTGATCGCCGTGTCGCGGCGCGATCACCTCTGCGCCGCGCTCGACGCGCGTCTGGGGCTCACCGACGCGTGCGCCCTCGACCCCACCGCGCAGGACGGCCAGAGCGCGATGGTCCCGACGACCACCCCGCTCATCGTCTCGGGCCTCCCCTCCGATGCATACGGGCGCGGGGCGGCGGCCCCCATCCTTCCCAACGAACCGTCGCTCTTCTTCCGTGCGGGGATCGAGAACCTCTGCGAGAACGTCGCCGCCGAGGTCGTCGACCCTGCGGAGGGCGCGCAGCCGCCTGCGGGAGCCAAACAATGGTCGAGCGCGCAGCCCGACGCAGCGATCGTCGACTTCGTCTCCGTTCTCATGGCGCTCCCCGCCTCCGACCCACGCGCAGCGCCCTCGCGAGCCGCCCTCTCCTCCCACTTTCGATCGGCGCTCGGGCAGCCGGGCGTCACACCCACTCAGGCGCTGCGATCGACCTTCGTCGTGGCGTGCACGGCTCCATCCGCCGTCACGGTGGGTCTCTGAGGATGCGCACATGAAGTCGACCGCACGAAGCCGAGCGGGGGATCTCGGGATCATCACGCGACGTCGCGCCCTGCTGGCCACGCTCTTTGGAGGCGGCTACCTGGGGCTGCGCGCGTTCGCGACCGGGCTGCCCGTCTCTCTCCTGGCGAATCCGCGCAGGGCGCTGGCGAGCCCGAATCCCGCGGGAGGGTGCGCGGCAGCCAGCAAGGCGCAGTACGTCATCTTCAGTACGTCCGGCGATGGCGATCCGATCGGCACGAGCGTCCCCGGCACCTACGACGACCCGATGATCGTCCACAGCCCCGACCCGGCGATGGCGCCGAAGCCGCTGACGATCCAGGGGCGGTCCTATACGGCCGCCGCACCCTGGTCCACGCTGCCGCAGGCGGTGCTCGATCGAACGGTCTTCTGGCACATCATGACCGGCACGTCGGTCCACCCCAAGGAGCCGCAGGTCCTGCAGCTGATGGGCGCCACGCGGCAAAACGAGATGTTGCCGTCGCTCCTCGCCGCGCAGCTCGCCCCGTGCCTCGGCACCATCCAGGCGCAGCCCATCTGCATCGGCGCCCTCACGCCCTCGGAGGCGCTCATCTACCAGGGTGCGGCGCAGCCCATCATCCCGGCCCTGGCCCTGAAGGCTACGCTGACCAACGAACCCGGCCCGCTCAGCAACCTGCAGCCGCTGCGCGACTCCACCCTCGACCAGCTCTACGACATCTACAAGAACGGCGCGAGCCCGGCGGAGAGGCAATACATCGACTCTCTCGTCATCTCGCAGCAGCAGCTCCGGAATATCAGGCAGAACCTGCTCGACGCTCTCTCGTCCATCCGGGACAACAGCGCCGACTCTCAGGTGCTCGCGGCGATCACCCTCATCCAGATGAACGTGAGCCCGGTCGTCTCGATCCACGTCCCGTTCGGGGCCGATAACCACCGCGACATCGGACTCGCCGACGAGACCGCCCAGACTATCTCCGGCGTGGCGACCATCGCGTCCCTCATGAAGCAACTCGCCGCCGCGGGTCTACAGGACAAGGTGACGCTCATGACACTGAACGTCTTCGGCCGAACGCTGGGTCCGGGCAACACCGACGGGCGCCAGCACAACGGCAACCATCAGGTCTCTTTGACCATCGGGAAGCCCTTTCGCGGCGGCGTCATCGGGGCCGTCGGCCCGGTGGCGCCGGATTACGGCGCCCTACCCATCGACTCCAAGACCGGCGCCGGCTCGGCGAGCGGCGACATCCGCGCGATCGACACCCTCTCCGCGTTCGGGCAGACGATGATCTCCGCCATCGGAGGGGATCCGTCGTCCCTCTCGTCGCCGAACAGCACGGCCCGGGTCGTGACGGCAGCGCTGGCGTGAACCGCTGAGCTGCGCGCGGCCCCGGGGATGCACGCGGAGGTGAGCGCGCGCTGGGGTCATGACCAGTCGTCCATCCTTCCTCGAGCGGGCTTACCGCCTGCTGGCCTTCGACTGGGATGGGACTGCCGTCGTCGACCGGAACGAAGACGCCGCAGCCGTACGCCATGTGCTCGAGCGCCTCCTTCGTGCGGACGTGCTGATCGCGGTCGTGACGGGCACGAACGTCGGCAACATCGAGGCTCAGTTCTCTCTTGCCATCCAGGGCCCGCACAAGTCCAAGCTGTGGCTCTGCACCAATCGGGGGTCGGAGGTGTATGGCTTCGACGGCGCTTCTCCCTCGATCCTGCGGTACCAGCGGCGTGCGACGGAGGACGAGGATCGGAAGCTCACGCGGATCGCAGAGGAAGTGCGCGCCGACATCGTCGCGCGCACGGGCTTGCCCATCGAGGTCATCCCGAACCGCCTCAACCGGCGCAAGATCGACCTGATCCCGACGGCGGAGTGGCGCGATCCTCCGAAGTCGGCGCTTCCCGAGCTCCTGGACGCGGTCGAGGCGCGCCTGCGAGGGGCAGGATTGGCGGGGGGATTGCGGGAAGTTTTCGAAATCGCCGAGCGGGCCTGCCGTGAGCTCGGCCTTCCCGACGCTCGCGTCACGAGCGACGTGAAGCACATCGAGATCGGCCTCACCGACAAGTCCGACTCGTTGAAGTGGGTGGTCCACGACATCGCCGAGCCGCGAGCGATCCCTCGCCGCGACCTTCTCGTCGTCGGCGACGAGTTCGGCCCCACGGCGGGCTTCCCCGGCAGCGACGACAAAATGGTCATACCTGAGGCGCGCGGCGCCGCATTTGTCTCGGTGGGTCGTGAGCCAGGGGGCGTCCTACCGCCCGTGGTCCACGTCGGCGGGGGCCCCCCCCGGTTCCGCGACATCCTGGCGGCTCAGGCGGAGCTGCACCCCGTCACGTTCCCGCTGGCGCCCACCTCCGACGGCGACTGGGTGATCGCCGAGGGGCCGCTCGTCCCGAGCCGTGAGCACGAGGTGGAGTCGATCTTCTCCGTCGGCAACGGCTACGTCGGCTCCCGCGGATCGCTCGCCGAGGGGTCCTTGCTATCGGCGCCGGCCACCTTCGTCGCGGGTGTGTTCGACGAGGCGCCGGGATCGACGATGCCGGAGCTCGTCGTCGGGCCAGACTGGGCCCACGTCCAGGCGACGATACAGGGCGCGCCGCTGACTCTCTCTCGAGGCGAGGCCATCGAGCACCGGCGCGTGCTCGACATGCGCCAGGGCGTCCTCTGGCGGGAGTGGCGCCATCGCGACGAGGCCGGCCGCGTCACCCGCGTCCGAGGGCTCCGGTTTGCATCGCTGGCCGATCGGCACCTGCTCGGCCAGTCCATCGCAATGACGCCCGAGAACTACGGAGGCGAAGTCGCGGTCGAGGGGGCTCCGCAGCTCCCCCTATCGGTCGAGACGCATCGCGGCGTCCAGATGGCATTCTCGATCGTCAATTTCCTCGAGGGGCCATGCGCCTTTCGACGCGTCCCGATAGCCTTCACCACGGGCGTGCGGCCCGGGCGCACGTATCGGCTCGACAGGATGATCAGCGTGGAGACGGCGCGACGAGGCGAGCCGGACGGCCCGGTGGCGCTGCAAGGCGCGGACGCTCACCTCGAAGATGCGCTCGCGCGAGAAGGCCTGGAGGGCATCGTCGGCGCCCACGTGCGTGCCTGGGAAGAAGTCTGGCGCAGCTGCGACGTCGAGGTGCAGGGCGACGCAGCGGCTCAGCGCGCCCTCAGGTTCGCCGTCTACCACCTCGTCAGCGCGGCCGACCCCGAGGACGAGCACGTCTCGATCGGCGCGCGAGGCCTCACCGGGCACGGCTACGGGGGACACGTCTTCTGGGACACGGACGTCTACATGCTCCCGTTCTTCACCTGGACGCGTCCCGCGAGCGCGCGCGCTCTCCTCATGTACCGCTACCACACGCTCGCCGCCGCACGAGACCGGGCGAAGCGCATGGGCTACGCCGGCGCGCTCTACGCGTGGGAGTCGGCGGACACCGGCGAGGACGTGACGCCGGCCGCCTACGCGGCCCCCGACGGCGAGGTCGTCCTCGTCTTCACCGGAACGCGGGAACAGCACATCAGCGCAGACGTCGCGTGGGCCGTCTGGACGTACTGGCAGACCAGCGCAGACGACGCCTTTCTCATCGACGCGGGAGCCGAGATCGTCATCGAGACGGCGCGATTCTGGGCGAGCCGCGCGGTGCGACGGAGCGACGCCGCGTGGCACATCGAGGGCGTCGAGGGACCCGACGAGTACCACGACCTCGTGGACGACGACGCCTACACGAACTGGATGGCCCGCTGGAACCTCGAGCGCGCAGCGGAGGTGACCGACCTCTTCGCACGAAGGTGGCCACAACGCTGGAGGGCGCTCGCGACGCGACTCGCCTTCGATGCGGACGAGCCCCGCCGCTGGCGGGAGCTCGCCGCCGGCATGTACCTCGGAATCGACCCGTCCACGGGCCTCGTCGAGCAGTTTCGCGGCTATCTCGGGCTCGACCCGCTCGACCTGACGCCGTACGCGCGCCGGCGGACACCCATGACGGTGCTCCTGGGCCGTGAGCGAATCGCGCGCTCGCAGATCATCAAACAGCCCGACGTCGTGATGCTCCTGCACCTCTTTCCCGAACGCCTGCCACCCGCCGCACGCGAGCTCAATTTCCGCTTTTACGACGCCCGCACGGACCACGGGAGCTCGCTCAGCCCCGCCATACACGCCGCCGTCGCGGCGCGGCTGGGCGACGTGAAGCTCGCCGAGCGATATTTCCGGCAGACGGCCGCGATCGATCTCGACAACGACATGGGCAACGCCGCGGCGGGCGTCCACTTTGGGGCGCTCGGCGGCTTGTGGCAAGCGGCGGTTCTCGGGTTCGCGGGCCTGACCACCGGACCCCGCGGTCCATCGCTGAGCCCTCAATTGCCGGCGAACTGGCGGCAAATGACCTTCCCGATTGCATGGCGAGGACAACGCTACGAGATGTCGACCGACGAGACAGCCGCGGCGACCGCCTCCGGGCCTGCGCTCGCCGCAGGGGCCCCATGATCGAGCCGCGCGTCGTCCTCGCTCCGCTTGACGGGTCCTGCGCCGCTGCCTCCGCGCTGCCGATCGCTCGAGCGCTCGCCCAGGCGTGGGATGTCTCGCTCCACGTCGTGCACATTGCGCCTGGTGGAGACGCGCGCGCGGCACTGGATCTGGCCCCCGAGCTGGGTCTGGATCCTGCGGACGTCGGCAACGTCGTCCTCGACGAGCGAGTCGGCGACGCCGGCGAGGCGATCGTCCGAGCAGCCGACGAGTGGCGCGACCCCGTGATCGTCTTGTGCTCGCGCACGGGGGCCCACGCCGAACTGCCCACGTTGGGTCCTGTCTCGGCGCGCGTCCTCGCGCGGTGCAGATACCCCGTCGTCATCGTACCTCCCCACCGCGGCCGCCAGCCGTGGGCTCTCCGCGTGATGCTGGTCCCGCACGTGGGCACGCCGACCGCCAGCTGCGCCACCGCGCTCGCCATGGATCTCGCTCGCCGGGTCGCGGCCACCGTTCGCGTCTTGCACGTCGCGTGTCCCCGCGATGCGCCGCCTCGCGAGCCCGGCGCCCTGGCGACACCGCGTTACGTCGACCAGCAGCATCACGAGTGGCCGGCGTGGGCGAAGGAGTTCGTCGACCGCCTCGCGCTGGCCACCTTCCCCCCGCCGTCCTTGCGACTCGCCCTGGTCCACGGCGAGCCGGCGAGCGCGATCCGGACTTTCGCTGCCGAGCACCAGGTAGACCTCATCGTCTTGTGCTCGCACCGCGACCTGGACCCTGGCCGAGCCACGGTGCTTCTGGGCGTTCTGCGCGACGCGCCGGCCCCCGTGCTCGTGCTTCCCTACGATTGACCTAGCTTGCGCCGGCGGCAGACCACGCCCCAATGCCGCGTCGGGCATCTCGTATGCGACAGGAGCGAGTGAGGTCGTGAAGCATGCAGATCCCTCTCCAGATCACGTTCCGTGACATCCCGCATTCGGATCCGGTCGAGCAGTACGTGCGCCAGAAGGCCGCCAAGCTGGACGCAACCGACCCTCGCATCACAAGCTGCCGGGTAGCCGTCGAGATGCCCCATCGGCACGCCCGTCACGGGGAGCACTTCCGTGTACGGATCGACATCACCGTACCCGGCGGCGAGATCGTGGTCGGACATACGCCCGGGGAAAAGCGCGCGTACGAGGACCTCTACGCCGCCGTCGACGCCGCGTTCGACGACGCCGTACGCCAGCTCCACGACTTCGTTCGCCGGCAGCGCGGCGACTCGAAGACGCACGAGGGCGGGCGCCACGGCCACGTCGTGAAGTTGTTCACGTACGAGGGCTACGGCTTCCTCCGCACGCGCGAGGGCGAGGAGCTCTACTTCCACCGGAACAGCGTCTTGCACGGCGGGTTCGCCCGACTGAAAATCGGCAGCCGCGTGAGGTTCGTCGAGGACACCGCCGACGGCGGACCCCGCGCGACGACGGTCGAGCCGGCCTGAGGCCGTCCCCTCTGTCAGCCGCCGCACTCCCCGACGCCGCTCGGGAGGGGCGGCGCTCCGCCGTTCGGCGGCTGGCATCGCTGGCCCTGCTGGCAGCCCGGATCCGGAGCCGTCGGATCGCATAGCTGGGCGCCGTTATTGGAGCAGCTGGTACGGCACTCGGCGACCGATCCCGTTCCCGTGGCCTGACGCGTGAGACAACAGACGGTCTGCCCGCTGCAGTCCGCCGTCGACGTGCAGTGAAGCGCCGTGCTCCCCGGCACCGGGCAGAGCGGCGTGTTCACGCAGCTCGTCGCGGTCCCGTTGCCGCTGAACGTCGCGCAGCACGTCTGACCCGGCGCCATGCAGGTGAGCCTTCCGCAGGCGAGCCCGTTACTGCCTCCGGCCTCGCTCGCCGAGCCGTCGGTCGCGAATCCGCCGTCGGCGCCGGGGCCAGCCCCCCCTTCGCTCGAGCCATCGACGCTCGACGAGGCGTCCGTGGCGGTCCCTCCCTCGAGCGTCGTCGCGCCGTCGCCACCGCCACTCCCGCTGCTCGATGCAGCGGCGTCGAGATTGCCCCCCCGCTCGATCCCGAGCCTCCGGATGCCGAGCCGCTGCCGCTGCCGCTGCCGTTCGACGAGGACCCGCCCGAGCCGCTGCTGGACGCCGCGCCGTCCTGGCCGCCGCCCGAGGACCCGCCGCTGCTCGCGTCGTCTCCGGGTCCGCCGCTGAGGGTACTGCTGCTTCCGCTGCACGCGGCGATGACGATGCCGACACAGATACACGACGCAAACAATGAGAAGCTCCTGCGCCCTTTCATCGAGCCACCTTTCGCAATTTCGCCACACAGGCAAACTGGTCCAAGTTGATACTTTACTCTCGAAACACCTCGCGCGCTCGAAGCGCCGCCGATGCCGCCCGCCACGCTGCCACGCTCGTTAGTCGGCGCGTTGCGCGTTGATCGTGGCGTTGATCGTGGCGTGGTCGTCGCGTTGATCGCCGCATTGATCGTTGCGAATCCCGCGCTCCACTCACAGCAGGTGGTGGCTTGGGCAGAGGACATGCCCCGCGGCGTGTGCGACGATGGGCAGGCATGGGGCGCTCGACGTGAGGAGACGGCGCAGCATTTTCGTGCTCGCAGCGGCCCTTCTCGCGCTCGGGTGCGGGAGGACCGACACAATTGTCGGCGCCGAGCTCACAGATGCGCCGGTCTCGTCGCTGTACCTCGAGGCCGAGAGCGGTCTCCTCGCTGGCGGTTTCACCATTCAGCTCGACCCGAACGCCTCGGGAGGCAAGTACATCTTGCCGCCTACCCTCCCCTCGCTCGGGGCGCCGGGACCGGCGAGCGCGCAGTACACCTTCACCGTCGGGCTTTCGGGCACCTACCTCATCTGGGGACGCATCCACGGACCGGGCGCCGAGAACAACTCGTTCTGGGTGAGAGTGGACGACGGGCCGTATTACCAGTGGCGCTTGAGCACGGGCGTCATCTGGTATTGGGGCCCGGTTACGAGCGGCCTCGACTATTTCCACCCGATCTCGTTCTTGCTCGCCGCCGGGAGCCATCAGCTGCTCGTGCGAAACTCGGCGACGGAGGTGGGGCTCGACAAGCTCTACATCACGGCCCTGGGCGATGTCCCGCCGGGCAACGACACGCCGTGCGACCCGCCCAACTCGATACAGCTTGCGGACGGCGGCTGCGAACCGTCCTGCGGCTCCCACGGGACAAACACGACCTGCGGCGGTCCCGAGTGTTCAGGGCAAGTCCCATTGGTCGCCTACGACTGCTACATCTGCTGCTATTTCCCCTCGGGGGCGGACGGCGGGGGCGCGTCGGACGCGCGTGCCTCGGACGGCGAGGCCTTGGACGGTCATGCCCTCGACGGGGCTATGGACGCGCGCCCGCCGGACGCCAATTCCGACTGATCCGTGAAATGGCCTTGACTGGGCCCAGCTCCGCGGAGCAGATCGAGGATGGGGTGAACTGCCACTCACCTCAGTCAGGCCCGGATGCAAACCTCCAGCGGGAAAACCTCCGCCACACAGCTCCCTACCCCTCCGCGCACTTTTCAGGAAGTGTACCGGGCCCACTTTCGCCTCGTATGGCGAACGCTGGGCAGGCTCGGCGTCCGCGAAGCCGACCTGATGGACGTCACGCAGAACGTCTTCATCATCGTCCACCGGCAGCTCGCCGGCTTCGAGGGGCGGGCCGAGCTGACGACCTGGCTCTTCTCGATTTGCCGTCTCGTCGCGAAAGACTATCTGCGCTCTGCGCCGATCCGCCGGGAGGTGGTCGTCGACGTGCGGGAGATCGCGCGAAGGGGCGGGAACGGGGACGGCCCCCTGCAGCGCCTGGATTCGCAGGACCTATCGCAACTTTTGGAAACCATCTTGAACAAGATCCCTGAGAAACTCCGCGACGTGTTCGTGATGTTCGAGCTCGACGAAATGTCTGGCGAGGAGATCGCGCGCTTGCTGAACGTGCCCGTCGGAACGGTGCGATCGCGGCTGCGCCTTGCCCGCGAGGCCTTCCAGCGTGAGGTCAAGCTGCTGACCGAGTCCAACGCCGAGGCTTTCGGCTTCGAGGCTCGCGTACCGAAAGTGGGGGGGGCTCGATAATGGATCCGCCGCGTCTACTGTCCAGATCTGGGTCGTTGGAGTCCTTGCTCCTACGGAGCGCGCCGAGCTTCGAGCCGCCGCCCTTCGCGGAGGAGGAAGTCTGGCGCAAGCTCCGGCCGCTCACCGCGATCGGCGCTGCGGCTGCGGCGACGACGATGGGCACCCATGCCGCCGCAGGGTCGAAGCTCGTGGGGAAGGCTTTCTGGCTCGCGGTCCTCAAGTGGGGCGCCGTGGTGGCCGTCGCCGGTCCGACGGTCGCGGGGACTACGCGCTGGGCGCTGCATCGACGCGACGTTTCTTCGTACCAGAGCGCCCAGAGGACGACCGGGGCAGTCGCCACTCCGCCGCCGGTGGACAACGCTCTCCCCGCGGCGACGCTGGCCACGCTGCCCGGCGACGACGATGCCCTGAAGCCCGGGTGGTCGCGCGGCGGCGGCCCGGTGCACGCCGCCCACGGCCTGGAAGCTCCGTCGGCCCTCAGGGCGGAGAGCAACCTTCTGGCGATCGCGCGGGCCAAACTCGCGAGCGGAGATGCCCAGGGCGCGCTCGACGACATCGGGCGCCTGACGAGTCGTTTCCCGCGGGGCAAGTTGACGCAGGAGCGCGAGGTGGTCGCCATCGACAGCCTCGCGGCCCTCGGCAACCACCAGGCCGCGAGGTCGCGCGGCCTCGCCTTCCTCGAACGATTCCCGGACGGCCCGTACTCGGCTCACGTCCGACAAGTCGTCGAACCCTGAGCTCGCATCGCGTGGTACGGTCTGCCGAGCGGCATGCGCCGGCGAATTGTTCGTCTTGGCCTCGCGATCCCGCTCGCGCTCGCGGTCAGGCTTGCGCGGGCCGACGCGAGCGTGAGCGTAGTACACGGCGAGGGCGCGGAGCATTGCCCGGACGCCGCGGCGCTGACGCGCCTCGCGGCGGAATCTGCGCCCGCGCGCGACGATGAGCGCGCAGCGCACGCGGACAGTTCGCGCGCGACCCCGCCTCCCACCCACGTTTATCACGTATCGTTCGATCGATCCGGAGCGGGCTACCGCGCCGAAATCGTCGACGAGACGAGCAATCGCACGCGCACGTTGCTGGACTCAGGCGCGGACTGCAGGCCCGTGGGCCATGCAGCCGCCATCGTCCTCGCGACGATGTGGGGCAGCGAAGCCCTGACCGCCGCTCCACCCGTCCCGCCGACGCCTCCGCCGCAGCCGCCTGCGCCCGAACGCCCCCCGGAGCCGACCTTGCCGCCGCCCCCTCCGCCGCTGTCCACGCGGTGGCTCTTCGGCGCGGGAGGGGGCCTCGCGGAGGGGATCGTTCGACCCGCGGCGCCTGTGATCATCGGATACGGCACCTTCGAGCTGGGACCGGCGGCGCTCTCGCTCGGCGCGCTCTGGATCCCGACCCAGCGGCTCGATCTCGCGCCAGGCGCCGTCAACGTCCAGCTCGTGGCGGGAGAGGCCCGACTCTGCGCGTTCGCGTGGACGCGCACTCAGCTCGGCGGGTGCGGCGCGTTCCTGGCGGGCGCGCTCTCGGCCGAAGGCGCCGGCTACAGCATCGTGACGCAGGCCACGCGCCCCTGGTTGGCCGTCGGCGCTCAGCTCTTCGTTGACGGCCCCCTTCCCTTTCCGCTGCTCCGGTATCGGGGCGCGGTCGAGGCCATCGTACCGGTGCACGCGGAGGCGTTCTCCGTGAACGGCGTCGGCGTCGCGTACGATACGCCCGCTTTCGGCGGCCTCCTCACGCTGTCCGTCGAAGTCCGCACTCGCGAGTGAGGACTGCGCAGATGCGTATGAACGATGCGCGCCAATTCACGAAATGTCGAAGCGCTGGCTACTGCAAGCTCGCGTAGCTCTGCGCCAGGAAGGCGAGGACCGGTGTCTTGTCGCCGCTCAGGAAGAAGTTCTGGGCAACGGTGTAGAGCGTGTCGAAGTCGTACTTCGAGTTCGCGGTGACCTTGAAGCCAGGAACGCCGCTCTTGGAGAGGGCGCTCACGTCGACCTGGACCAGGTAAGGGAGCGTGGCCTGATCGGCCGGCGTGAGAAATCGCGCGGGCATCTCGCCCGTCTTCGTCGCGAAGAGGAGCTGGCCCCGCACGGAGGCGAGCGTCTCGAAGAGCGCGAGCACATCGGACGCGCTCTGGTTTCCCACGGCGGCGATCATGGCATCGTTGTCCGCGAAGACGGCCAGATCCTCCGCGCCCGGCCAGCCGGAGGCGTCGAAGTCATTGCCGGGGCCCGCGACGTAGCTGTCCGGAGCCGACACGAGTTGCGTGCCGCCCCAGTCGCCCATAGCGGTCATGATGCACTGCTGCGTCTTGTCCGCCTCCGACTTCATGACGCGGTCGATGCCGTCGGCCATGCCCATCGTCGCGCTGTCGGACGTGAGATACGGCAACACGTACTGCGCCGCGAAGTCGAGAGCAGCCGACATCGACGCGCTGCTGGCGCCGTTGGGGTCCTTGCCCGACCAGTACAGCGTCGAGAAGGCGCCGCCGGCCATGGCGGGGACGATGTCCTCGAAGAGGATGTGCGCGGCGACCCACCCGTCGTTCAACCCGAAGCAGAGCGGGTGCGTGTATCCCGCCGCGCTGAGCCCCACCAGCCACGTCTTGAATCCGTCCACCCCCGTGGGGACTGCGTTCAGCGGGGGAGCGAGCGTGCTGAGGACGCGCAGGTTCCAGTACGCGACGTTCTGGCGCACCACCCCGAACGGCACGCCGATGAGCTTCCCGTTCTGGGTGAGGGGCTGGAGGACGGTCGGGCTGAAGCTGCTCACCCAGTCGGCCCCGCTGAGGTCTAGCCCGCCGTTCGCGAACTGGATCGCGTTCTCGCCGGGGCCGGCCTCGAAGGCCTGAGGCGGGTCACCGGCCGCGAAGCGGCTCATGATGCTCGTGTCCATCGTATCCTGCGACTGGAAGCGCACGACCTTGACGGCCACGGGATACATCTCCTCGTGGAGCGCCGCGATGCCCTGCATCGGCTCGCTCATCGAGGCCGACGCCGTGTCCATCTCCAACGTGACGCGCTGGGTCGTCGTACCCGCAGCGCCCATGCTCTCACCCCCGCATCCAGCGGTGCAGACCAGACCAACGGCCCAAAGCCCCCTGCGAATGGCGATCGACGGCATCGGAGAAGCCTCCCAAAAGGGACAACGGCCGGGGGCGATTGAGTCTAAAGGCCCGTTCTCCCTCGGGTCCACGCTGAGGAGCTCCACGAGCACACACACCGGTCGAGGCTCGTTTTTTGCCGGCAATCTGCTCAAATGAGGCGGTGAGCCGAGTCGGGCGGTTGCGGTCATTTTCTGAGTACATGGCAACCCGGCCGCATCTTCGTCTCGTTGCGCGCGCGCAGGACGCAGACGGCGACATCGAACTGTCGTTCGAGACACTCTTCGCGAGGTACTCCGGCTACGTCGCAGGCCTCGCCGCTCGACTGCTCGGCGCCGGCGACGCGGACCTCGACGACGTCGTGCAGGACGTGTTCTGGATCGCGGCGCGACGGATGAGCAAGATCCCGGACTTGATTCAGGCACGCGGCTGGCTGGCCACCGTGACGACCCGGGTCGTCCGGCGCAAGCTCTTTCGGCGGCGGTTCCGCGCCCACTTTCATGCGGGGTCGCGGCACGCGGAGGTCCCGGCGCGCGGCGCGACGGCGGAGGAGCACGCGCTGATCTCGCGTCTTTACGAGGTCCTCGATCAGTTGCCGACCGACCTTCGGCTCGCCTGGTCGCTGCGCTACCTCGAGGGGGAGCCGTTGGACGCAGTCGCCGCCGTGTGCGCCTGCAGTCTCTCTACTGCGAAGCGCCGTGTCGCCGCTGCGAAGAGCGTGATCGATGAGGTGTTCCGCGATGGCTGAGGTCAACTGGGCGCAGCTCGGTCGGAAGATCGACGGGGATTGGGGACCCGAGCGCGATCGCGCAGCGCTTCTGGCGATCGAGCGTCGACGAGCGCGACGGGGCGCGGCGATGCGCCTGGGAGCAGCGGCGGCGGCGGTCGCGCTCGTCGCGGGGGGATGGCTCGCGGCGAGGGCTCTCCGAGGGCACGCGGCGCCGGCCCCGACAGCCGTCGCTTCCGCAGGTGCGGGCTCCACGGACGGCGACGCCGTCGCGATCACGCAGCTTTCGCCGGAGACGATCCTCGAACCGATGCCCGAGCGCCGCGGGCGAGGATTCGTGCTCCGCTCCGGCGGCGCCAGGTTCATTGCACCGCACGATCCCGAGCGCCCTCTCGTCGTGGTGGCGGGCGACGTCCGGATCGAGGATGTCGGGACCACGTTCACGGTGCGATACCTGTCCGAAGAGAAGGTGGACGTCGCCGTGGAGGAGGGGCGGGTCCGCGTCCACGCGCGAGGAGGAGTGGCCGACCTGGCCGCCGGCGACGAGCAAGACTTCGCCGTTTCGTCGATCGCGCCCGTGCCGGAACCGGCGCCGCGCCGGCCGGGGAGCGAGACGGCGACGCCGTCCTGGCGCCTGCTGGCGGAGAGCGGGCGGTACGACGAGGCGCATGCGGCGCTCAAGAGGGCCGGTCCGAACGCGGTGCGGGACCAGACGGCGGACCTGCTCCTCGCGGCCGACGCGGCGAGGTTGAGCGGCCACCCCGCCGCCGCCGTTCCGTACCTCGAGCGCGTCATGCGCAGCCACGCGAGCGATCCGCGGGCGGGCCTCGCGTGCTTCACGCTGGGGAGGGTCCTCCTCGACGAGCTCGGCCGCCCGCGCGAGGCTGCCGACGCGTTCGCGCGGGCACGTGACGCGGGTGGGCCTCTCGCCGAGGACGCCCTCGCGCGAGAAGTCGAAGCGACCGCACGCGCCGGCGACACGGGGCGCAGTCGCGAGCTGGCGCGCGAGTACCAAGCGCTCTACCCGAACGGTCGGCGGGCGAAAGCCGTATCGAGATGGGGCGGGCTCGACTGACGCTTCGTATTCTCGTGGTCGGTGTTCCGTGGCTTGCCACGATCGCAGGGCGCGCCGACGCGCAGCCTCTCGACGAGAAGCCGAGAGTGTCGATCGTCATGGTGGGATGCGAGGAAACGTTGGCGCGGGAGGCGCAGCGGATTGCGGCGATCGAGCTTCGCGCCGCGCTGATCGAGGAGACCCCGGACGCCGCGACCACGCAGGTCGAGGCGTCCTGCACCGCCGAGACCGCCGCGATCCGCGTGGTCGATCCCACGACGGGGAAGTCGCTCGAGCGTTCTGTGGCGCTCTCCGCCACGCCTCCGACCGCGCGCCCTCGCTTGCTCGCGCTGGCGATCGCCGAGCTCGTGACCGCGAGCTGGTACGAGCTCGAACGCAACCCGGAGCCGAAGGCGCCTCCCGCGCTGCCGCTCGCCCCACAGCGCGCTCGCGAAGCGGCGCGGGAAGCGGTCGCTCGGCTGCCGGTCGAATTCGCGGCCGTGGCGGACGCGAACCTTCTGGCGAGCGGCGACTGGGTCGCTGGGGGCGGCGCGCGAAGCGAGGTCTGGATCGCTCCCTGGATCTTCCTTCGCGTCGACGGACTGGCGCACTACGCAGACTTGCAGCGCCCCTCCGGGACCGTCGCGCTCACCATGGGCAGCGCATCGGCGGCGCTGGGTGCCTCGTTCGGCGCGGCCTGGCTGCAGCCCAGGGTGAGCCTCGGGCTGCGCGGCGGGTACGCATGGATGAGCGGCGTGGGGGGGAGCTCGGCGACGACCGGCTACCACCAAGAGGGACCGTGGGGCGGCCCGGAGCTCGCGGCGGAAGCAGCGGCCTGGCCGCGCGCGCACGTCCATCCTGTGCTGTCGCTCTCGGCCGGGGTCCATGTCCTCGGCGTCCGCGGCACGGTCAACGAGGGGCGCGACATCCTGGTGACGGGGCTCTGGGGTGGTCTGAGCCTCGCCTTCGCGGTGCAGTGACGGGCATCCTCAGCACGAACGAGGGCAGGCGGCGGGCGAATGCCTCGCGCTCGGCTGGGCTGATCGCCCCTGCCCCCTCAATCGGCGCTCTTCGTGTTCTGGGTCGAGCCGTCGACTCCGCCGCCGGTGCCGTTGATGATGTGCGTGATCCCGCCGGAGCCGCCGAAGCGCGCGAGCGCCATGTGGTGCATGGATACTCCCGCGGCGGACGGCGACTCGAGCCCGTTGTCGGCCGTGACGTTGTTCGAGAACACGCAGTACACGCCGAGCCCCTGCGCGTCGTGGGTGGTGACGGCGTCGGCCACCTTGTACGAGGCGTATCCGTTCACGCCGTTGTGCTGCCAGTCGGCCTGCGACGGGGGGTCGTAGGGCATCTCCGATTGATAGAAGTACGTCGTCCCGCCGTTTCCGTTCCACAGCGTCTGGTACTCCTGGAAATGCTCGACGAAGAGGCCGTACGCCGTGACTCGGTTGCCGTTCACGATGAGGCCGTTCGCGCTCTTGTTGCCGGTCCAGCCGACGCCTGCGCCGTGGTCGGCGCGCCACAGCCAGCTGTTGTCGATGAAGACGTCGTTGCTGTTGATGGTGAAGCAGCTCGCGGCGATCCCCGGATTGGCACCGCCGACGCGGCAGTGCACGTCGAAGAGCGCCGTCGGGTTCGCGGTGTGATCCTTCGCGCTGCCTGACTCCCCTGCCTGGAGCATCGTCGGCGCGTTCGCCCCGCCCGCTTCGAGGATCACGCCCGCGACGGTCACGCCGTCGACGTCGGAGATGGCAATCGCGGGCGCCGCCGTGTCGTTGATGAGGGTCGCCAGACCGAGGCCGAAAACGATCGCGCCCGGCTGCGATATCTGCAGGCTCGCCTCGAGGTGGTAGATGCCGGGCGTGAGGAGCAAGTGCTTGCCCTGCGACAACGCCGCGTTCATCGAGCTCGCGTTGTCGGTGCCCGGGCGCGCCAGGTAGAACTGATCGATCGGGATGTACGGACCGGGTGCCGCCCCGCTGCCCCAGCTCGACCCCTGGCTCATCAGCTTGAGCCCGGGCACCATCACGTAGTAGTTCCCGCTGCCGTCGACGAAGAGAAACGGCTTCTCGCGAACGCGCGGCGTGGTCGCGATCACCGAGTAGGAGTTCGACGGCCACATGCTGACGGGGGGTTGACCGTCGCCGATGAAGACCATGTTGTACGAGCCGCTCTGCCAGCTCGTCACGTCGGTGTTCCGCGTCATGAACTGCTGCTGCGGACCCGAGTTGAGCCCCATGTCGACCTTGGAGTCGGCGATGAAGCCGCCGCTGGCCCAGCACGTCGAGCAGCCGTCCCAGAGGTTCATCGGGCCTTTGACGTGCGCGCGGCGAATCCCCGTACCCTGGGACACGGACCACACGGCCGTGTTCGAGTCCTGCGTCGGGACGACGGCGTAGTTCTCGGCGCCGCGCCAGAAGTTGAGCGTCGCGTTGCCCCCGAACCAGGCGGCCGTCGCCCGCACCGTGCCCGTGATGGTGACGTCGTCCGGAGATTGCCCGAGACCGAGGACCTGCATGTAAAAGCCGATGTCGACATTCAGACTGTACTGCCCCGGCTTGAAGAAATACGCATATCGGTTCGAGCTGAACTCGTCGCCCTGCTGCGTGCCGAACACTGCGTCGATGCGACTCTGGATATCGGTCATCGACGGGTCGAAGATGAGGACGTTCGGGCCGAAATCCGGGGCCATCCCCGCCGGCGCGCCCGACGGGGGCCATGCCCACGCCGCGGCATCGGCGCCCGCGTCGGCAATCCCGGAGCCGGAATCCGGGTTCCCCGGACCGCCCGAGGAGCTCCCGCTTCCCGAGCCGGATCCTGCGTCGGCGCTCGTCCCCCCGCTGGACGAACCGGACGAGGAGCCGGCGCCCGAGCCGGAGCCCGAACCAGAGCTGGAGCCGGAGCCGGAATCGGCCGCGCCCATCCAGTTCCCCGAACCGGCGTCAGACGAACAAGCCGCCACCGCTGCTGTGACGGAGAACAGAACCGCGGCGCCTATCGGAGAGTGCGCATACGGTGAATGTTTGGAGCTACACGACTCCTCGCCTGCGGCCATGATGTACGCCCGAGCAAGACTCCTGCCGCGAGGTCGGTGGGCAAAAATCACGAGTCGTCGTGGGCCGTTCTTTGATCGACACCGTTTCAGCGCGCACGCGACGACATCCTGGCTACGCAAACCTCGGCTGTACGGGCTGGTGTGTGCGGGACGAGTTGACCAGGGCGCCGCCCCGAATCACCCGGACCCGAATCACCCGGAAGCGGTGATGCTTCGGTGATCGGACGCGGCCGATCGTTCCACCAAGGGCTGGCCGGGCGTGGATCGAAGTCCGGAGACTGCGGGCCGGGCTGTCCGGCCCTGAGCGGGCCTGGAGCGTTACTGCACGCCCGGCACCGTCTTGATCCAGTCGAGGATGCACTGCTGGTCGCTCGGCGAGAGCGGCGCCTTCGTATAGGGCATCTGCGGACCGCACACGGGCGTCGGCTGGAGCTTGTTGTAGAGCAGGCTGTTCTCGGGATTTTTCGGGTCGATGATCACCGGCAGGGGCGGCGAGACCTTCCCGCAGAAAGTCCCTTGGGCCGGCGCGTTCACGAGCTGATGGCCGTCGCCCAGCGCGGAGGCGGTGAGATCGAGATTCGCCTGCGCGGGGCTACCAGGCGCCGATATGTGGCACCCCGAGAGCGCGCAGCTTTGCGTCATGACGGTGACCCCGCAGGGGCCCGCGGGCGGCGGGTCGGCGGCGTTCGACGAGCAGCCAAAAAGCGCGGCTGTAGCCAAGAACCAAGAGCCAGCGAGGCGCAGCACACCCCGCTGCGGCCGCGCGACGCCGCGCCGCCAGAAACCGTGAGATCGTAGGTAGGGCATCACGGTCGTTTGTGGAACAGGGGTCCCCTTCGCGATCACTTCGCAGAGACATTCTTCGAGCCAGCCATGGCGCATCAGCGCCTTCGGCGAAGAAAATCGAGTCGCAATCCCCGGCGAAGAAAATCGAGGCCGCAATCCCTCGTCAGGGGAATGATCGCGTCGGGAACTCGTTCTGGTACTTCGTCTTGTACGCGTCGTGGCACTGCTTGCACGATGCCTTGATGCCGGCGACGTCCTTCGCGGCCGCTGCTTTCGAGCCGGCCGCCGACATGGAAGCCCACTGGGGATAGTCGCCGGGCGGAGGCTTGCCGGTGACGACGTCGAAGCTCGACTTCAGCTTGTCGAAGTCCTGCCCCGCAAGAGGGGCACCCATGTTGGGCTTCATCCATTTGCCGAGCGGCGTCTTCGGCTCGCCCGCGACTGCCATACCGGCGACGAGAGCGATGGCGACTGCCAGGACCGCCACCGCGTGGTTCCGAGCGTTGAGCTTGGCCTTCATAGCGTGTTTAGTGGATGGCGAGGGCGAACGCGATCCTTGAAAAGTCCGGTACTCGACCGCCGCCGTGTCGTTTCCGTCGGTGTCACGGCCCTTGACAATGCGCGGCTTTCGAGTCGAGTCGGCACAAAGAGCGTCGAAGGCGAACGAAGTCTCTAGCGCAGCATGCGCAACGCCGGGGCCGGGCACGCTACATCGGTCGGACGTCCGTTACCGTGATGTGCCAGATCTGAGAATGATACGGTTGGCTCGCGCGCGTTCGCACGTTCATCGCAGCAATCGAGCTCCCATCGTAGCTGAGGGGAATGGTGACCCCTGGAAGCTGGCGCGCGCCCAAACCACGGGCAGCGCAAGTTTGACTTTGGAATCCTGGGCCGCAGTCGTCAATCGACATGCAGTCCTGATCAGCTGCGCGGTATTCGATGTTCCCCCGGCCGGGGACCTGGATGTCGTGCGAATACGATATCAGATACGTCGTGTCTGTCTCGTAAGTCGTACCGGTCTTCGGACTGGATGGGAAGGCGAAGTCTCTAGCCGTAGATCCTTGCTCCGAACAGCACGGGCATGTCCACCGCGCCGCGCGCGTTGCCGTTGCTCACCTCGCTCCAGAACACGCGTTCTTGTTCGACGACAGCAAGAGGGCCGGCTGCGTGAGCACCCCAGCGCTGTATGCGCTCCCCGTCGTCGTCACCGGCTGCAGCGTCGTTCCGCTCACGGCCGGACGCCCGTACGCGGAGGCCATCGCCTCGTTGGCGTAGATGCGCCTGGTCGTCAAGAGATCGCCGAAGTGGCCACCCCAGACGATGTCCTTCAAGCACAGCTGGGAGCTTTGATAGAGGGTGTCCTTCAGCGCGGCGTGGGCGCTTGCACCAGCGTGTTCCTGATCTTCACCAGCTCCTACGGATCCTCTGCGCTCGATTTCACGCTCACCTACGCCAACGGCTCGAGCTCGACACGCCCAACCACACGCTAACTGGCGTGCAGCTCACGCCGACGGCCGGCAAGGCACTGAGCAGCATCCGGGTAGGCAAACCCGACGCGATGCCCGTCCTCTTGTTCTGGGGTGCAACCGGCGTCGCCAGCAGCTTGGTCGACGCCGGAGAGTCCGCCGTGGACGCGTCCTCCGTGGATGCAGCCGCAGACGTCGGCGCAACGTCCGACGCGACCCCACCGACCGCGGATGGCGGGAGCGGACAGAGCTCGCTGCCCTCCGCATCGCCGATGGTACGCGGACTGGCTGGCGTAGGGCGAGCAACGGAGGGGACGTCGTCGATTCGGGACCGAGACGAAGCGGGAGCTTGTCTTGGAAACGCGGCGCCTTGTGACTGCGGGATACCGCGGGAGGCGAGCGTCACCTCCCGCGGTGTCTCCGTACCTGTGCTCCCGCCCCCCGCGGGAGCTACGTCTCACGTTTGCTCTAGGAACGCGACGATGTTCGCGATCTCGGTCGCCGTGAAGCCGATCTGGAACCGCTGATTGTAGAAGTTGACCACGTCGGTCAGCGTCTTCGCCTGCCCGTTGTGGAAGTACGGCGCTCGAGAACCGAGGCCGCGGAGCTGCGGAACCTTGAACTTCCCGATATCCGCGTACTTCCCCGTTCGCAGCCCGAGGCCGGGATCGGTCGTCGTGAGCTGGTTGCTGTCGCTGTTGCGACGGAAGGTGTACTTCGGGAAGTCGGTGATATTGCCGGCCAGGGGGTTGTCGCCGAGGAACGGGCTGGCCGTTCCGATATTGAAGAAGCGAGCCACCGAGTGATTGCCCACGTCCGGGTTGTTGTGGCAGGTCGTGCAGAAGCCGTGCACGACCGTCTGCCCGAGAACGTCGTTCAACCCCGGGACGCCGGTGATGTTGATGGGCTTCGTGTAGAAGGTGTTCTCGCCGTCGCCGATGTTGCCACGCGCGGCCGTCAGGTTCGCGGGCGGCGTCGAGCCGAGGTCCTGCGACTCCCACGGATCGAACGGCGTGAACGAGATGTTGCGGAAGCCCGACGCGAAGGAGTCGTTGACGCCCGGCGAGAAGGGCGGGAACGAGCCCTGATCGGCCCCCGGGCTGCCCTGCGTCAGGACGAGCGCGAGATTCTGCGGGCCGCCGCGCGCTGCGTCGCAGGGAGTGCCATCTGCGGCCGAGATGGTGCAGCCGGCGACGTTCAAAGCGCCCACGACGCTCCCGCTGCTCTGCGCGGCGAAGAGCGCGAGCTGGAAGTCCGCGATCGACGCTTGGGTGGAGCTGTCGATCGGCGTCGGCCGCTGCGCATGCCCCATGGTCGCGTCGTTGGCCTGGCTCATGAGCGCGTCCCGAACGGCGGGCCGCCCCTCGCTCTCGCGCCCGTCCCACATGACGAGGGTGTTGAACGCGACGTTGACGGACGGTAGAGGCCGACGGAAAAGCGACAGCTCGGTGGCGCTCGCAAAGTAGTAGGGATCCTGCACCGCCGCCAGATTGAAGTCCGCCCCGCTCGGGACTCCGATCCCGACGCGGATCGTCCCGTGGTTGAGGAGCATGCTGAACGAAATCTTGCGCGACGCGAGCGACGAGGTGTTCGAGTAGAAGCCGGTCGGTGCGTTCGAGCCGTCGTTGGTCGTGAAAAGGGGATCGGTTCCGTTGGTCGCGTTGAAGATGCTCTGGATGCGGGCGACGGAGATGCCCATCGCGTTCTCGAGCTTGTGGCAGCTGTTGCAAGTGCGACCGTTGGCTCCCAGGTTCTGAAAGAAGGGATTGTTCAGATCGATCCCTCTTTCTGCGTTCGTCGAGAAGACGGAGACCTGCCCGAAATCGTCGGGGTTCGTGATCGTTGAAGAAAGCTCGTTGGCCGATTGGCCGATCGCTTCAGGGCCGACCGCCGCACTACATCCGGCGCCGGCAGTCGTGATGCAAACGGCGCCCAACATCCATCCATGATTTCGCATGAGGTCCTCCGAATTCCGTGCAGACTCGTTAGTATTCAGATCAGTCTGTTTCTCGGATGTTCCCCCCGGAAACGCCCGCCACGACGGCTTCGCGCAGTACGACTCGGTGGGCGCCCGCCATGGTTCGCCCCGCTGCTCCCAAGGACGAAATGATTTGGTCGGATTGAGACGGAGAAGTGACCAATTTTGGTTGAAATATTCCGAGAGCACCTTTGCGCTGTCGACAGAATTGGAATCGATGTTCGTCTGCGGCTGTCCTCGGGCGCCAGGCCTCAGGGCGTATTCGGATGTGCTCCGCGGAACGAGCGGTCGCAGCTATTTGGTGAAAAATGCGCTCGCGGCGTACTCGCAAAAAAGATCCTTGGGTGCGCATGGAAAGATATGGTCTGGTTGCTTGACGACGTTGCATTGGGATAGCGAGTTGATCGAGGTATGCGCCATCGCCTGATCTCCTGGGGGGCCCGTGACATCGAGCGTGGAGCGGAGCAGACGGGAATGGAACCCTAGCAAACGCATTTCGTAAGCAGGCGATGCTGCTCGCCTTTCGTCGCTAGGGTTCGAGAATCCCTCTCGTTTCTCCCGGTCCGGCTGCCTCGCCAGTCCACTGCGGTCCCCGCCAATCGATCCGGTTCTTGGAGACGCTTTTGGGTGCGCCAGGCGAAGCCTGGGTGAGGAGGAAGCGATGTAGAGGTCTGACAGAGCGGAAACCTCACGCTGGAACCCCGCGGGTTCAAACCCCGCCCGGCCAAGGTGGGCCACCAGCCGGAAGCGAGTCTTGCGGGGACGTCGGCAACGGCGGCCGCGAAGCGTAGACAGCGAGCGTGCAGGCCGTGTGATTGAGCCACGAAATGTCTGACATCGCGAGGGCCGACGTCGTCCAAAAGGCGGAAGGCAACATCGCGGCGCCGACGAGTAGGGCAAGCCCGAATGGCCTGGCGCAGCGACCTCGCCGGGGTCTGAGAGCACGGCATGTACGGAAGGGTTCCCCAGGAACCTGGGAGATCCCGACGCCTCCTCGGCGAAGCTGCCGGGGAACCTCCGAGCAGAGCGCAAGCGAGCGAAGCGGGGGCGCCGGGAAGTCGGAGCGTCGCAGTAGGAGCGAGGACGCGGGGGAACCGACCCGAGGGACCCCACCGAGCAAAGGGCGGCGCCGGGTCACGGAACCGTTGGAGGGAAAGATGACGGAGACATCGAGCTCCACCATTGTCTCAACGCGACTCGAACGGATAGCGAAGCTGGCGAGAGAAGCGCCCGACATGGCGTTCACGACGCTCGCCCACCACATCGACATCGCCTGGCTCTACGAGGCGTATCGGCGTACGCGCAAGGACGGAGCGACGGGCGTAGACCGACAGACCGCGGAAGAGTACGCGGCGAATCTGGAGGGCAACCTCCGCTCGCTGCTCGACCGCGCGAAGTCGGGCACGTACCGCGCGCCCCCCGTGCGGCGGGTCCACATCCCGAAGGGGAGCGGGGCAGAAACACGGCCCATCGGCATCCCAACCTTCGAGGACAAGGTCCTGCAGCGCGCGATCGCCATGGCGCTCGAGGCCGTCTACGAGCAGGACTTTCTGGACTGCTCGTACGGCTTTCGGCCCTGGCGTTCCGCGCATCAAGCGCTGCAAGCCCTGTGGGTACAGACGACGAGAATAGCGGGCGGGTGGGTCCTGGAGGTCGACATACGGAAATTCTTCGACACCCTGGACCATGGGCACTTGAGGGAGATTCTCCGCCGCAGGGTGCTCGACGGAGTGCTGCTGCGACTCATCGGCAAGTGGCTCCATGCGGGCGTGCTCGAGGACGGGAGCATCACGTACCCGGACTCGGGGAGCCCGCAGGGCGGGGTGATTTCGCCGCTGCTGGCGAACATCTACCTGCACGAGGTGCTCGACACGTGGTTTGAGCGAGAGGTCAAACCGCGCTTGTCGGGGAGAGCCACGCTCGTCCGCTACGCGGACGATGCGGTGCTCTTGTTTGGGCGCGAGCAGGATGCGCACAAGGTGATGGCCGTCTTGCCGAAGCGATTCGGCAAGTACGGGCTGACCCTGCATCCCGAGAAGACCCGGCTCATCGAATTCCGTCGACCCGACCGACGCGCGCCGCCTTCGGACGGCAGCGCGACGGGAGGGCCTCGGACCTTCGACCTGCTAGGCTTCACGCACTTCTGGGGCAAGTCCCGCTCCGGCAAATGGCTCGTGAAGCGCTCGACAGCCAACGACCGCTTCCGACGAGCGCTCGCACGCGTCGTCGAATGGTGCCGCAAGCACCGCCACGACGAACTTGGCATGCAGCAGCAGGGTCTTGCCCAGAAGCTACGGGGTCACTTCGGGTACTTCGGAGTCACCGGGAACTTCGGAGCCCTCGAACGCTTCCGGTACGAGGTCCTCTCTGCTTGGCGCAAGTGGCTCCAGCGCCGCTCGCAACGGGCGCATATCAGTTGGGACCGCATGAACGCGCTTCTGAAGCGCTACCCGCTTCCGCCGCCGCACATCATGCGACCACCCCAACTTCGAGCAGCGAACCCGTGACCCGAAGAGCCGGATGCGTTAATTGCGCACGTCCGGATCTGGGAGGGCCCCCGGAGCAGTCGGCCGGGGGCTACTCGACAGACGCGGCCCGCTTGGGACTACCCCTACCGTGTCAACCCGCTTAGGTGAGTCTCGACCTCTCGATCTGGAGCGCGGACGACGACGAGGACGAGTAGGGGGAACGTGGACGCAGCCGATGTACGTAAGGTGCTCCTCGAACTGATGAAGGGGATGTCGGCCTCGAACGGCGGCTCCTTTGCCCGCTTTGAAGTGCTGAAACACGCCGCGATCCGACTCGCGTGGGCGAGGACGAGTCAGCACGTCGAGCGCGTCGGCGTCGAGGATCGCTTCGCCCCGCCGCCCCGTGACGTGCCTCGCGCCCTCGGCGAGGGTGCGCGCGGGGCCTTCCCGGAGACCTGATCGCGTGAGAGCATCGACGGATGCAGTTCAGCACGACGTTCGACAGCACCAACGAGCAACTCTCGCACATGCTCGCGACCATCCGCACGGGGAAGACGCAGCTTCCCGACTTCCAGCGCGGATGGGTCTGGGACGACGAGCACATCCGCTGCCTGCTCGCGAGCATCTCGCGGTCGTTCCCGGTGGGCGCCGTGATGATGTTCCTGACCCTCCCCGCGAACGTCGAACCCGAGCGACTGATCCTCGACAGGCAGCAGCGCCTGACGTCTCTGTTTCAGGCCCTCTGCTCAGGTGAGCCCGTCGCGACCAACGACCCGCGCGGAAAGGCGATGGGGAAGCCCGCTCGTGTCCAGGCCCAGCCGGTTGCCGACGCGACCGAGGACTTCGAGGACGAAGCCGACGACGAGGTCGCGGCGTAGGGGCAAGCGTTGGCTGCCCGCCGCCTCTCGGTCGTAAACGTTCGGTGAGGGGCGTCCTGACAGCGGTTTCGGTGCCGCGGTAGGCTC
>CALKVG010000046.1 GCA_937998045.1 uncultured Myxococcales bacterium
GACGTGGGTCTCGGGGGTGGCGCCTGCCGCACCGGGGTGTTTGGGCGTCTTGACTTCCTCGCCCCCGCCCCCGCAGCCGAAGCCCGCGATGCCCGCCGCGACCGCCAGTGCCAAAACGCTTGCCGTGTTCTTCATGGTCCTTCCCTCGCTCGCGTCTCGGCTCAATGCTTCTTCTTGCCGCCGGCCGGCTTCTTCTTGGTGTCCTCGCCGCCCGTGTTGCCGGAGTCGACGATCTCCACCTTCTCGGTCGCCGGCCCGCTCTCGACCGGGTGCCAGAGCTGACCCCCGATGATGACCGGCGGCGGCCGATCGTCGAGACCGCTGTTCGACAGCGTGGGCGCGCCGCGCAGCTCGTCGACGACGTGGTATTCCGTCTTGTAGTTCTTCGCGAGCCACTTCTCGCAGTCGCGGGAGAACTCGTCGAAGTACTGGTACTTCACCGAGTCGTCGAGGCAGCGCTTGAGCGCCGGCTTGGCCTTCTGCGCCTTGATCGGCTCCGAGGCCTCGTCCAGGTGCTGCAGGTACGTCGCCTTGATCTCCGACCAGGAGAGCGTGTCGCCCGTCCCCGGCACGAAGCCCTTCTTGTTCCACTCCTTCGGCGTCGGGGCCGCGCGGAACTCGTCGACGAAGCCGCCCCACATGAGGCCCGCGCGCGACGCGGCGGCGATGACCCAGCGCGGCGGCGGCACCGGCTGGAGCTCCGTCACCTTCTGGTACTCCTTGTCGACATCCTCGATCGCCGCCTGCTTCTTCATGACCCAGGGCTTGACGGTCTTCTCCATGTACTTCTGGATGTCGTCCTTCTTCCCCGAGCCCTTGTAGACGGGATACGGCAGGGTATCGACCTTCTCCTTCTTCTTCTCCTCGGCTGCGTAGAAGAGCGCCTCGCCGACGGAGTCGAGCGCCTTGCCGAGCTTGTGCATCTGCGAGTCTGCGCCCTCGCTCTTGTAAGCGTCGGAGATCTTCGCCTGCGCGGTGGTGCCGTCGCCCCAGATCTTGCGGACGCGCTCGTACTCGCCGCGAGCCGCCGGGAGATTCTTCGTGTGCATCAGGGCTCGCGCCAGGTACGCGTGCGCTTGCACCTGGATGTCCGGCGGCGCCTTGTCGAGCACTCCCATCGCGCCCGAGAGAGCCTTGCGCGCGCTGTCCCAGTCTTCCTTGTCCACGTAGTGCGCGCCGATGGCGAACGCGATCTGCGCCGTCTCGGTCGGGTGCGAGTTGCCGTAGTCCTTCTGGTATTGCTTCACGTCGGCCACGGCTTGATCTTCCTCGCCGAGACCGAGGCGCAGAACGATGGCGTCCGACAGGGCCTTGTCGGCGTTCGCGCGGTGCGGGTTCTCCTTCGCGTACCGCTCGTACCAGTCGGCCGCGGGATCGTAGACGGCGATCGCCTGCCAGTTCCCGCCGATCTTGTACATGGCGTCCTTGGCCAACTCCGTCTTGTCCATGCGGTACTGCGGGTTGAGCAGCACCATGCGCGCGCGGATGGCGCTCGCGATGAGGTGCCCGGCCTGGAAGGCGCGCGCTGCGTTCTCGACGATCTCGTCGAGCTTCTCGCACTGGGGCGCCTGGTTGTTGCGCAGCGGCGTCGCGCCGTACTTCTCCCAGAGATCGAAGTACGCCTTGCCGCCCTTCTCGAAGAGCTCCAGCGCGTTGTTGCCGCCCTTGTCCGCATCTTCGACGATTCGCTGGGCGCGGAGGCGCTGGATGTCGCACTGCACCTTCGCGAGGATCGTGCACGTCTCCTCGTTCTTGGCGGCCTTGTCGCCGGAGCAGAACATGTCGAGGAACTTCGGCACGTCGGAGATCATGTCGTCGATGCACGAGTTGCGGTTCGGCATCCCGTGGAACGTGAGGACGTTGATGCTCTCCAGGTAGAGCTGCGCCGCATACACCGCCGAGTCGTTGTCGGGGTGGTCGAACGCGATCTCGCGGAAGCAGGCGCCCGCCTCCTCCCAGTGCTGCGCTTCGAAGTAGAGGCGGCAGCGCGCGTACTTCACCTCGACGAGCTGCTTCTGCCCCTCGGCGTCGTTCTTCTCGGGCTGGATGTAGCAGACGTAGCGATTGAACGACTGCGTCATCGCCTTCTGCGCGTCGGTCATCTCCTTCGGACGGTACTTGTCGTCCTCGTCGTGCTTGATGTCCTTTCCGACGCCCGGGAGATTGCCGCTGCCCTTCTTGTCGATGCCCTTCTGGTGCGTCGCGAGGTAGATGTTCTGGTAGCAGAGCACCGCGGCGTACGCGGCGTTGGCCGCGTCCGCGCCCTTCGGGTCCTCGGCGACGACCGCGTCGAACGCCGGGCCGCAGTCCGCCCACCTCTCGCGGAAGTAGAGGAGGTCGGCCATGTTGTATTTGATCTTGTAGATCGTCGGCCAATCCTCTTTCACGAGGCGCGGGAACTCGAACTTCGAGAACTCGTCGGACTTCCAGGTGTCCGACACCTTCTTGTAGAGGAGCGACGCGAGGTCCATCGTCTTCGGGTCGCCCGTACCGCGCTGACCCTGCGAGCCGACGGCCTCGAGGTGCCACGCCATCGCCGTCTCGGTCGCGAGCGCGGCGGTGCGGTTCGCGCACTTCTGCTTGGCGTCGTCCTTGTGGTTGTCGTTTTTGAACGCGGTGTATCGCTTGAACTGGTTATTGAGCTCGCTGACGATGGCGGTCTTGTCGCCCGACTTCATCGCCATCGTCGCTTCGGTGATGCGCGACTGGTACTCGCAGACCTTCTCGCTCCCGGGGTCGCGGACCAGGAGGTCCTTGTAAAGCTCGATCGCCTCGGGATAGTGACCGGTGTCCAGGTAGTTCTGGCCCAGGTCATCCATCATCTTGAGCGTCTTCTCGTTCTGACCCGACTGATCGCCGCTCAGGTTCTTGAAGAAGTTGTAGGCGTCCCTCGGGTTGCCCGCGAGCGCGTACACCGGGATGACGTCCCTGCGCGCGCTCTCGGCGAGCTTCGGCGCGTTCGGCAGCTGCGCGAACTGCGTCCCGTAGTCGATCGTCTTCTTGAAGGCGTCGAGCGCGTGCGGCAGATCGCCCTGGTTCCAGAAGACGTACGCCAGCTTGTACCAGGCGTAGCCGTACACCTTGTTCTCGGGCGGCGGCTTGGTGATGACCTTCTGGTACGCCTGCTTTGCGGGTTCCCACTTGGTGGGATCGCTCATCGCCTCGTTGAAGAAGAGCTCACCGAACGCGAGGTACGCGTTCGGGATGTACTTCGAGTTCGGCGTCTTCGTGATGAGGTCGAGGTACACGCGCCGCGCGTTCGCCGTGTCGCCCGCCTGCTCGTACTCGTACGCGAGGTAATAGTAGACCTCGTCGAGGAGCGCGTACGCGGGCGGCGGGTTCGACGGGAACGTCTGCGACGGGATGCCCGAGTAATCGGTGACGAGCATCGTGTAGTACTGGATGGCCGCCTTGCGCGACCGGTCCATCGTCGTCTTGCGTGAGTTCGCGACCGACTGCTGCTTGCCCGCCTCGCGCGGATTCGTCTGCTTGAACTGGTCGCGCTTGACCTCCGCCTCGGTCTTCTCGCGGAACGCGGCGTTCTCGAGCTCGACGTAGTCCTCGGCCAGGCGCCGCAGGAGCATCGGGCGGTCCTTCGAGCGCGCCTCGGTCGTCTTGAAGAGCGACTCGAGCTGCTGGATCTCCGTGATGAGGAGCGCCAGAACGCGCTGCTTGAGGGCCGACTGGCGCTGGTCGCGAAAGCCCGCGAGCAGCGAGACGTCCGCCGTACCGACGCCGATCTTCTTGTCGCCCTTCTTGAGCTCCTCCACCTTCGAGTGAAAGCTCATCTCGGGCTGCTTCCCCTGCGACCGCGGGTGCAGCTGCGGTCCGCCGGGACAGGCCTCGAGCTTCTGTTTCGCCGAGTCGGGGACGCAGACGTTGCCCGACGCCGATGGCGCGCTGCTACTGCTCGCCCCGTCGCCCGAGCCGCTCGACGCGGACGCGGCGGCGTTTCCGCCACCTCCACCACCCTTCGGTGACTTGTCGGCCGCGTGTGCGGCGGGAACGGCGCCGAAGAACGCCAGCGCGATGACGACGGTCCACAAGGAAAAGACGCGGTTCATCATTACCTCCCGCACTTCGACGTGATCGTCTGGCGGTAGAACCCGAGCTCGTCACGCCAGTACTCGCCGTTGAACGGCCAGATGACGTGCTCGTCGTCGGGCTTCACGATGTTGGCTTTCGACTCTTCGACCGTGACCTGCTGATTCGCGATGGCCTGGTCGAGCTGATTGCGCTGCGCGGCCGTGATGTCGATGAGGATCTTCTGGCCGTTGCGGAGCTGCTCGTTGAGGTCGGCCAGATCGCGCTCGTAGCGCCCGCGCGCCAGGTCGCCCGCGTTGCGGATCGCGAGTTCGCGCGCGTCGTGCACGGAGTCCTTCACGAGGTCCGCCACCTTCGCGTCCTTGAAGCTGCTGGGCGCCTTCTTGAAGCGCGCGTCTTCCTCGTCGAGCAGGCGCACGTACTCCAGGTTGCGGAGGAGCTGCCGGTCCGAGAGCGACGTCTTGACGATCGGCGCGACCTTCTCGTCGAGGTGCGCCCTGTCGTCGCGAACGTCCTTCAGGAACTTGTAGAAGGCCTCTTCTTGGTTACTGCCCTTCTTGAACTTGTCGAGGACCTTCGTGAGCTCGTCGCGGATGGGTTCGTACTTCTGGCGGAACCTCGCGACGATCGTGAGCGCGTCGTCGTACTGGCAGTTCGAGAAGTAGATGATGGCCTTGAGGACGTCGGCCTCGGGGTAGTTCGCGTGGGGGAAGTACGGCGCCTCGATCGTGTGGATGTTGCCGAGCGCGTGGCTGTAGTCGCCGGCCATGAAGTACGCCCACGACTCCTCGAAGAGAGCGCGGAGCCAGTACTCGCTCGCGACGTCCACCTTGTTCCAGTACTTCACCGCCGCGGATAGGCGCGTCTGATCGACCGTCGGGGCGTTCGTCTGATCGTCGAGCTTGATGCTCGCCGAGTAGAACGTCTCCGCCATCGACAGGTACGCGAGATCGCGCATGCGCGCCTCGTCCTCGACCTCGACGTCGCCCTCTTCGATGGCGCCGAGAATGCGCTGGAACGACTGCACCGCCGGCTTCGACTGGCGCAGCTGCACGTTGCTGATGCCGTCGAAGAACTGCGCCTGCACGTAGTACTTGCTCTTGCGGTTGACCTTCTCGAAAAGGCCGAGGGCCTCGGGGTACTGGCCGTTCCGGTACTTGTAGCGACCGAGCAGGTAGTTGAGCTGCCAGTAGAGGTCCTGCTGCTCCTTGTTGTCGAACTTCCGGATGTGCTCCTCGTTGTACTTGCCGACGCGCTCGATGATGTCGGCGGGCTCCGGCAGATCGGTCGCGAGCTTCGCGAGCCAGAGGAGCGTCTCGGAGTATTTGAGGTGGTTGGGCTTGTCGGCGATCTCGCTGAAGATCGAGTACGCCGCCTGGTAGAACTTTAGCTTGTAGAGCGCCTTGGCGAGGTTGAACTGGGCGATCTGCTTGTTGCCCTCGTCGTCGCCCGTCTCGCCGTTGGCGACGCGGAAGTACGCCTTCGCGGCGTCCCACCACTTCTCGCTCTCGTAGAGGCGCTTGGCCTGCGCGGCGGCGTCGCTCGGCTGCCCCGCCTGCGGAGGCGGCGAGTTGTCGACCGGCTTGGCGGTCTTGCCCGGCTTGGCCGCCGGCGTGGGCGCGTCGGCGTCGAGATCGACGGGGGCGGGCTGGCCGCCCGGTTGCGCGGTCGGGGCGGCGGGCTTCTTCTTTTTGCCCTGTGCCTCGGCCGAGGTGCCCGTCAGGCACATCGCACTAGCGAGTGCACTCACCCAGATTGCGCGCGTCAGCAATTTACGCATCGTCCTCGCTCCTCATCGCCGTGCACGAGACCAGTTGTCGAGACGCCAAGAGCAAACCGGAAGAAAATGCACGCGCTCGAGACGACGTTTGGCTGGCGCACGGACCGTTCTTTCTCACCGGGGCGGGCCCGACGTTCGCCGACGTACGCCGGCGTCCGCCTTGCATTGCAAAGTGCACCGAATCTCGAGGGGCAAGACTCGCGGGGCGACCGCGAGGTTGAAAAAACTCAACGATGTTCGCAACATACTCTCGTCGAGCGGTCGTGATGGTAAGGAGCGCGATTCGCGCTTGTCAAGGCGAAAAGCCCGGTCGACGGCGCTGGAAGGCGAAGCGCATGCGCCGGAGCGGTCGCGTGGAGAGGAAAGGCGGGTGGCGGCAAGCAAGACTCTCGCGACCCCCCGGTCCTTGGGTCCTCGTCACGAGGAGAACGAGGAGAAGGATGGCTGAGAATGATGTCCGGGCGTCACACAGGGCGTCGGCGGGAGGCTCCCCCGCATTCATTGCATTCCCATCTACGAGAGTGGAGGCTCGCGCGCGTCTCACGACGGATTCTTTCTTGCGTGCCCATTGGGGGAGCGAGAGAACCTTGGCGAGAAACGGACGCTGGGTGACCCACGCGTGACGCAGCGTGACGCACGAGAAGCGGGATTTGCTCCTGGAAGTGCCTTGAAGAGGTGGTCAGGCCTTGACCTCTCGAACGCCACTCGACTAGTTTTCGCGCGTTGTTCGGGCCCTCGTGTATGCGTGGCAGACGCACCTGACCCTGGCTCACGCAAAAGAATCGGTAGCTGCTCCCGCTCTGCACGGCATCGCGCCTCTGCACGGCATCGCGCAGACGAGAAAATTGAAGGAGAGCCGAAAACGATGACTCGCTCGATCCTGGCGGTTCTGGCCGCCGTTGCCGGCGTCGCTGTCCTTTCCGGCACGGGGTGTCAGGCAAGCGGCGTAGGTGACCCTTGCACGCCGGAGGCCGAGTACAACCCGTCGTTCACCGGCTTCACCGTCGGTGAGGTGAACACCGAATCGGAAAGCTTCCAGTGCCTGACGAGGCTTTGCCTGGTCAACCATTTCCAGGGTCGCGTTTCGTGCCCGTACGGTCAGAACGCGATGGGAAACAACCTTTCGGGAACGCAGCCGTGCGACGGCAAGAGCGCCGGCTGCTGCGCGCCCGGCACGACCATCGCGATCGACGGCAAGGATCCGACGACGGGTATGTACGTCGACCCGAAGGCGCAGGCGACCGTCGAGCCGCAGTGCACCGACCGTACCGCCGACAAGGCCGTTTACTGCTCGTGCCGCTGCGCGAACGTCGACGGGCAGACGAACGACGGCCGGAACTACTGCACGTGCCCGGACGGCTTCTCGTGCACGCAGCTCGTCGCGTCCGTCGGCGGAAACAGCGACCAGGGCCTCACCGGGGCGTATTGCATCAAGAAGGGCACGCAGTTTGACCCGAACAACAACTGCGGCGACACCTGCAGCGCGGCGAAGAAGAACTGCGGCACCGCGCAGGGCGTCGGCATGTGACCGACCGGACGGCGCTGGGTCGGAGGGCCGAGCTCGCCGTCGCGGATTACCTCGTCGCCCACGGCTTCCGCGTCCTCGCGCGCAACCTGCGCGTGGGGTCGTACGAAATCGACGTCGTCGCGCGGCGCGGTCCGCTCGTCGTCGCCGTCGAGGTGCGCACCCGAGGCGCGCGGTCGTTCGAGCGCGCGCTCGAGAGCATCGGGCGCGCAAAGCAGCGTCGCATGCTCGCCGCGGCGGACCGCCTCTGGCGCGAACACTTCGCGAGCACGCCTGACGTCGACCGCCTGCGCATCGACGTGGCGGCCGTGACCTTCGAAGGCGGCGAAACGCGCGTGGAGTACGTCGAGTCGGCGCTTCAGGCTGGGTGAACGGTCAGCCCTGCCTACGGTTCGATCGCCTGCTTCACTGCGTCCCGCACGCGCCCGACCGAAGCGACGGCGTCGTCGTTCTTTCCCTTCGCCAGCGCGCCCATTGCGAGCTCGAGCTCGTCGAGCTGACTCCGCTCGAACTTGCGCAGACCGGCCAGCATTTGCGTGAACGCATCGAAGAAGTCCTGAAGCTCGTCGCCCCTGCGCAGCCGCGCCTCGATGTGCAGGTTCCCCTCCCCCACTTGCCGGAGCAGTCGCTTCATCTTGAAGACGGGGCCGGCGACTTTGTGGGTGAAATAGATACCGAGTAGGCCAATCAAGACGACCATCAGCGCAAGGCCGCCGACCAGCGACCAGATCATCATTGTCTGCCCTCGGATGAGCGCCGCCTGCTGATCGGAGACCGCGCGCTGCTGGTCGAGGATCGTCCGGTCGTGCTCGTCGGCCTCCTTGTTGAATTCCGCGAGGAGCTCGGGGCTGTCGGTGGCGAGGTCGCGGATGTTCATCCGGCTGACCTCGGAGACCTTCTTGCTCTCCTCGGCGACCTTGCGGCTCTCCTCCACCACCTTCGTGCTCTCGGCCACCATCTCCTGGGTCGTCGTGAAGAGGACCGAGCCCATCACGCCGCAGATGACGATCGCGACGAGGACGAGGAAGCCCGTGTATTTGAGCTGCAGGCGCGAATCGAGCAGGTAGTTTCGGACGCTGCGCTTGTAGGAGCCGGTCTGCTCGGGACTGTTCGGCATGTTCGTCCTCGTTGGGTCTCGACCACCCTCCGGCATAGCCGGAGACGTGCCGTTATCGAAAGTTCTGGGCGAAGAGTTCGGCCGCTCGCGCAGCCACGACACCGAGCAACTGATCCTCGGCGGAGCGATCGCCGGGACTCGTGCCGGGCAACGTGGCAGCGGCCGGGACCTCCCCGCGCAAGTCTCGGCCCGGATAAGAGAATACCGCGATTTTTACACGGACCCGCAGGTTGCCCTCGGAGTAGTCGAACTTCTCGACGCTGACGCTCAGGTAGTAGCCCTTAAGGTTGCGCCGGCCGACCTCCGCCTTGGCGCTGTCGGTCGATTCGCCCACCGGCGCGAGCTGGTACTCCCCCAGCTCACCGAGCTTCGCGCGGATGGCGTCGCGGACGATCTTGTCGATGTCTCCGGTCGGCCGGGAGGTCGCGTTCGCGATCGGTGAGACGGCCACGTAGTACTTCGCGCCGGCGACGTAGGGAGAACTTCCGCCGGCGCCGTTCCCGCCCTCTCCGCCCGCCGCTTCGCAGGCCTCGATCGCCCGGTGGATCTGCAGCTTGACGGCGGAGTTGGACTCGACCGCGCGGCGCTTCCGGAGGCAGTCGGTCGCCGACGCGCGGGCGAGGCGCCGAAGGGCCACCGCGGCCGCTTGCCGCACGACCTCGCTCGGATCCCAGAGGCCCCCGCAGAGGGGTTGAACCGCGTCGTCGTCGTTGGTCGCTCCGAGCGCGAGCGCGGCGTTCGTGCGCACGCGGAAGTCGTCCACGTGGCCGGGAGCGGGAGGGTACTTCAGGCGCTCGGCGAGGAAGGCGACGCGCCCGTCGGCGAGCGCAGCGCCGGGCGACAGGACGGCCAGCGCCAGGCACGCAACAAGGAGCAGTCCGGCGATGCGACGGACACGGGAAAGGCGCCCTGCCGTCGGTCCGCATCGCTCCACCATCGAACGAACAAGCGTATCATGGCGGGGTGCCTGGTTTCTCAACGAGAACGGGCTTCGTGCGATGCGCCGCAACCGCGTGCGCCGCGGCGCTCACCTTGTGGCAGCCCGCGATGGCGAGGTCGCAGCCCGCGACGGCGGGCGGGACGCGCGTCCATGTCCGCGGGAGCGCGCGGCTCGACGTACATGCGGCGCGCTCGTCAGGGGAGCTCGTTCTCGCGGGCACAGCCGTGGACGACGCCGACCGGCCGATCGCGCGCGCGGCAGTTTCCCTCGGCCTGACGCGCAGTTCGACGGGGGCCGCCGTCCCGTTCAGCGATTCGCGCGACTTGTCCGGCGCCACGCCGGAGGCGTGCAGCGAGGGGTCCACGCGTCCCGTCCTCGAGCGCGCGGACTCGCTCGATCTGCCGACCGATGACGCGGGGCGCTTCTGTGTGCGCCTCGCGCTGGCGAGCGACCGCTACGTCGCGCACCTCGAGGCGCGCACCGCGAACCTCGCCGGAGGGCTCGTCGACGGCGCCGCCGTGGAGCTGCCGGTCGATCTCGCGCTCGAGCCGATCAGCCTCCGGTTCGACCCCGAGCGACCCGCCGTCTCGCTCGACGAGCCCGCGACGACGATCCAGGTCGTCGCATCCGTCGAAGACGACGGCGTCACGTCGGCGGCTGCCGACCTCCTCGTCGTTCTCTCGAACGAAGCGGGGTCGACCCTCGGCACGGCCACGACCGACATCGCGGGTCGGGCGCGATTCACGGTGACCAGCGAGAGCCTCGGAGCGCCCGGACCGGGCGAGCTCCGCGCGTCGTTCGCCGGCAACGCGCAAGCCGGGCCGGCCTCGCGCTCGATGCGCATCCAGAAGAGCGTCACGGTCGACCTGAGAGCGCCCGATGCGGTCGACGGACGACTCCCGGGGGGGGTTCCGGAGGACGGCATCGCCGTCCGGATCCTCGCGGCGGGCAGGTACGCAGGCTCACGCTCGAGAAACGCCCCGCCCGGCGGCGCGATCGAGGCTCGTCTCGACGACGGACGGACGATCGCCGGCGCTTCCTCGCTCGAGGGCGGCCAGGCGCGCGTCGTCGCGACGTTCTCGGTTCCGGCTGCGCCGTCGCCGAACGACGAGACGTTCGTGCGCTTCCGCTACGTCCCGGACACGCCATGGTTCGTCCCCGGCACGCCGCTTCGCCTCGCGCAGCCCGTGCGTACGGCCGGACCGTGGTCGCGGCTTCCTCTTCTCCTGGCGGGCGCCCTCGTCCTCGGCTGGCTCGTCCTCGCGCGCGTCGCCCCGGTCGGACGAGGGCTCGCCCGCGCGAGCCGGCCGCAGCGAGGCCCGGCCGATCACGCAGCGCGCGCTCACCTCGAGCTCCTGCGGCCGAACGCGGAGGCCAGCGGCTGGTCCGGGCAGGTGGTCGACGCGCACGACAGCGCGGGCGTGGGCGGCGCCCGCGTAGCCGTCGAGCGGCGCGGATTCGAGCGCGTGATGACCGTGGCCCAGACGATCGCGGACGCCGAAGGCAGATTTGCGCTCGAGGCGCACGAGATCGCGCCCGGCGACGAGCTCGTCGCCGAGGGTCCACTTCACGTGGCGCTGCGCCGTCCCGTTCCCCCTTCCGGTGAGCTTCGCGTCGCGCTGATCCTGCGGAGGCGCGCGATCGTCGAGCGGCTCGTTCGCTGGGCGCGGCGCCGTGGTAGGCCCTACGACACACGGCCTGAACCCACGCCGGGTCAGGTGCGGCGAGCGGCTGCGTCCGAGTTCGCGATCGCCCGCTGGGCCGACGCGGTCGAGCGCGCGGCCTTCGCGGGCGCGCCCGTGGACCGCAACATGCAAGCGGAGGTCGATCGCCTCGCGCCGCCCGACGGCAACGAAGCCGCCGGCAACGGCGACGAACCGGGGCCAGCCGACCTGTCGCACCGTCGACCGGACCGGGAACGCACCCGACGTTGACGTCAGTCGGCCGGGGTCCCTATAGTCGCGCGCCGCAGCGGCCACTCGCACCTCCCTCATGACCACGACCATCGCCATCGTCATCGCAGCCGTCGTCGTCGCGTTGCTGCTGGTCGCGAGGCTCATGCGCGGGAAGGGCGGCGCGCAGCTCCAGGGGCCGTCGGCGCCGCAGCTGGAACGACCGGCGGGGCGCCCCGCGCCGAAGAGAGAGGAGGGCGCCCGGGCTCCCGAGGCGGAGCGCCCGCGCCCTGGGCCCAAGCCTCCCGGAGCACAGCCTGCCGAGGAGGTGCGGATTTCGCTCGAGCCCGAGGCCGTATCGGAGCCGCCCCGCGGCGCTGCGCCGGCCGCCCCGCCGGCGCCCCCGGAACGAAAAGACGTCGCCGGTCTGCGAAAGGGCCTGGCGGCGACCCGCGGGGGGTTCATTGCTCGTCTCACGTCGGTCTTTCAAGGCAAGAAGGAGATTGACCCGGCCATCCTGGAGCAGGTGGAAGAAGTCATGCTCTCGAGCGACGTCGGGCCGAAGACGACGGCGACCATCCTGGTACGGCTGCGTGAGTCGCTCGCGCGCAACGAACTGCGCGACTCCGCCGCGGTCTGGTCGGCGCTGCGCGGGGAAGCGACGCGCATTCTCGGCATCGGAGGGGGTGCCCTCCGCGTGTCCGCCAAGCCGACGGTCGTCCTCCTCGTCGGCGTCAACGGCGTCGGAAAGACGACGACGATCGGCAAACTGGCAACTCGATATCACGCGGCAGGCAAGAAGGTGGTGCTCGCTGCCGGAGACACCTTCCGCGCCGCCGCGGTCCAGCAACTGGAAGTGTGGGGCAAGCGCGTCGGCGTCGAGGTCGTCAAGGGCAAGGAGGGAGCCGATCCCGGCGCGGTCGCGTTCGACGCGACGACCAAGGCCCGCGAGAGCGGCGCGGACTTGCTCCTCGTGGATACGGCCGGACGGCTGCACACGAAAGTTCCGCTGATGGACGAGATTAAGAAAGTTCGTAAGACGATCGCAAAAGCGATGGACGGAGCACCGCAAGAGACGCTCCTCGTGCTAGACGCGACTACTGGTCAGAATGCGCTCGCCCAGGCGAGCCTCTTCAAGGACGCGCTCGACTTGACCGGAATTGTTCTCACGAAACTCGACGGCACCGCCAAGGGCGGCGTCGTTCTCGGGATCTGCGACGAGCTGAAGGTTCCAGTTCGCTACATCGGCCTCGGAGAACGCGCGGACGATCTGCGCGAATTCCAGGCCGACGACTTCGTCGAAGCGCTGTTCGGGACGGAAGGGGAGGAGGCGGCTGCCTAGCGCCCATCGAGGGCGAGGATGCTACGGCGTGAAAAGTTCGCACGCGGTACGCGCCAGCCGTATCGAGCATCTAGAAAGCTCGGCTCATTAGTGGCAAGCATCGCGAATCCCGTTGCCCGAGCGAAATGGCGCTGATATAGTCGCGCTCACTTTTGCTGTAGGCCTGATTCCCCAGCAGTTCTCACGGTTTAGGCGCGACGCGTCTTCTTCATGTCGGGCCGTTTCGGTCGGGTCGACAAAGCCTCGAAGGAATGCGGAAGGGGTAGCAATGAAGCAGGCTCGCAGGTGGCTTCTACTCGCGGCGGCCCTCGTATTGGTGCCGCAAGCTGCGTATGCGCAGAAGAAGAAGCCCCCCAAAGGAGGCGGGACCCCCGCCCCTACAACGGCTCCCGCCGCAGGGGCGCCCGCTGCTCCGGCCGACGCCGATGCGGATCAACCGACGCCTGCGCCTGCGCAGGGCGGCGATCAAACTGGCGCCGCTCCGCCGGCCGCGGGCGAGACTCCGCCGGCCACCGGCGGGGTAGATATCTGCCAGATCACGCCGGACGCTCCGGAGTGCGCCACGGCAAAGACTCTCGGCGAAGAAGCGAAGAAGACGATTCACGCCGAGATCTACGCCGTCGAGCAGCAGTACGTGATCAAGGCTCAGCGCATCGAGATTCAGCCGTATTTTGAATTCACGATGAACGACCAGTTCGTCTCCCACAACGGGCCCGGGCTGGCGCTGAACTACTACATTACGCAAGTTCTGGCGATCGGCCTGAATGGCAATTTCTATGAGGGGCTGAACCAGGACTCCGACTTCAATTTCCAGAACCGTCGTTCGGCGCGAATCGCGGTTCCGCTCAACGAGTACCAGGCGGGCGGCAACCTGAACTTCACCTACGTGCCGATGTACGGCAAGTTCGCCGGCTTCGGCGACTTCATCTTCAACTACGACGCGTATATCGACGGCGGGCCGGGACTCATTCGAACTCGCCCCATTCCGGTCATCGATCCCGACAACCGCAAGTTCGACTGGAACAACCTCATCGACTTCGACGTCGGCATCGGGCTGCGCGTCTTCTTCTCCCGCTGGCTCGCGGCCGTTCTCGAGGTGCGCGACATCATCTACTTCGACAAGATCGAGAACCTCCAGGTAGCGCAGGGCTCGACGAGCCTTCCGATCACCAGCACGCAAAACCCCCTCAACCCGAACACTTGGTACGACAGCAGCACCCACTTCACCAACAACGTGCAGTTGCAGGTTGGGCTTTCGATATTCCTGCCGACCTCTTTCGAGTACCGGTTGCCCAAGTGAGAACGGAGACGAGGACGGCGATGAAGCGGCGTTTCGTCAGGGCAGTTTTGGCGTCGATCGCGGCGGCGGCCGTATCCGCGTCGGCGTCGAGCGCACAAGCGCAAGAGATCGAGCTCACGGGTCCTCTCAAGGGCGCCCCGGCCGTGCGGCACATGCGGCTTTACCGCGAGGGGCGGTTCTCGATCGCACCGGCGATATCGTTCTCGTTGCTCGACCAGTATCGGCGCACGATCCTCGTCGGCGCGACGCTCAACTACAACATCACCGACTGGCTGTCGATCGGGGTCTGGGGCGCCTACGGCCTCTTGAACTCGACGACCGACCTGACGGATCAAATCGACAGCCATGCGCCGCGAGACGCGCTGACGGCAACGAACGTCAACCACACGGGCGCTTATCCGATGTACGGCCACGCGCCGTTTGCGGATCAAACCGCCCTGATGGACTGGGTGGTCGCGCCGCAGCTGACGTTCGTTCCCTTCCGCGGCAAGCTCGCCATCTTCAACAAGATCTTCGTCGACACCGACCTGTTCATCTCCGCAGGCGAGGCGATCGCCGGGATCGAAGAGCGCGGCAACTGCGGCGATACGGGGCAGCCCGTCTGCTCCGATCCCAACTCCTTCAAGCGCGTTTCGTCCACGAAGTTCAGCTACGGGACGTACGCCGTGGGGCTCACCTTTTACCCCGCCGATGTGTGGTCGCTCGGCGTCGAGTACCGCGCCTTCCCGTTTGCGTGGAACCTCGCCGGGTTCGATTCGCGCGGCTCGGGACCCAACGGCAACTTTCCCGACAACAAGGTCAACAGCCAGGACGACACGTTCCACTTCAACCAGGTCATCACGATCATGGTTGGCTTCTCGTTCCCGACCAAGGCGAAAGTCAGCGAGTGACGCTCGCGACTACGTGAGGTCGGCGACGTCGGCGTCCGCGCCGATAACGACGCCTGCGCGACCTCGCCGTTTAGCGTTTGATTACTTTGCCGGTGCTGTCGACGGTGAAGCCGGAGGGGAGCGCCTTGCGCACGCCGTCTCGTTCGTCGGCTGGCACCGGCCAGCCGCGAGCTGCGAGGCCGTCGGCGATCTTGTTTCGAACGCGCACGCTCTCCTCTTCTCCCAGCAGGTGAGCGAGGGCGGGCGTCGCGGCGGGGTCCTCCTGAGCGAGGAGCGCTACGACGGCGTGAAAGCGCGCGGGCTCGTTGACGTCCTCGAGGAAGCGCTCGACTGCATCGCGGATGTGGGCGTGGCGGCGCTCGCCGAGCTCGGCGAGCAGCTGGACTTTCGGCTCGACGAACTTGGCGTACTCGGTGTCCCAACGCGACAGCCAGCGCAGTAGCTCGTCGACGTACTCGCCCTCGTCGACCAGCTCTTTCAGGATCTTCATGGGCCAGGCCAGGCTCTCCGCCTTGGCGGCGAACGCTCGCACGGGCTCGACGGCGCCCTTGCCCGCCCGGAGGACGCCTCGGAAGGCAGCGTCCTTCTCCTCCTGATCCGTGATGGAGGGGTCGATGACGAAGGTGAAGCGCTTGAGGAGGACCTCGACCGCTTCCGGCGTCCCGAGGTCGGCCAGCGCCTGGATGGCCTCCTGCCGATCGTAGTTCTGCGCGCGTCTTTCGATGCGATCCGCCCACTTCGCGGCCGGGTTGGACCTGGGCCGCTCCTTCGCACCTCCCTTGAACCGATCGAACAGACCCATGCTCTTTCCTTCGCGCCGAGGCCGGCGCGTCGCAAGTCTGCCGATCGGCGGACAGAACGCAAGGGGGCGTCGCGTCCGGAGGAGCCGGATTTCGTCCAAAACGGCGCTCCTTCGTGAGGTCGCCGAGTTCGTCGAATCGCGCCTAGCCTAGGGCAACGGCACCGCCAGGAGCACCACTTCCCGGTTCCGCGCCTGGACCTGGTAACGCACGGGACGACCGTACTTCTGGGCCGATTCCTGCTCCATGCCCTGGATTCGCGCGGCGAAGGCCTGCTCGGTGATGTGGTCGGTCGCCTCGCCGTTGGCGCGCTTGGCCGCGATGTACTCGCGGTAGATCCGCGCGTAGTACTGGGGCGCCGGCTCCGACGCCAGGGCGCGGATCGATTCGGGATCCATCGTGATCTCGCTGGCGGGCTGCGTCATCCGCTTGTCGTCGACGGACATCGCGTCGGTGAAGTTGGCGGCGTTCGGCGCCATCGACACGCGCCCTTCGTCGTCGGTCGTGTCTTCCTCGACGCCCATCAGCTGATTCAGGAGCTGATCGATGCGGAACGCCAGCCCCCCGAGCTCGGAGTGATCCAGCTCGAAGCGCTTGTCCGTCTGCCCGTTCAGGATGGCGAGGAGCCCCTCCTCGAGCATGTTGATCGGACGCGTGATGTAGTTGCCGAGCAGCCATCCGCCTACGAGCACCAGGACGATGCCCACCGCCATCGCCCCGAAGATGGGGAGCATGGCCAGCCCGGTCGGGTCCTGAATGAGCGCCGCCGGCGCGGCGGCGACGAGGAGCGCGCGCCTTCCGTCCTCGAAGGCCGGGAGCGGCGACGCGGCGACGAGCAGATCGCCGTCGCGCACGTTGTCCGTCTGCTGGTGCGCGAGGGCGTTCTTGAGCATCTCCTTCGCCGAGCCGCTGACGCTCTCGTCGAGGGCCGCTGCGACGGCCTGGGAGTGGCCGACGATCTCGAAGCCATCGCCCTTCGGGACGGCGACGATGAGGGCGCGACCGGTGGTCGCCTCGGCGACGCGCGACAGCGTGTCGTTGAGGGGGCGGCCGAGGACGAGCGCCCCGATGATCCTCCCCTGCTCGTCGCGAACGGCAACGTACGACGCCAGGTATCGATCCCGCTCGTACCACACGTCGGAGCCCGACTGACCGGTCATCAGCGCCGACTTGAGGCTCGGATAGGTGCCCGCCATGTCGTCGCCGCGGTTCATGTTCGAGCTGCTGCGCCCGACGATCTTCCCGCTCGCGTCGACCAGCGCGACGAGCGTCGGGACGTTGCGCTCGAAGAGCGGCGCGCTCTTCATCTTGCTCACGAGGTCGTCACACCGCTTGGTGGCGGCGTCCCCGCGCGCGGAGGGCGACGCCTTCGTGAGCGCGTCGAGCGTCGCCTGTTCGCCCGCAGCGGCGGCGAGCCATCGCTCGGCTCGCAGACCGTCGAGCTGGAGGCGCGCCGCGGCACCGTTCACGTCGTTCTGCGCCTCGGCGGTAAGCTGGCTCTTGTTGCTCGTCGCCGAGCCAATGGCAGAGCGTACGAGAAGGAACGACAGCAGACCGACCAAAGCCACGATGAGAGCGTTGACGGCGATGATCTTGATTCGCATTCGCTCCTCGGATCCTCCCCGCACGCGCGACGCTGCGCGGCTCGCGGCTCGCGGCTCTCCTGCCGCGCTTTGAGAGACGCTATCATTCGCGGTACGAGCGCGGCAACATGCGCGTAGGACACCACGGATGACTACAAGAACGGCGGAGGACACACCGCCCGGTGCGCCCGGCGCAGCGCATGACGAGGTGCAGCACCAGGAGCTGCCCCACGTGCTGCTCGTCGATGATCCGCGTTTCGACCGGCACGCCCCGCTGGGCCACCACCCCGAACGTCCCGAGCGGTTGAGCGCGGCACGGGCCGCGGTTGCCAAGTCCGCCGCGGAGTTCCAGAGCGTCACGCCCCGAATGGCGACCGACGACGAGCTCTCGCGCGTGCATTCGCCGCGTTTTCTCGATGCCCTGTCGAAGCTGCGAGGCGAGAAGGGCTACCTCGATCCCGACACGTACGTGTCGG
>CALKVG010000047.1 GCA_937998045.1 uncultured Myxococcales bacterium
GGTGGCGCAGGTCTTCTGCCTCGGGTCGCAGCGACTGCGCGCCGACGAGGCCCCGCCCCCGCCCTTGCCGCAGATCGACGGCTTTCAGCCGCTCAGCTCGTTCCTAACCGGTCCGGCGCTCACGTCGAAGGCGACGCAGATCATTCACGGCGCCCGCGAAGCCTTCGAGATGCACTCCGCGTCGGAGCTGCCGCTCGTCACTCCGCTGCCGCTCTTCAGCGCGCTCTCGCACGAGGCCTTGCGCGAGCTCATCGCGAGCTTCGAAATGACGACTGTCCCCGCGGGGCAGGTCGTCATCGAGGAGGGGACCGAGGGCGCGGAAGCGTACATCGTGGCGCGCGGCGAGCTCGAGGTGACTCGCCACGGTCCGGACGACGGCGACGGCAGGCCGGACATCGTGCTCGCCAGGCTGACGAGCGGCGCGCTCTTCGGCGAGATGGCGCTCCTGTCGCGCGCACCTCGGGCCGGCAGCGTGACCGCGACGCGGGCGTCGATCCTGCTCGTTGCGCGGCGCGAGGCGCTCGAGGCGGTCGCCGAGAGGCGGACCGAGGTGGGGGTCGAGCTCGCGGCGCACTGCAGGCGGCGCATGGTCGCGAACCTGGCGAGGACCTCGCCGGTGCTCGTCTCGGTTCCCGCGGCCGAGCGGGCGCCGCTCGTCGAGCGGTTCGAGACGCGCATCTTCGAACGCGGCGCGAAGCTCGTGACCGAAGGGGAAGACGCGCAGGGGCTGCACCTCGTCGCCTCCGGGGAGGTCGCCGTCGTCGCGCACGAAGGGGGCGAGTCGGTCGTGCTGGCGACGCTCCCCCCAGGGGAAACCGTGGGCGAGGTCGCGCTCGTCCTCCGACGGAAGGCCAACGCCGACGTCATCGCCGTGCATCCGACGGTGACCCTGTTCTTGCCGCGCGAGGAGTTCCTGTCGCTGGTGCAGGACCACCCCGCGATCCTCCATGGACTCTACATGACGGCCGTCCGGCGTGACGACGAGACCATGCGTGCGCTAGATTCCGCGCCTGCAGCCGTCGCGGACGACTACGTCCTCCTGTAACGCCGCGCGCCGGCGAAGCGGCGGCCCGACGAGTCCAATCCATGGGTGATCCCGTTCCCGCCAGCGAATCCGCGTCGCCTGCAGAGGGCGGGCAGGGGCATGCGCACGCGGGGTCGGACGAAGACGGACATGGGCACGCGCGGGCGGGCGCGAGCGGGCAACGGCACGCGCACTCGTCGCCGGCGGCGCAGGGCGCGTTCACGGCGGGCGAAGCGCGACAGGCCCGGCGCCTGGTCATCGTGCTCGCTCTGGTGAGCGCGTTCTTCGTGCTCGAGCTGGGCGGCGCGCTGCTCGCCGACAGCGTCGTGCTGCAGGCGGACGCGCTGCACTTGCTGATGGACGTGCTGGCGCTCGCCGTGAGTCTCCTGGCCATGAGGCTGGCCGTACGTCGGCCGACCCCGCGCTTCACCTACGGCCTGCGGCGCGCAGAGCCCGTCGCGGCCATCTTCAGCGCGTTCCTCGTGCTCGCCACGACCGTGGGCATCTTGCTCGAGGGCATCGAGGCGCTCCACGAACGCACGCCACCTCGCGCGGGCGTCATGCTCGTCATCGCGGTCATGGCTCTCCTCGTGAACGGGGCGAGCGCTTGGCTCCTGCACGACGTGATCGGCCACGGGCACGGGCACCGGGACGACCCGGACAACCCGGACGACCGGGAGGATGGGGAGGCCCACGCGGAGGACGAGCCACATCGGCACGGGCACGAGCACGGACACGCGCACTCGCATGGACGGGGGGGGCACGCGCTGAACCTGCGGGGCGCGTGGCTGCACCTCCTCGGCGACACGCTGGGAGCGCTGGCCGCGCTCTGCGCCGCGCTCGTCATCCATTTCGGGGGGCCGCCTTCGGCCGACCCCATCGCGAGCTTCGTCGTCGCGGCGATCCTTCTCTTCGGTGCGCTTCGTTTGCTACGCGACGCGACACACGTGCTGTTCGAGGCGGCGCCGTTCCACCTGCCCGTCGAAGCGATCCATCAGGTGGTGGCCGCGTTTCCCGGAGTCGTTGGGGTGCACGACCTTCACGTCTGGACGCTGGGGGCCGGGCACGACGCGGTCACCGTCCACGTGAAGACGACCTCCGACGACCCGTCGCTCGGCCAGCGACTTTCGCAGCGCATCCGCGCTGTTCTGCACGCGGAATACGTGACCGTGCAGGTGGAGGTCGGGGGCGATTCGTGCGGCAGCGCGGACTGACGCCCCGCGCCGCATGTCGCGCGCCCGCTCGCCTCCCGCTTGACCACGTCACGGCGTTTGAGTACGCCGAAGCCCCCATGCGCACCTCCGTTCGCCTCGTGCTCGCCGCCGCCCTCGCGCTCCTCGTCTCGCTGGCCGGCAAGACCGCACTCGCCCAGCAGACCATGAAGGTAGCCGTCGTGGACGTGCAGCGCGCCGTCATGCAGACCGAAGATGGGCTGCGCGCGCAGGCGACCCTCAAGAAGCTCTTCGATAGCCGCCAGCAGGAGTTGAACAAGAAGCAGGCGGATCTGCAGAAGCAGAAGGAGGAGATCGACAAGCAGTCGAAGGTCCTCTCGCAGGCGGCGCTCCAGAAGAAGGTGGACGAATGGCAGAAGCAGATGGTCGAGCTGCAGACGACGTTCGTCGAGTACAATAAGGAGCTCGAGAAGAAGCAGCGCGAGCTGCAGGACCCCATCCTCGAGCGCATCGTCGCGACCATCAAGCGCATCGCCGGCACGGACGGATATGACCTCATCGTCGATCGGGCGACGGTCGCGTTCTCGCGCAGCGATCTCGACCTCACCGATCGCGTGATCCAGGTCGCCAACGGGGGCGCGCCGGGCGCCGGCTCGACCGGTACCTCCGGCGGCGGGGGAGCGGTTCCGGCGAAGGCAGCGACGCCGACTCCCTCGGCCAAGCCCTGAGGCGGGGGCACGTCTCGCCGAGGGCGGGCGGAAGCTGCGTGTGAGCGTGCCGGTGGCGCCGAAGGGAGTCGTCTGGGACGGCGTAGTTCGGCTCGCAGGCGAGGAGCTGCGCGCGCTGGCAGCGAAGCACGGGGGGAACATCCTCTCGGGGGGCGGCTACGCGGCCGCGCGCCTCGTGCCGCCTGCCTCGGCGCGCGAAGGCGATCTGGCCCCACTGCTCGCGTCGCGCCACGCGGCGGCGGCTCGCGAGGCGGTGGCTCGCGGCGCGGCGCTGCTCGTCGACGCGACGCTGGCCACGCGGGTGGAAGACATGAGCGCAGCCGCGGTATGGGTGCACCCCCATGCGACGTGGGCCATGGCCGGGGTGCTCGACGGCGCGTTCGTGCCGAACGCCCCGGCGCTGGTCGGAGAGGGGTCGTCGATCGCACCGAGCGCGGTGCTCGGGCCGCGCGTGGTCGTTGGATCGGGGGTCATCGTCGGGGCCGGGAGCGTCATCGGTCACCCCGGTTTCGGCTGGGCCACAGGACCCCGAGGCGCCGTCCGCGCCGTCCCGCAGCTCGGCGGCGTCTTCCTCGAGGACGACGTCGTCATCGGCCCGCTCTGCACGATCGACGCAGGCACGCTCGGGCCGACGCGGATTCGCCGCGGTGCGAAGCTCGACGCCCACGTGCACGTCGGCCACAACGCCGACATAGGGGAGGGCACCATCGTCGCCGCGCAGTGCGGCTTCGCCGGCTCCGTCACGATCGGCCGGGGTGTGCTCGTTGGCGGTCAGGTGGGCGTCGCCGATCACGTCACCATAGGCGATGGCGCGCGGATCGCCGCGAAGAGCGGCGTCATCGGCGATGTACCGGCGGGCGCCGTCGTGGCAGGATATCCCGCCGTTCCGCGCTCCCGCTGGTTGCGCGCGCTGGCCGCGCTCTACCGCGGTCGACAGCGGCTCACTCGGGGTTGACGTACGTGAAAGCAAACACCTCGATCGAGATCGATCGCATCCTCCACATCCTGCCGCACAGGTGGCCCTTCGTTCTCGTCGACCGCGTCACCTCCGTGGTCCCCCGCGAGCGCATCGTCGGGCACAAGTGCGTGACGATGGGCGAGCCCTGGTTCCAGGGGCACTTCCCGGCGCGCCCGATCATGCCGGGGGTCCTCATCATCGAGGCGCTCGCGCAGATCGGCGGCATCCTCGCGTACGCGAGCGAGCCCTTCGACGCCTCGAGCTCGCTCATGTACTTCCTCGGCATCGACAAGGCGAAGTTCCGCCGGCCCGTCACGCCGGGCGATCGCCTCGACCTCGAGGTGGCCATCGTGCATCACCGCACCAACGTCTGGAAGTTCCGCGGAGAGGCCTCCGTCGACGGCACGCTCTGCGCTAGCGCCGAGCTCCTCGCGAGCGTCGTCGACCGTACGGCGTAGCGCATGGCCCGCGTGCACCCCTCGGCCATCGTCGACGCCCGCGCAGAGCTCGCGCCGGACGTCGTCGTCGGTCCGTACGCGATCGTCGAGCCGGGCGTCGCGCTCGGGCCCGGGTGCGTCCTGCACGCGCACGCCATCGTGCGCGGTCCCGCGTCGCTCGGCGCGCGCAACGTCGTGCATCCGTTCGCGGTCGTCGGCGGCGAGCCGCAGGCCAAGCGACACACGGGGGGTTCCGGGCGCATCGAAACCGGCGACGACAACGTGTTCCGCGAGCACGTGACGGCGCACGGCGGTACCGAGGGTCGCACGACGCGCCTCGGGCGCGGCAACCTCTTCATGGTCGGCGCGCACGTGGCGCACGATTGCGTCGTCGGCTCGTCGTGCGTGCTCGCCAACGGCGTTCAGCTCGCCGGTCACGCCGTCGTCGAGGACTGGGCGACCTTCGGGGGCCTCAGCGGCGTCACCCAGTTCGTCCGCGTCGGCGAGAGCGCGTTCGTTGCCGCGGCCGCCGCGTGCGAGCGCGACGTGCCTCCGTTCGTCGTCGTGCAGGGAGACCGCGCCCGCGTTCGCGGCGTGAACGTCGTGGGCCTCCGCCGCCGCGGCGTACCGGAGGCGAGCATCGGCGCCCTCCGCCGGGCCGTGCGCAAGCTATGGCGATCGGGCGGCACGGTCGCCTCGGCGCTCGACGAGCTCGCGGGCGACGGCGACCCGTGGGTCCGGCGGCTCGTCGAGGCGGTTCGCCGCGACGGCTGATGCGAGTGCAGGGACAGTCGTCCTACGGCTGCTTACCGCCGCCCATGATGTCGTCGAAGGCGCGGTCGAACTCGTCGTCGGCCCCGACCGCGGCACGCATCGGTTGCTTCGGTTGCGTCGACTGCAGGCGGCGAATGCGCTCCTGGACGTCGCGGAAGCCGGGGATGAGCTTCGCCGCACGCTGGAAGTACTCGAGCGCCTGCTTGTTCACGCGCTTCACTTCGTACGCCGCGCCGATCTCGTACGAGAGGGCGGCCTCCTGGTCCTTCGTACAGTCGGGCGACTGCAGCGCGCGCGTGAACGAGTCGATGGCCTCGTTCAAGTTGCCCCGCTCGATCTGGATCATCCCGATCATCGAGTGGCACACGCACGCGCGTCGCGGATCCCGCGCCGCGGTCTCGAACTCGCGGATTGCGTCCTCGAGGAGGGCCATCTCCTTGTAGGCGACGCCCAGGTCGTAGTGGCTCTGCGCGTCGTCGACGCCGATCTGCTTGGCGACGCCCTCCTTGAACTTCGCGAACACTTCTTCGACGTCGACCTGGTCGATCGGCGCGCCGAAGCCTGCCTCGGGGGCGAGCTCCGCGGGGTCGATTCCGCCGAACGACTCGGCGATGTCGAACGACCGATCCTCGGCGTATTCGCCCGCCGCCGCTTCGGCGGAGGGGGACGGCCGCGTGCCCGACCCGCCCTGAACGCCGCGCTCCTGCGCGTCGAGCTCCGCGAGCCTCTCGAGCAAGAGCGGATGGTTCGGCAGGCGCGCAAGCTGCTCCTGAAGGATGGTCCGTGCGTCCTCGAAGAGGCCGCGCGACGCGAAGAACTCGGCCTCTTCGAGCGCTGACTCGAGCTCCGGCGCACCGCCGGGACCGCCCGAACGAGACGCGGTCGGGTGCACCGCCGCGTAAGACTCGTTCGACTCCGTGAGGTCGGGCGCCCCCGGAGGGGCCACTTCGCTCTCGGTCGCCGGCTCGAGCGGGAAGCTCGGGAGCGGCGCGTCGCCGAAGGGGTCGTCGATCGAGTCGAACGACGGGCGTCCGCGCTGCGTCCCCGTGTTGATGCTCGGCTCGGAGTACGAGCGCATCGACACGTCCTCCGGGCCGATCTCCTCGAGGTCGTAGGAGGGCAGGGGACCTTCTGGATCGTACGCCTCGGCGGGCCGTGGCGCGGCCTCGCCCTCGACGAAGTCGTCGGGCGCGATCTCCGGCACCGAGGACGCGGGCTCCTCCACGAGCTCGTATCCGAGCTCGTGGAGCATCTGCATCGCCCGTGCGTTGTGCGGGTCGATCGCCAGAACGTCCTGCAGCGTGCGCGCGGCGCCCTCTCCGTCCAGCGCGTCGATCTCGAGCCCTGCGAGCTCGATCATGACCGCGCAGGCGTCGTCGGCGCGTCCCGTCTCGAGCAGGAGGTCGCGCAGCATCTCGTGCACTTCGCGCGAGCGCGGCGCCATCTCGAGCCCGATGCGCAGCGTCTCCACCGCCTTGGCGGGCAGCCGGGCGCGCCGGAACGACGCTGCCTCCGCCAGGATTCGCATCACGCGTTCTTGCTCGCCGGCGACCGACGTCGGCGGCTCGCCCACTTCCTCGGCCGCGTCGTAGCCGTTCTCGAACGGGATGCCCCCGTCCGCGTGCTGGGCGGGTGCGTCCTCGTCGTCGGCCTCCTCGAGCTCCTCGTCCTCGATGTCGCCGTCGCCGACGTCCTCGTACGAGTTCTCCGTCGGCATGCGGCCACGCGGCGGAGCGTATGCGTCGCCGTCGTCGTCGGACATCGACGGCGCCGGCCGTGCCGCGCGCTCCTCGGGCTCCGACAGGGACGGCGGAGGCGGGGCGGGGGCCGACGAGACCATCGTGAGCTGGCGGACGCCCTCGTCGTTGGGCGCGAGCTTGAGCAGTCGGGTAAGGAGCTCGCGAAAGAGCTCTGTCTTGCCCGACTCGCGCGCGATGCGCGCCATCTCCTTCTGGACTTCGATCGCCTTGGCTGCCTGACCGATCTGGTTGAAGGCCTTCGCCAGGAGACCAAGCGTGTCGAGGTCGCGCGGGTTTGCCTGGAAGCAGATCTGCAGCTTCGCGAGCGCCTGCATGCCGTCGTTCGGCGAACCACGCCCGAGGTATTGCTCGGCCGCGATGCGCGCAGGGGCGGGGTCGGCCTTGTGGTGGAGGAGGCGCTCGAGAACCTTGATCGCGTCGTCACGTCGCCCGAGCTTCACGAGCTGAGCTGCGGCGGTGCCGAACTCCTGCACGGCGGCGTCGGCGTCCTTCACCCGGGACAGCGCCTCCGCCAGCCGCAAGTGCGGCAGCGGATTGGTGGGGTCGAGCTCGACGATGCGCCGGAAGACCTCGATGGCCTCCGCATCCCGGCTCTGGCGTTGGAGGCGCGTGGCCACCTCGTCGAGGGCGGCGAGCGCGTCGCTCGTCAGCCCGAGCTGCTGGTAAAGCTCGGCAAGCTTCGGGGTGATGTGCGAGTACTTGTCGTCGAGCTGGGGCAGGTGCTTCGCGATGATCTCGCGAATCTGCTTGTAGACCGCGATCGCCTTCAGGGCGAAGCCCTGGCTCGAGTAGAACTTGCCGACGCGCTCGTACGTGGCCACGGCGTCGGCGTACGCCTCCATCTTCGATTGGAGGTCGCCGATCTTCAGGAGGGTCCGCGCGTCGTTCGGATCCTCCTGGATGACCCTCTGGTACTCGATGACCGCCTTGTCGTACTTCTTCTTCTCGACGTACTTCTGGGCGGCGGCGAGCACCTTTTCTCGGTCAATCGCCACGGCTCGGGATGCTCCTTGGGATGCGGGTGCTTCGTGCGGCTAGCGCGGCTGGCGTGCGAGGCGCGCACGATGACAAGTTCGTCGTAAGCCTTCGATGCTCCCCCGAAGCGGTCGCGCTCCTCCTCTGGCACGGCCGTGTTGCGCGCCGCGGAGCGGCGCGTTTTCGAGCCGTGAAGATAACGAAGAACGGGCGGGGGAGGGATGCGGTGAGCAGTGCCGAGGTAAAGAATACCTCCGTTTTACCTGGGCTGCATACTTCGAGCAGATCCATCTCCCGAGAGCGGGCCTGCAATGTCGAGGGGTTATGCCTGAGGTGGCGGCCTCTGTCGATGTAGGCAAACGACGGCCGAGGCTCGCTGGAAGGGAAAGTTTCCGCTCGCCTCGAGCTCCTCCGTACCCAACTCCTCCGTTCCCAAGAGGGCCAGCAGGGCCAGGAGGGCCCGGAGCGCCCACGACCGGTGCGCTCGCCACCGCGAGAGCCTTTTGCCGGCGGACGGCCCCCCTCGACGTCCCCCCCCGCAGCACGTAGGTTGGCCGAGAACCCATGGCTACGCAGTCGGCGCTGTATCGCGCTCCCTTTGGTCCTGCAGGAACCTCGGCTATCGACGCGGCCCTCGCCGAGAAACTCCTGGCCATCGCGCTCGCCCGCGGGGGCGACTACGCCGACCTGTTCTTCGAGTACCGCGCCGCGGGGGGCCTGGTCTTCGACGAGGGTATCCTCAAGAGCGCCTCCCGCGGTGTGTCGATGGGCCTCGGCGTGCGCGTGCAGAAGGGCGACGCCACGGGCTACGCGTATGTCGAGCGCCTCGACTGGGACGCGATGAAGCGCGCCGCCGAGACGGCCGCGCAGATCGCCAGTGGGGGCGGGGCACCTCGTCCGATGAGCGTCGTATCGCGCGCCGAGGAGCTCCCGCGCCGGTACGACGTCGAGCAGGTGACCCTCGATGCGCCCGGTACCGACAAGCGCAAGCTCCTCGAGCGCGCCGCCGCCGAGGCGCACGCGTTCGACCCCCACGTGCTCAAGGTCGAAGCGAGCCTCTCGGAAGAGATTCGCGAGATCCTCGTGGTGACGAGCGACGGGACGATGTCCAGCGACACGCAGCCGCTCGTGCGCTTCGGGGTGCGAGTCATCGCCGAGAAGGGCGGCAAGCGGCAGGAAGGGTCGAGCGGCGGAGGCGGCCGAACGAGCCTCGGGTACTTCGAGGGGAAGAGCCCCGAGTACCACGCGCGAGAGGCCGCCCGCCAGGCGATCGCGATGCTCGACGCGCAGGAAGCTCCCGCCGGGCAAATGGAGGTCGTCCTCGCCCCCGGCGACAGTGGAATCCTGCTGCACGAAGCGGTGGGCCATGGCCTCGAGGCGGATTTCAACCGCAAGGGGACCAGCAACTACTCCGGAAAGATCGGCGAGCCGGTCGCGAGCGATGTCTGCACGGTGGTGGACGACGCGACCCTCCTCCAGAGCCGCGGGACGATCAACGTGGACGACGAGGGCAACGAGCCCCGGAGCACGACGCTCATCGAAAAGGGGAAGCTCGTCGGGTACATGCACGACCGCCTGAGCTCCCGCCATTACGGTCTGCGCCCGAGCGGGAACGGCCGGCGAGAGAGCTTCGCCAGCGCGCCGATGCCGCGGATGACGAACACGATTCTCCTGGCCGGCCCGCACGATCCGGAGGAGATCCTGAAGAGCGTGAAGCGGGGAGTGTACGCAAAGAAGTTCGGCGGTGGACAGGTCGACATCGCCAACGGGGATTTCGTCTTCTCCCTGACGGAGAGCTACCTCGTAGAAGACGGCAAGATCACGGCGCCGCTGAAGGGCGTAAACCTGATCGGCAACGGCCCGGACGTCCTCCGCCGCGTGACGATGCTGGGCGATGACGTGCAGGTGAGCGACGGCATCTGGACATGCGGCAAGGACGGGCAGAGCGTCCCCGTGGGCGTCGGCTGTCCGACGGTGAAGATCGCCGCCATCACGGTCGGCGGCACCCGAGTCGGCTGACGCGATTTCATGATACAAGTCGCGGTCCGTGGCTCCTCATACGGCCAAGCCGCCTTCCTACATCCTAGTCGTCGGCCACTCGCCCCAGCTCGAGAACCCCGAGGGCGCGGCCGCCATGCTCCGCCAGCTCGGCTCGGAGGTCCTGGCGCTCGACCTGTGGGACGACTTCTCCGCTGCGGTCGATCAGTCGCGAGGCGGCGGTATCCGCGCGATGGTGTTCGAGGCCGCCGAGCGTCCCGACCTCGCCGCGGCGGCGCTGCGGGCCGCGCGGAAGGTCCACGAACTCGGGGAGACGCCCGCGATCGTCGCCCTTCCCCCGCGGCAGATTACGACCTACGACCCGTCCTGGGGCTTCGATGACTTCATCGTCGTTCCGTGCGTCCCTGCGGAGCTGTACGCGCGTATCCGCGCGCTCGAGTGGAAACGGAGCGAGTTCTCGACCGAAGAGCGGCTGAAGATCGGGACGGTCGTCGTCGACCGCGCCGCCCACGAGGTGAGCGTCGAGGGCCGGCGCGTGACGCTCACGGCGAAGGAGTTTGCGCTCCTTGCGTTTCTCTCGATGAACCGTGGCCGCGTGTTCTCGCGCGAGACGTTGCTCGCCCGCGTATGGGGCAGCCGGTACGAGGGCGGCGCACGGACGGTCGACATCCACGTACGGCGGCTGCGCGCGAAGCTCGGGGACACCCTGCCTCTCGAGACTCTCCGCGGCGCCGGGTACAAGCTTCGCGCGCCGAGTGAGCTCGCGAAACGATGAAGACGGCGCGCATCGCCGTCAGCGTCGGTTGCCCCAGCGGGGTCGGTCCGGAGGTCAGCGTCGTCGCTGCGGTCGAGCAGCATGGCGCGCGCGTGCTCTTGGTCGGCGACTGGGGGGCGATCGAGGAGGCCGCGCGCGGCCGCAGGATCGACCCGAAGAAGAAGCTCGTGCGGGTGACGAGCCCGGAAGAGGCATGGTCGGTCCCAGGTCGCGTCCCGGTGTGGCAACCGACCGCGGATCTGCCGCGGCGCGACCGCAAGCCAGGGGCGCCTACGGCATCCGGTGGTGCGGCGCAGCTCGCGTGGATCGACGCGGCGTGCGATCTCGTCGCGCGCGGCGGAGCGGACGCGCTGGTCACCGGTCCGGTCAGCAAGGAGGCCATCGTGCGCTCCCGCGCACCTGGTTCGGCGCGCTTCCTAGGGCACACGGAGCACCTGCAGCGCCGGCTCATGGCGCCGGAGGTGGTCATGGCGTTCTGGTCGCCCGAGCTCGTGACTACGCTCGCGACGACGCACCTGCCGCTGGCGCGGGTCCCGCGCGCGGCGAATGCCGAAGCGGTCTCGCGCGCCACGTATTGGCTCTCCTGGCTCCTTGCGCGCCTCTCGCGGCGTCCTCCGCGCATCGCGGTCGCGGCGCTCAACCCCCACGCCGGCGAGGGCGGCCTCCTCGGCCGCGAGGAGTCTGCATCCATCGCCCCGGGCATCGCCCGCGCGCAAGCGCGGCTGAAGCGCGATCGGGTCGCGGCCGTCGTCGAGGGACCCATCCCCGCGGAGACGGCGTTCCGTCTCGCGCGAGCCCACCGGTGGGACGGCGTCGTGGCGATGTACCACGACCAGGCGACCATTCCGATGAAGCTCGCGAGCTTCGGCGACGCCGTGAACGTCTCGCTCGGGCTCCCCATCGTGCGCACAAGCGTCGACCACGGCACCGCGTACGATCGGGCGGGTACCTTCACTGCGGACGCGCGCGGCATGCATGCCGCGATGGCGCTCGCCGGCAAGTTGGCCGTCAGTGCCGGCCGAAGAGCGCGTACGCCAGCCACGCCATCAAGAGGACGAAGACCGCGACCGCGCTGAGCGTGATCGGCAGCGGCGTACGCGCAGGCTTCGGAGTCTTCGTCGAGAGCAGCATCTGCGTCGCGGCGACGACCAGCGCGTCGAGCTTGTCCTTGGCGCGCGCTCCCCGTTCGATGTCGCCGGCGAGCGCACGGTAGCGCCGGGCGACCTCGGGCAGCGCCTGCGTGCGCATCGCGTGCTCGAGCAACGCGGCGTGCGGCTTGTCGTCATCCCAGGCCTCGAGCACGCGCTCCCAGAGGGTCTCGAGTAGCGGGTCGCTCGTTCCGTCCGGCCCCACGCCCAGCTATTTCCTCACCGCGGTGCCCGTGCGGTCAAGCCTTCACGTCGTCGGCGCGAACGCGCAGCGCGGAGTCGATCCAGATCGTGACCGGGCCGTCGTTGCACGAGTGGACGCGCATCTCGGCCCGGAAACGGCCCGTCTCCACGCGCAGCCCGAGCGCGAGCGCCTCGCGAACGGCGGTGTCGTAGGCGATCTGGGCTTCCACCGGCGCCATGGCCTCGTCGAAGCTCGGCCGGCGGCCGCGCCGGACGTCGCCATACAGCGTGAACTGGCTGACGAGGAGGAGCGCGCCTCCGACGTCGCGCACGCTGAGAGACATTTTGCCGGCATCGTCGGGGAAGATCCGCAGGTTCGCGATGCGCGAGAGGACCCAGGCGCGGTCCTCGTCCTTGTCGCCGCGGCCGAAGCCGACGTACGCGAGGAGCCCCCGCTCGATAGCGCCGACCGTGGTCCCGCCGACCTCGACGCGCGCGCTGGATACGCGCTGCACTACCGCCCGCATGCCGGCCTCACGGGAGGGGGACCCGGAGCTCGCGCGCGAGGCGCGAGGCGAGGTCGAAGTACGTGGCGCGGTCGTATTGCTCGTTGAGGATGCAGAAGTCGCGTCGCGAGAGATTGACGCATCCGAAGCAGTAGGTGCACGCGCTGCACCCGATCGAGCGCACGAGGTATGCGCTGCCGGCGCACCGCTCGGCCTCCGCGCAATGCTGGCAAGCGATGCATCCGACCGATCGCACACAATGCGTGCAGTCGATGCAGTCGGAGCATCCCTCGCAGTAATGGCAGCGTGTCAGGCCGCGACCTTGGACGCAGAACGTGCAGTCGGAGCAGCGTTCGCAGTCGCCGCACTCCAGGCAGCGGAGGTTGGGGCTCTTTGCTGCCAGAGCCAGGAGCTTGCGCCACGCGCCTTCGAACTCTGCGCCCGTCATCGAAGAGAACGGCGAGCCTGGCGAAACCGAGACGTGCCGGTCAAGCCCTTCGCCGCTTTTTTGCCCGCAGTCGCCTCCTTGTGGGACCGTGTGCGACACGGAGGCCCACCGATGTTTGTCGCACGCTCCTGCCTTGCCGCTGCCGTCGCGCTCCTCGTCCCTGCTCTCGCGAGTGCCGAGCCCCGATCCGGGAGGCCCATCCGCACCGCGCGCGTCCAGAAGACAAGCGCGCCGGGATCCACCCACGTTTGCCTGAAGTCCCCGGTCGAGGTCGTCGCCGGAAGCGAGTCCGCGACCTTCGCCCTCGAGAAATGCGATGGCTCGTTGGCCCCGCTGGCGGTCGACGAGCTCTCGATCCTCGCGAGGCCCGGGAGCGCCGCGAAACCCAAAGAGTCGCTCGACATTTTGAGCCGGACCCGCGGCTCCGAGCTCGCACCCGGGATCCGTCGCGTCGACGCCGGCCTGCTCCAGCGCCTCCAGACGGTGGCCGACCACTTCCGCAAGGGAACCGACGCACCCCGCGTTCTGCTCGTGTCGGGCTATCGCCCTCGGAGCGCGCGGAGCTTCCACTCTTCCGCCCGTGCTCTCGACTTCCGCATCGATGGCGTGAACAACGAGTCGCTCGTCGCGTTCTGCAAGACGCTGCCGGACACCGGCTGCGGGTACTACCCGAACAGCGTCTTCGTGCACATGGACGTCCGCAACCCCGGCAGCGGGCACGTCGCCTGGATCGACGCGAGCCACCCGGGGGAAGCGCCGAAGTACGTCAGCGAATGGCCGCCGCGAACCGACGCGCGCGTCGACGGGCTTCCGTCGCTGCCCGCCGAGGACGAGGCCCACGAGGCGGACGCGGCGGCGATCGGCGCGGCGCGCGGCCGCAAGGACCTGCGTCCCTTCTTCTTCTGATTCTGATTGGCTACTTGGTCCGCGACGGCTCCGCGGACTGCGCGCTCTCTGCCTTCGACGTCTCCGGCTCCTTGGCCTCCTTGATCTCCTTCGCTTCGCCCTGCTTCGGCGCAGCGACCTGTCTGGGCGCCTCGCCGTGCCCCTTAACCTGGATGCGCTTGGGCGCGACTTCAGGCTTCTTGGGGATCCGCACCGTGAGAATCCCCTCGTTCATTTCGGCCTCGACCTCGTCCGTGCGGAGGGACTCCGGCAGGGCGAACGATCGAGTGAACACTCCGTACGTGCTCTCGATGCGGTGGTAACCCTCGCGCTCCTCGGAGCGCTCGAGCTTTCGTTCGCCGCTAATCGTGAGCACGTTGTTCTCGACGCTGATGTTGACGTCTTCCGGTTTGACGCCGGCGAGCTCCGCCTTTACGACGATCGCATCTTCGTCTTCGTAAATGTCGACCGCCGGCGCGAAGGCCCTTCGCTCGTCCGGGGCCCAGGTCCGGAACAGCTGATCGGTCAGGCGCTGCATCTCGCCGAAGGGATCCCAACGCGTCAGAGTGGCCATGATCTCACCTCCTCTTTCTCCAGACTCGTTAAGCATCGGGGATGGGGGCTGCAGCTCAGGCCTCTTGCCTGGCACCGCGGAGCGTGGCAAAGGCGCGAGTGTGCACCTACCCAGCGATTCGGACGAGGAGCCGGAGGTTCCCACGGTGACACTCGGCGGGACCACCCGCGCCAGAGTGCGCGTCGGCGAGGAGAGGCCCCGCTGCGAGTCTCCCTGCCCCGGATGCAGCGCCTATTACTTCGCGCTGCACGCGACCGGCTGCGACTTCGAGCAGTGCCCAGCTTGCGGCGGCCAACTCGCCTCCTGCAGCTGCCGCTGAGCCGTCGCCCCCCTCAACCTCACCAGGCGCGCCCGGCGGCCACGCCGAAAAGGCCGGGTCCGACGATCGGGATGCACCTTAGCCCGAGACCGCGATCGCCCGATGTGCCCCGGGTTCGCGCGCGAAAGGCGCTACCGATCGAGTAGCCGATGGCGTGTCCCAAGAGCGCCCCCGCGATCACGTCGGATGTCCAGTGCCGATCGCCGTCGATGAGCCCGAAGCCGATCGCGACGGCGAGCGGGTACCCGACGAGAGGGATCCACAGCCGATCGGGGTAGTATGCCGAGAGCGCGGCCGCGACGGCCGTGGCCGCCGAGGTGTGGCCGGACGGCCACGCGGGCAGCGGCCAGACGGACCCGAAGGGGTGAAACTGACGAGCGTACTCGGGGTGGTCGAGGCGGTCCGGCGCGTTCGGGTCGCCGCCGTTGAGGGGATAGACGCGGCCGAAGCCGATCTTCAAGACGCTCGTCGTCACGAGAGCGACGCCGAGTGCCTGGAGCGCGGCGCTCCCCGCACCGGCCGCGTCGCGGTCGTCGGCGATGAGCCCTTCCAGATAGATGGCCGGTGCGAGGACGGCCGGAAGAATGTACCCGGTGTAATTGGCGACGTCGGAGAGCCCGGGCACGACGAGGCTGCGCTCGACCGCCAGCCGGACGGCGTGGTCGCCTCCGCCGAATGCCATCCCCGCGGTCACCGCCAGCGCGCCGCCGTAAAAGAGAAGGTTCGTGCCGGTGAACGCGTCGACGACGTCGTCGCCGAGGCCGTCCCATGGCGCGGGCATGCGCGCGTGCGCGGACGGGGCGGGTGCCGCCGGCGCCAGCGCGGCGGACGGCGCGGGCGGGGGCAACGGTGCCCGGGGAGATGCGGCCGATGACGCCAGGGTGGCCGGCTCCCCGGCGCGAGCGGAAGGGGCGGCGAGCAACAAGGCGACCGCCGCGCCTCGCGCGAATGGGGCGCGACTGCCGAGGGAGACGCGCATTCTTCGAACACTGCCACAACTCGGCGCATCGTTGGCCGCAGCCAGTATTCAGCCCCCTCGCTCCGCCCGTCACACGCCCTGTTGGGCTTGCGAGAGCTTCGACGCTTCGAGACCTGGCGTCCCCGGCTTGGAACGCGACCGACGGCAGTTATGGCCGGCCGGGGGCGCCCGCGCTAGGTTCCCCGCCCGTCATGTCCGACGAAGACTTGAAATCCGAGATCGAGCGCCTCAAGAGCGAAAACGAGCGCCTGAAGAACCGCGGCCCTCGCGGGACGTCCCTCAAAGTCTCCGAGAAGGGCGGCGTCTCCGTATACGGGTTGGGGCGGTTCCCGGTCACTCTCTACAAGGAGCAGTGGGCGAAGCTGCTCGACATGGCCGACGACATCCGCGCGTTCATCCAGGAGAACGACGCCAAGCTCAAGACCAAGAGCGACGAATAGGGCTCAGGGGACGGCGGACGCCGCGGGTCCGGCCGGCGGGGCGGCGCTCGATCGGCGCATGACGAGCCACCAGCCAAGGCCGGCGGCCGCCATGGAACCGATGGCGATGAACCCCGAGCCCGTTCCGTCGTCCCAGAACTCGAACGAGGCGTCGTCGCCGCGCATGACCGTCGACGCCAGCAGCGCGATCCGGGCGACGTTTACGGCGAACCCGACCAAGGCGGCGATGGCGAAGAGGGCGACCTTCTGCATAGGGGTCGTCCGGAACAGCGCGATGACGAGCGCCGCGATGACCCACAGGCGCGAGATGCCGAGCATCCCCGAGCAAGCGATCTCCACGTCGAGCGTTCCCTGAGGCATACGCAGCGAGTCGCCGTCGAGGATCACCGCGTGCCCGGCGGCGCGGTGAACGGCGTACGCGCCCCATGCCGTCAGGTCGACGAGGCGGTACACCCACAGACCGCGAATGTCTCTGGGAACGGGGTTTAGCAGGGGGAGGGCGAGCACGAGAAGCTCGCGCCGGAAGGTGCTCGCGGCGCGGCGGCCGGATGCAGCCGCTGCCAAGCCGGCCCCTGCGGCGAGCGGCAAGAGCCGATCGAACGCCTTGTAGCTCGACGTTGCCCCGAGGGCGATCACCGCCGCGGCGACGACGAGAGCGCCGGCGCCGGTCCACGCGGCGCCGGCGTCCGCCGCGACGCTCTCGCTGCGGCGCCACACCAGGTACAGAGCCGTTGCCCAGGCGATGGCCGTCGTGACCCAGAAGTCGTCCGCGTATCCTGCTCCGGAGCGGTAACCGAGGGCGACCTGGAGGGCGGCAGTCACGCCGCCGGCCCAGAAAAGCCAGCGATCGCGAGGACTACGAAGGAGGCGCGGCGACGCCGCCCCCATCAGCGCGTGCGCTTGCGGTTCGCGGCCCAGCGCGCCGTCGCGACGCCGCCCGCGCCGAGCGCGAGGCCGATGACGGTGATCGGCTCGGGTGCACTGTGGTGGCCGCCGCCGTGGTCTCCTCGGTCGCCGCCGCCGTGGTCGTCGGCGCGAGACAGCGCCGGGGCCCCCAGGACGATGAACCCAGCGATCGATGCGACGACGAGCGGCTTGAACATGCCGAATCCTCCCGAGCAATGCTCACTTGTGACATACCCGGACAGCGCTGTCTAGGGAAAGGCTCAGCTACGGGCTAACCGACGGTCAGCTATGGCTAAGTACTGGCAGCTACTACCAACTACGGCTCACTACTGCCCTACTGCGCAGAAGCCCTCGTAATCGATGTAGCTCGCGATCGTGGGCTTGGGGCCGCAGACGGGGCAGTCGGGGGCGCGCCGCAGGCGGAGCTCTCGGAACTTCATCTTGAGGCTATCGTAAGTGAGCAAGCGCCCGGCGAGCGTCGTCCCCTTGCCGAGGAGGAGCTTTATCGCTTCCGTGGCCTGAAGCGTCCCGATGATCCCGCAGAGGATTCCGAGCACGCCGGCCTCCTGGCAGCTCGGCGCGAGATGGGGCGGCGGCGGCTCCGGGTAGAGGCAGCGGTAGCAGGGGCTCGCGTCGGAAAGGCCGAGCTTCTTCGCGGCCTTCGCGGGGACGAACGTCGTCACCTGGCCATCGAAGCGGAAGATGCTCCCATGGACGACGGGCTTGCCCATCCATACGCTGGCGTCGTTCACGAGGTATCGCGTCGGAAAATTGTCGGTCCCGTCGATGACGACCTCGTAATTGTCGAACAGGCGCTCGACGTTGGCGCTCGTCATGCGCTCCCTGTGAGGAACGACTTTCACGTCGGGATTCAGCTCGGCGATCGTCTTCGCCGCGCTCTCGACCTTGGGCGTCCCGACGCGGCTCGTCGCGTGGATAATCTGCCGCTGGAGGTTCGACGCGTCCACGACGTCGGCGTCGACGACCCCGAGCGTGCCCACGCCCGCTGCGGCCAGGTAGAGCGCCGCCGGCGAGCCCAGGCCTCCCGCGCCGAGCAAGAGCACCTTGCTCTGAAGGAGCTTCGCTTGCCCCGCCTCACCAACCTCCGGCAAAAGGATGTGCCGCGAGTACCGATCTCGCTGCGCGTCGCTGAGCGCAGGAGGCGTCTCCATGGGGAAGCCCAGGTCCTTCCACCGTACAAAGCCGGGGTTCGCGGTCTCGACGTTCGTATAGCCGAGCTCCTGAAGCGTGGCCGCGGCCAGCGCGGACCGCGTACCGCCGGCGCAGTACAGGGCGATTCGCGCGTTCTTGTCCGGGAGCTTTTGCTCGGCCTGGATCTCGAGAAATCCGCGGGGGAGCGACACGGCGCCCGGGATGTATCCGGCGCGCCACTCGTCTTTCTCGCGCACGTCGACGAGCGTCATCTTTTCGCCGGCGTCGATACGCCGCTTCAGTTCCTCGAGGGAGACCTGCTTCGTGCGCTTTCGGATGTCGGCGATGAGGTCCGTGTACGTGGTGGGCATTGGAGTGTGGGAATGTAACGCCGCTGCGAGCGTTGTCGACGAGAAGGCCGGGCTGGCCGGGCTTCTATGCCCGCCCGAGAAACGCGGCGAAGGCGCGGCCCCGAGCCTCGTCGGGGCCCGTGCACGCGGACGCGAGGGCGGCACAACCGGCACCAGGTTTTTCCATTGGGGCCGCCGCCCCAATGGACGTCGCTTCGAGGGAAAGGGCGGTCAGCGCGTCCTGGAGGATGCGCCCGAATCCGTAGATGTCGTCGAGCGGGTTGCTCGGACGTCCGGCGAGGCGCTCGGGCGAGACGTAGCCGAGGCTTCCGGGGGGGCTCGGCTCGCCGACGCGACGCGCCGTTCCGAAGTCGCTGAGGAGCGGAGCGTCCGCGTCGCGAAGGAGCACGTTGGCGGGCTTCACGTCATGGTGCACCCAGCCGGCCGCGTGAACGCGGGCCAACGTGCGCGCCAGAGGCAGCGCCCAGCGAGCGATGGGCGAGATGGCCGGGTCGCGCGTCCGGAACAGGCCGCGCAACGGCCCGAGAGGCGCCGCTTCCATGGCGAGCCAGCCCTGCGCGGGATCGACGTCGAAGACGCGCACGATCCCCGGGCCCGCGAGGGCGACGGCGACGCGCGCCTCGTGCAGCAGCTGCGCACGATCCCTCTCGGGGCGGTGGTACACCTTGAGCGCGACGCGCCGCCTGAGGTCGCGATCCTCTGCCTCGTAGACCACGCCTGCGCCGCCGCGCCCCACCTCTGCAAGCAAACGAAACGGCGCCTCCGGCGCGCTCGCTACCAGCGTCGCGCCATCGTTCGCGTGCTGCGGCGGCTCCGAAAGGCCCAGCGCCTCCCGCCAGCGCGCGTGTCGCTCGCGGGCGCCGGGCCAGTCGAAGTCGCGAAGCAGTACGCGCTCGACCAGGGCGACCGCGCCCGGAAGGTCGCCGGCGCGGGCGAGCAAGTCCGACCGGAGCATGAGCGCCTCGGTCGTCGTGGCGCGCACGAGGGTTCCCTCGGCGATGGCCCCCTCTCCTCGGTCGATCAGCGTCGAGGCCAGGGCGAGCAGCAGCGGCTCCGGAAGCGGCCGACGCGCCTCGAGCGCGAGGAGGACGCCGACCGCGCGTCCCTCGCGGGGTCCCGTGCGCAGGCGCGCAAACGTCGCCAGCGCTTCCTCGAGGGAAGGGCCGCCGGCGGCGCCGAACTCCGCGAGGCTGGTCAAATCCGCGTCGGCGCTCGCCTCGCCCTGGCCATCATCCGTCACGGCCTCGTATCTCCAGCAACGGTTTGCCGCCGCGCTCCGCCGCGAAAGCGTCCCGCGCGAGGAGCGTCACGGACGGCGACAGGCGCAGCGCGCCCGCGAACGCCGGAGGTGCGTCCCCCGTCACGAGCTCCATCCAGCCGTCGTCGCCGCTCTGCAGGCGCCACTGACCGATGCCCAGCACCGCAGGTCCGAGCGGCGCGACGTAGCGCGCGCCCGGCACCTCCACGGCGAGCGCACCCGCGAGCTCGTTCGCCGGACGTAGCGTGACGGGCACTTCGCGCCCGAGCCTGAGATCGACTCCGTCCCCCACGTGCGCTTCGCCCGCAAGCGCCAGGCCGCGGAGCAGCGTCCCGTTCCGGCTCCCCAGGTCGCGAACGACGAACTCGGCGCCTCGGCGCTCGACCGCGATGTGGCGCCGGCTGAGGGCGGCCGCGCCGATCGCGATCGTCCCCTGCCGCGGCTCCGCCGTCTCGAGCTCCGGCGCCCGCCCGATGACCAGGCTGTTGCCGAGCGCGAGGAGCACCTCACGCCCCTGCACGACGACGCGCACGACCCCCGTCCCCACCCGCCGGTTCGCCAGAGAGTCGCCGCGGCGGCGCACCTCGTCGTCGGTCGACGTCCGCGAGAGCGCCAAGGCCTCGCGACGGCGACCGCTCGCGACGAGCATCTCCACCTCCTCCGAAGCGCTCCGCCGCGCCTGCGCTTCGCGGTCGCGACCCTGCTGCGCGACGAGGAGCGCATCGACCCTGTCCACCTCGCCCGCGCGCGCCAGGGCGCGCACCTCACCTTCCAGGTCGCCTGCCATCGCATACGCCTGCGCGGCTCGTTCGGGATCTCCGAGCCTCTCGAGCTCGCGGGCAGCCTGGGCGAGCTCCTGCCGCAACGTCGCGGTCATCGGCAGCCGCGAGTCCGTGGCGATGTCGAGCACCGTCGCGGCGCGCTTCCGCGCGGCGTGCTTCGCTCCGACGGTGTCGAGCGGCGCCGTGGCGACCGCCTGCGTGTAGTGCCGCAGCCGCGCCGACGGATCGACCTCCGCGTCGCCACGCAGAACCATCACGCGGGCCGACTCGTCGAGCCTCCCCGCTTCGGCGAAGAGCGCAGCAGCCTGCGCGAGCTCGCCCCGGAGCTCGGCGGCTCTGGCCTCCGCCAGCGCCTCGCGGCGGCCGCTCCCGAAGGCCTTCGCAAGGAATCGCGCCAAGGCGCTGGCCGGGCGAGACGCGGAGGGCCGAGGCGGGAGCGGCGGGACGGGGGTGCGCACGATCGAAGGCTTCAGCGTAGGCGCTTTCCTGTTAAGCTTCGATTAGCATGGCGAACAACAACCGCCTGGGCGAGCTCCTCGTCCGCGAGAAGTTGATCTCGCTCTCGCAGCTCCGGCACGCGCAGGAAGAGCAGCAGAAGTCGGGCCAGAACCTCGGCTACACCCTCGCCAAGCTCGGCTACGTCAGCGACGACGAGATCACCAGCTTCCTCAGCCAGCAGTACCGCGTCCCGACCGTCAACCTCGAAGAGTACGAGATCGACGCGGACATCTTGAAGCTCGTGCCGAAAGAGCCCTGCGAGCGCCACAAGGTGGTGCCCGTCTCGCGCACCGGCAACTCGCTCATTGTCGCGATGGCGGACCCGACGAATCTCAACGCCATCGACGATCTCAAGTTCTTGACCGGCTACAACATCGAGCCGGTCATCGCGAGCGAGACGGCGATCCACAACGCGATCGAGAAGTATTACAACGCCGGCCCCTCGTACGACGAGGTGATGGCCGGCTTCGACGAGAACGAGATCGAAGTCACCGGCGACGACGACCAGATCAACCTCCTCGAGCTCGAGAAGGCGAGCGAGGACGCACCGGTCGTCCGCCTCGTGAACATGATCTTGCTCAACGCCATCAAGAAGGGCGCGAGCGACATCCACATCGAGCCGTACGAGAAGAAGCTCCGCGTGCGCTACCGCATCGACGGCGTCCTCGCCGAGGAGATGACGCCGCCGCTGAAGCTGAAGAACGCGATCACGAGCCGCATCAAGATCATGTCGTCTCTCGACATCGCCGAGCGACGCCTCCCGCAGGACGGGCGCATCAAGCTCAAGCTCGGCAAGGGGCGCGAGATGGACTTCCGCGTCTCGGTGCTCCCGACGATCTGGGGCGAGAAGGTCGTCATGCGCCTTCTCGACAAGGGCAACCTGCAGCTCGATATGGCCAAGCTGGGCTTCGATCCCAAGCCGCTCGACGATTTCAAGTGGGCCATCAACCAGCCCTGGGGCATGGTGCTCGTCACCGGGCCGACGGGATCGGGCAAGACGACGACGCTCTATTCGGGGCTCACGGAGCTGAACAAGGTCGCCCACAACATCAGCACGGCGGAAGATCCGGTCGAATACAACCTGCACGGTATCAACCAGGTGCAGATGCACGACGAGATCGGCCTGAACTTCGCGATGGCCCTCCGCGCGTTCCTCCGGCAGGACCCGGACATCATCATGGTCGGCGAGATCCGCGACTTCGAGACGGCGGAGATCGCCGTCAAGGCGGCCCTCACCGGGCACCTCGTGCTGTCCACGTTGCACACGAACGACGCCCCCGCGACGATATCTCGCTTGCTGAACATGGGCGTCGAGCCGTTCTTGATCACGGCAAGCGTAAACCTCGTCCTCGCCCAGCGCCTCGCGCGCAAGATTTGCCCCGATTGCAAGCAGCAGGTCCGTTACGAGCGCAAGGTGCTCGAGGACTGCGGCTTCTCCCCAGATCAGATCGCGACCGCCAAGCTGCAGAAGGGGGCCGGCTGCCGGACGTGCAACGGCAGCGGCTACAAGGGGCGCGTCGCGCTCTACGAGGTCATGCGCTTCAGCGACAACCTGAAGGAGATGGTCCTGCAGGGCGCGTCGACCGCCGAGCTCAAGCTCGGCGCGGTCAAGAACGGGATGAACACGCTCCGGATGAGCGGGATCAAGAAGATCATCGACGGCGTGACGACGCCGGAAGAAATCATGCGCGTGACCATGGCCGATTGAGGGAGCCCCCATGACGCAGCCCACCGAGCTCCGAGTCAATCTGCACCAGCTCCTCAAGACGATGATCGAGAAGGGCGCGAGCGACATGCACGTGACGACGGGCACGCCGCCGCTACTCAGGATCGACGGCGCGATCGTGCCGCTCAAGCTGCCGCCCCTCGGTCCGGTCGAGACGAAGCAGCTCTGCTTCTCGGTGCTCACCGAGGAGCAGCGCGCGCAGTTCGAGAAGAACAACGAGCTCGATCTGTCCTTCGGCGTGAAGGGGCTCTCGCGTTTCCGCGCGAATATCTACATGCAGCGCGGCGCCGTCGCCGGCGCCTTCCGGACGATCCCGTTCAAGATACTCACGTTCGAGGAGCTCGGGCTGCCGGCGGTCGTCTCCGAGTTTGCCAACAAGCCGAGCGGCCTGGTCCTCGTGACGGGGCCAACGGGCTCGGGGAAGTCGACGACGCTCGCCGCGATGATCGACAAGATCAACACCGAGCAGCGCGTCCACATCATGACGGTCGAAGACCCGATCGAGTACCTGCACCCGCACAAGCTCTCGATCGTGAACCAGCGCGAAGTGGGCACGGACACCGAGGGCTTCAAGACCGCGCTCAAGTACGTCTTGCGCCAGGACCCCGACGTCGTCCTCGTCGGCGAGATGCGCGACCTCGAGACGATCGAGGCGGCCCTCACGATCAGCGAGACGGGCCACCTCGTCTTCGCGACGCTCCACACGAACAGCGCCGTCTCGACGATCAATCGCATTATCGACGTCTTCTCGCCCCACCAGCAGCCGCAGGTGCGGTCGAAGCTCTCGTTCGTGCTTCAGGGGATCATCTCGCAGCAGCTCTTGCCACGGATGGGCGCCCCCGGGCGCGTGATGGCGCTGGAGATCCTCGTTCCCAACGCCGCCATCAGGAACCTCATTCGCGAAGACAAGGTCCACCAGATTTATTCGCAGATGCAGGTTGGCCAGGAGAAGTTCGCGATGCAGACGCTCAACCAGAGCCTCTACTCGCTCCACCAGCGGCGGCTCATCTCGTACGAGGAAGCGATCGGTCGATCGACCGAGCCCGAGGAGCTTCGCATGATGATGGAGGGCCGAACGGCCATGGCCACGTCGGGTCCCGGCGTCCCCCCGCCGGCGCCGTCGCAGTCGCACGTGCGGCGCTAGGCAGGACGTCTCGCAGTCTCCTCCACCGTCGGCCGGCGTGTGCTCTTGGGGGGGTACTTCCCTTGCATTGTCCCCACTAATCCCTAAGGGGGTTAGTCATGAGGGATCCCGGACACGAATCGCGCAAATCTCGTAGCTCCGCGCAATGTCCGCATGATGCGTTGCGCCAGGCCTGCGAGAAGCGGCGAGTCTCATTTTTCTTCGCCGTCGGCCCTCGGTCGGCAAGGCGCTCGACTTCGCTGGTAGACGTCGCGACCACGTTGGCGCTGCATCCGCGACGGACGAATCGCAATGGCCTTCTCATGGCGGCCGCTCTCGCGCTCGTTCCGTGCGCGTCTTGCGCGACCGGCAGCACCGATTATGGCGCCGGCACTGACGGCGGTTCCGCAGGGGATTGGGGGGGCATGTCCGCGGGCGATGGTGCGGCCCCCGCCGATGGGACGACGGATGCTCTCACGTCCGATGGGACGACGGATGCTCTCGCCCGCGATGCGGCGCCGGACGCTCGCGCGTCCGATGCGACGACGGATGTTCTCGCGTCCGATGCGGCGCCGGTCGACGGCCCGAGCGACGTTGCGATCGACGACGCGCGCCCCGGATTCGACGGCGGCACGAGCGAAGACGTCGTCGACGCGGGGCCCGTGGCCGACGTGACCGCCGGAACCGACGCCAGGGCGCTCGCCGACGGCCCGAACGAGGCGGAGTCGGGCGGGCCCACCTGCAGCGGCGGCGAGATCCTTTGCAACGGCACCTGCGTGAACCCCGCGACCGACCCGAACCATTGTGGCGCCTGCGGCGTCACGTGCAGCAGCAGCCTTTGCGGGACGTCCATCACGGCCGACATGAGCTCGTCTCCGGCCGGCTGGACGTTCAACGGTTCGGCGGTATGGGATTCGAGCGGACCGAGCGCGCGCATGACGGCCGCGAACGCAGCCAGCGCGACGGGGACCGTCATCTACGGGCATTCCGTCGTGACCGACGAGTTCACCGCGTCTTTCCAGTTCCGGATCGGCGCCGGCGGCGGCGGGCGCTACGACGGTATGGGATTCATGATCGAAGCGTCCGGTCCCAGCGCGATCGGCTCGGGGGACGGCGCGCTGGGGATGGGCGGCTTAGTGGGATACGGCGTCGAGTTCGACGTCTACAACAACGGCCAGTGCGCCGATAACAGCGCCGATCACGTGGGGGTCGATTCGCTCTCCTTGTGCTCGAACATTTTGCCGACCTCGCTCTTCGCCAGCCCGGATCTGACGCCCGTCAACCTGGCCGACGGGCAATGGCATGCGGCCGTCGTGAGCCTTTCCGGGGGGGCGATGTCCGTATCGATCGACGCGAAGCCCGTCGCGCAGAACGTCGCCCTCACCGGCTTCACGAGCGGGACGTCGTACTACTACGGATTCTCGGGAGCGACCGGCGGGGTCGCTCCCAACGGCGGGATCCAGACGGAGGTCAAGACGGTCGGGATCACGTTCCCCACGCCGCGATGCCTATGAGACTCAGTTGCTGGAGTACGCGGTCGCTTCGCCGCCGGTGCCGTTGATGATGTTGTGGATGCCGCCGCTCCCCCTGAAGGTCATCATGTGCGTCATCACCATCCCGGCGCCGCTCGGCGTCTCGATGGCGTTGTCGGCGGCCAGACCGCCGTTGTGGAAGAAGGCGTAGACCCCGAGCCCCGCGCCGTGGTGGCTGGTGACGGTGTCCGCCACCTTGTACGAGGGATAGCCGTTCTCGGTAGGTGACGACATCCAGGCGCCTTGCGATGGCGGGTCGTAGGGCAGCTCCGACTGGTAGAAGTAGACCGACCCGCCGTTGCCGTTCCAGAGCGTCTGGTACTTCTCATGATGCTCCACGAACAAGCCGTACACCGTGACGTTGTCGCCGTTCACGATGATGCCGCTATCGCTCTTGTTCGTGTTCCAGTCGGCGCCGGCACCGTGATCCGCGCGCCAGAGCCAGCTGTTGTCGATGACGACGGCGCTGCTATTGACAGTGAAGCAGCTCGAGGCTGTGCCGGCGATGTTGCCCCCGATCCGGCAGTGGACGTCGAAGAAGAACGTGGGGTTCCTCGAGTGATCCGCCGAGCTTCCCATCGGGCCGATCTCCGCGAGTGTGGGTGTGCTCATCGGTCCGGCCTCGATTAGAAGCCCGGCCACCGAGACGCCGTCCACGTCGTCTACCGATATGAGCCCGTTCGCGCCCGCGGGCGTGAGGACCGGCAACCCGATGCCGAGCACCACCGTGTTCGGCAATGTCACGTGGATCGGAGCGTCGAGCTTGTAGTCCCCAGGCGTAAGGAGCAGGTTCTTTCCGGAGGCGAGGGCGGCGTTGATGCTGGTCGCGGTGTCCGTGTCTGGCTTGGCCACGTAAAAGAGGTCGATCGACAGGGGAGACCCCGGCGGCATCCCGGATGCCCAGCTCGATCCGCTGCTGGCGGTCTTCAGCGCCGGGACCATGACGAGATAGTTGCCGGCGCTATCGATGTAGAGAAAGGGCTTCTCGCGCACGATCGGCGTCGCGGCGACCACCGTGTAATGCGCCTGTGGCCAGTTCCCCTGGGGCGCCTGCTGGTCGCCGACGAAGACCATGTTCCAGCTGCCGCCCTGCTCGTCGTTCCTCGTCAGAAACTGCTGCTGCGATCCCGAGTTGATCGTGCCGTCGATGGTCGTGTCCGCGATGAAGCCGCCGCTCGACCACCCGCCGTCGTCCAGCTTGATGTTTCCCTTGATGTGCGCCCGGCGCATCGCCGTCCCCTGGGACACGGCCCAAGTGTTCGTGCCGTTGTCGATGCTCCCCGACGGGACGACAGCGAAGTTCTCGGCGGTCCGCCAGAAGTTGCACGTCGCATTCCCGCCGAACCAGTCCGCCTTGGATCGGACGGCACCGGTGATCGTCACGTCGTCGGGGGATTGCCCGAGCCCGATCATGTGCGTGTAGAAGCCGACCTTGACGTCGGCGTTGTAGCTGCCCGGCTTGAACAGGTACGCGTACCCGTTGTTGTCGAACTGGTCGCCCTCCATGTGGCCGTTCACCATGTCGAGCTGGCTCTGGATGTCCGTCATCGAGGGATCCAAGACGAGCACGTGAGAGCCGAAGTCGGGTGCCGGGCCGGGCGGCGAGGAGCTGCCTCCGCATTTCGGAGTGGTCGTCCAGCTTGGCGGGCAACCGTTCCCGGTCGGGGGCGGAGTTCCGGCGTCGGGAGAAGGCGTTCCGGCGTCCGGACTTCCTCCCGACGATCCGGAGCTGGACGACGTGGACGTGCCCGACCCGGATCCTCCCGAACCGGACGAGGAGGACGGCCCGCCGCCCGACGAGCCCGACGAGCCACCCGCGTCGGCGCCCGCGCCCCATTGGGAGCTCGAATCGCCGCCGGAGCACGCGGAGGCGAATACGAGTGCAGCAGTAGTTGCCATACGGGCAGCGGTCGTTGAGTCCATGTCTTCTCAGTGGAGTGCAGCGGCGTCCGTTTGCGGTGGTCTCGACGCGAAGATTCTCTTTTTTCGCAACCGACCATGGGCGGGACGAGCAAGAACTTTGCCGCTGCGCGTATCGCGTCCAGCTTCTACATTCCCGGGAAATTTCGGGTCCAGAAGCTTCAGACCTACAGGATCGCCGGGGATCCATGGGGAGCCATTGACCGGATACGAATCGGTCGCATCTGCCGTCTGGCGGAGAAAATAGGGCATCGCGCGCGTCTCACAGACAGCGGTCGTGTGGGTTTCGCGATCCGATCCTCCGCACGGCCGGACGGTTGCCGAGCGAGGCGGAGAACGCGGTTTCGCGCGTGCGCAAAGTTCGTAACCGCGTGGGTGCAAGTCCCCGCGCGAACGACCGCTCTCGTCGGGATCGACTGCGGCGCGTCCGCCCAACCACGCCGAGTGGACGCACATCCACGCCGCCTTCCTGCAACCGTGCAATTCGCCATCGCTTTCCGCACGGCCTGCGGGTCGCAAGCTCGCCGCGCATGCACCGTCCCGACTTTGCCGCCCTGCTGACGTTGGCCCTCTTCATTCCCTCGTCCGGCGCTCGCGCATCGCCGACCGACTTTCCCGTCGCGAAAGCGCTTTCCCTTGAAGCCATCGAGTCAGAGCCGGCGGCGGCAAGTCGCGGCGGCCCCTCCGGCGAGGCCATCGCCGAGCTGCGAGCGAACGTCGACGGCGATCCCGGCGACCGCACCAAGCGCGTCGCGCTCGTGCGGGGCCTCATGACGTCCGGGGATCTCGACGGCGCTCTCGCCGAAGCAAGGGCCTGGCGCGCGAAGGACGCGTACGACCTCGTCGCCGTTCGCGCGCTCGGCGACGTCTACGCCGAGCGCGGCGATCGCGAGGAGGCCGACCGCGTGTACTCGGCCATCGTCGAGCTCTTGCCGCGCGACCCGGACGCCCAGCGCGCGCTGGCGACGTTGCTGAAACAGCGTGGCGACCTCGAGGGAGCGGACGCGAGGCTGACGGCGGCGCTCGAGGCGAGGCCGCACGACACGCGGTTCCTCTTCGAGCTCGCGGACGTAGAGCTGCGCCTTGGAAGGAGCGACGCCGCCCTTGCGCGTCTTCGCGAGGTGGTCGACGCGGCCGACGCGAGCGAGCAGATTCGCTATCCGGCCAAGCAGCGACTCGGCCAGATTTACGGCGAGATGCGCCGCGACGCGAAGGCAGCGGGCGACGAGGCCCGTGTGCGTGAGCTGGGTGCTTCGATCGACGCGCTCCGCTTGAACGGCGGCCTCGAGAACGACGTCCACATCTACCTGACGTGGGACACCGACCGCACCGACGTCGACCTGTGGGTCACGACGCCTTCGGGGGAGAAGGTGTTCTACGGCCACAAGACGGGCAGGGGAGGAGAGGCACTCTTCGACGACGTGACGACCGGATACGGCCCCGAGAGCTTCACCGCGAAGGACGCGCGCCCCGGCGAGTACCGCGTGCAGGTCAATTACTTCAGCGCGCACCGCGGAGCTTTCCCCGAGGCGCGCGGCGAGGTGATGGTCGTCCTCGACGAGGGGCGACCGTCCGAACGGAGGCGCGCGCTTCCTTACCGGCTCTTCGCCGAGAAGCAGACCGCGACCGTCGCGACGATTCGCGTGGGACGGCTCGCCTCGGGGTCCGGCGGAGCGAATGGAGGTGGACGATGAGCCGCGCGATGCTCTGGATGGCGGCCGCGATCGCCGCGGGCGGTTGCGCGCGTCCCGCGCAACCGGGAGCGGCGGGCAACGCGAGCGCGCGCGACCCGGGCGCCGTCGCGCGGGCGAGCGGAGTGGCGGAGGTGCAGCCGGCGGTCCGTGTGGCGTTCGCCGGCGAGGGGACCCTCGAGGCGCGCGGCGAGCGAACGCCGAAGACGAAGTTGGCGCTGGTCGAGCTCTCGGTCGTCGCCACGACGTCCGGCGACGTCGCCGAGACGACGGTGGAGCACGTCTTCCACAACGACACCGGCGAGCGACTGGAGGGCACGTTTCGCTTCCCGCTCCCGGACGGCGCGATCGTCACCGGACTCGCGATGGAGATCGACGGCAAGATGACGGAGGGCGAGCTCGTAGAGAGCGAGAAGGCGCGCAAGACCTACGAGAACATCGTCGACTCGATGCGTGACCCCGGCCTGCTCGAGTGGGAGAGCGGGCAGACGTTCCGCCTGCGTGTGTTCCCGATCGAGGCCCGCGAGGACAAGCGCGTCGTCCTCCGGTTCATCGCGCCGCTCCACCGGGCGGGCGATGGCCTGTTCTTCGCCTTCCGGCCACCCGCCGACGTCGGCGCCGAGCCGCGTCCGCGCCTCGCCGTGACCGTCGACGGCCGCCGCGTCGAGAACGCCGCGCCGGGGCCGACGGGCGACGTTCTCGTACGCGTCGCCGACGCCACCGGGGATGCGTTCGTCGAGCGCACGAAGCGGGGAGCCTACCTCGTCGCCGACGTGCGACCGTCGTTCGACGGAGCCCCGCCGCCGGTGGCGCCGGCCCGCGGACAGGCGCTCGTCGTGCTGTGCGACCGATCGCGCAGCGTCCTCGAGGCGCGCGCGATGCAAGCACGCTTGCTCGCGATGCTCATCGCGAGGCTTGAAGCGCGCGACCGGTTCGCCGTCATCGCCGGCGACGTGCGCACGCGGACGTTCGCGCGCACGGTGGGCGATCCCCCGACCGCGGGCGCGCTGCACGAACCGACGCAGAACGAACGCGGCGCCGCCGTCGCCTTCGTCGACGGCGTCGAGCCCGACGGCGCTAGCGATCTGGGCGCCCTCATCGCCGCGGCGGCTGTCGCGGGCGACCAGGCGCGAGCCGCGGGCCTCGAGCCGGTCTTCGTCTACCTCGGCGACGCGACGGCGACGTGGGGCGAGACGAAGCCGGTGGAGCTCGGGCGCATCGTGCGCGAGCGCCTCGGTAGCGCGGCGCTGCACGTGATCCAGCTCGGGAAGTCCACCGACGACGCGACAGCCCGCGCGATCGCGTCGGCGGCGCATGGGCGCATCCTCCGCCCGAAGAGCGAGGACGAGGCGCAGCGCGCGGCCATTGCCGTAGTCGAAGCGAGAAGCGCGAGGCGAATCGACGACGTCACCGTCGTCGGGCCGGAGGGCGCGGACATTTCGATCCAGCCGCCCGCGACCTTGTACGAGGGCGACGAGGCGTCGATGGCGGCCTTCGTTCCGGTAGGCAAGCAGAGCGCCGGCGCCGAGCTCACGCTGTCCGGAACGATCGGTGGGCGGTCGTTCCGCAAGGCCGTCGCGTTCGCGTCCGCCACGCCGGCGCGCGACGTCGCGAAGCGCTGGGCGAGCGGACGCATCGAGCGGCTGCAGAGCGAGGGAGACGCACACCGCGACGCGGTGGTCGAGACGAGCCTCGATTCGGGCGTCATGAGCCGGTACACGTCTTTTCTCGTGCTCGAGAGCGAAGAGGCGTACGAACGCTTCCAGATCGCGCGCAAGGCAAAGGCCGAGGGCTCCGACGATGCGCGCGTCACCGGGCGCGACCTCGACGGCGCCGACGACCGCTCGGCGACCGTCAGCCCGGATCACCTGCAGCCCGGCGATCCCGAGATCCGCGTCCACGCGCCGGCCGATGCGCAGAGCGTCGTCGTCGACTTCCCATTCGGTGAGACGAAGAGCGCGGTATACGAGGAGGACCCTCGGGGAGGGAGCTGGGTCGTGCGCTTCCTCGTCGACCAGCACACGCCGGACGGGAGCTACACGCTCACCGTGCGAATCACGTACGCCGATGGACGCGTCGAGATTCGCAAAGTGCCTTACGTCGTCGACACGCAGGCGCCGGCGCTCGACGTCGCCGTGCGCCGAGACGGTTCGCGCTATCGCATCATCGCGCGCCAGAGGCTCGGGCCGGTGGACGCATCGAGCGCCTCATCGCGGACGGACGCTCGGCGCGTCGAGGTGAGCGCACCCGACGGGCAGCTCTTCGCGCTGACCGCCGTACGTTTGGGCGAGTTCGTTGGGACGTGGACGCCGCGCGCGCGACCCGCGGCGCACGCGAAGCTCCGCGTCGTCGCGGTCGACCGCGCGCGCAACGAGCGCGTCACCGAAGTGGAGATGCCGTGACGACCCGCGCTTGCCTGGGCGTCGTCGCGGCCGCATGCGCGTCGCGGGCCCTCGTTCCTCAGGCGCACGCCGACGACGCGACGGATCGGCGAGCGGCAAGCGCCGCCGCGAGCCGCGCGGTGGTGCGCGTCCTGACCTCGGTCGACGACGCGCGCGGGTGCGTGCCGCTGACCGCCGGCGGCTTCGCCATCGCGACCGGAGGGGGGCTGGCCATCATGGGCCCCGATCGCAGCGTGCGCGTCCTCACGTCGGTCGACGGGCTGCCCGAGACGCGGGTGCACGCCGTCGCCGAGCAGGGCGACGGCGTGTGGGCGGGAACCGAGGCGGGGGCCGCGTTCGTTTCGCTCGGCAGCGGCGGTCCGGTGGTGAAGCGAGTCGTCGGAACGGATCCGGTGCAGGCGGTCTACGTATCGCCGAACGGGGTCACGTACCTGGGCACACGCGGCGCCGGCGTCGTCGCGGTCGATTCGCCGGCGGCCGCTCCGCGTCCCCTACCGAGCTATGCGCCCGGCGTCCAGGTTGCCGCGATCACCGAGGCGAAGGGCGTCCTCTACGTCGCCTACACGGACGGGCCGCTCGCGCGCCGTGAGGGCGGTGTGCTGCGGCCGCTGCCGGGGAGTCCGGTGCACGGGCATGCGCTCGCCGCCATCGACGGCTCGGTCGTCCTCGGGGACCTCGAGGGGCTCTTCCGCTTCGGTCCCCGGGGAGGCTTCGCGCCGATCGCCCCGGTCGACGCGCGCGGGATCGCCGCGAGCGGGGACGGGCTGCTCGTCGCGACGATGGGCGCCGGGCTGCAGGCGGGATCGCTGCGGGGACCGCTTCGTCCGGTGCCGGGTCTCCCTCGACTCGCGCGCGCCGTGGGTCTGCGTGGCGCCTCGTCGTGCGTGGCGACCGCCGACGGCGTCTTCGTCGCCTCCGGGGAGGAGGGGCCGGCGCGCGGTTTTCGCCGCCTGCCGCTCGGAGGACTCCCGTCCAACGATGTGACGGCGCTGGCTCCGTCCGGGGGTGGGCGCGTCGCCATCGGGACGTTCGACCGTGGAGCCTTCCTCGTCGCGGACGGCGGCGCGACCGCGCCGGTGCCCGCGGTCGGCTCGAGCGAGATGGTGACCGCGCTCGCCTGGCAAGGCGAGCGCCTCTGGGTCGCGACCGCCGGCGGTCTCGTGCGCGTCGACCCGGACGGATCGGCGCGGCGCCTCCTGTCTTCCGAAGGCCTCCCCTCGTCGTTCGTGCGCGCCATCCAGGTGCTCTCGACGGACCGGATCATCGTGGGGACCGATTCCGGCGCCGCGCTCGTCGAGTCGAGCGCCGGGGGCGGCGACCGCATCGTGCCGGTCG
>CALKVG010000048.1 GCA_937998045.1 uncultured Myxococcales bacterium
GTAACGGACTTTCACCATCAACTTTCTGCCGGCTTCGCCGGCGCACAGGAGACGAGACATGAAACACGCCAAGGGAACTCGCGAGGAATGGCTGGCCGCCCGTCTGGAGCTTTTGCAGGCGGAAAAGGATCTCACGCGGAAGAGCGACGAGCTCGCCGAGCTGCGGCAGAAGCTGCCGTGGGTTCGTGTCGATAAGGACTATCGCTTCGAGACCCAGGACGGCACGGTGAAGCTGGCCGATCTCTTCAGGGGGCGCTCGCAGCTCCTCGTCTATCACTTCATGTTCGGACCGGAGTACACGGGCGGCTGTCCGTCGTGCTCGATGATTGCGGACGGCTTCGACGGGTTCGCCGTGCATCTCGCGCAGCACGACGTGATGCTGTGTGCCGTGTCGCGCGCGCCGTTCGCGAAGCTAGAGGAGTACAAGCGGCGCATGGGGTGGACGTTCCCGTGGGCGTCGTCGTTCGGGAGCGACTTCAACGCCGACTACAGCGTGTGGTTCAGCGAGGAACAGCAGTTCGGCGACGGCATCGATTACAATTATCGCCGCGAGCCGAAGCGCGAACGGCGCGAGGGCGGCGGGCCCGTGGGGACATTCGCGGCGATGTGCGGGGTCGATACGCCGACGTACGTCCGCGAGCGGCCTGGCATGAGCGCGTTCGTGATCGAGGGCGGCGTCGTCCATCATGCGTACTCGACGTACGCGCGAGGGCTCGACGGTCTCTGGGGCGCCTACCAGTGGCTGGACCGCGCACCGAGGGGACGCAACGAGACGAATCTATGGTGGAAGCGGCACGACGAGTACGACGGACGTTGAGAAAGCGCTCACCCGCTCCGGCGGGGCGGCCTGCCGCCGGCCCCGCCTCAAGGTTCGGGCGACATGTAGATCGATTGCATCTCCGCCGGGTTGAGCGCTCGACCGTACACGTGCACCGAATCGATCTTCCCCGTGAAGGAGGGTCCCGCGTTCACGAGATCCGCCCCGATGACGAGAGTTCCCACGTCGGGCGTCGTCGGCGCGACGATGGGTCCCGTTGCCGACCTGTTGTCGACGTACAACGTGATCTGCGTCGGGATTGTCGGCGTGTAGACGATCGCAAAGAAGGACCACGAGCCGATCGGCAGCCTGAGGAGGCTCGTGTAGTCGTTGCAGCCGCCCCAGAAGGTCGCCTGATCGCCCAGGTCGCCCAGACCGAAGATCTGGCCCGTGCAGTTGTCGGCTCCAAAGTAGACGAGGCCAAGGATGCGGGTGGTCTGCGCGGGCTCGATCCAGGCAGTCAGCGTCCGCGCCTCACTGCCGTTCGGTAGAAATCCCTTGGGCATGGTCGCCTGAATGCTGCCCACGCCGGCGAAGGAATACGCGCTGTCCGGGGTGCCGTTGCGATCGGAGGCGAGGGTCGCGCCGACGACGATCGCGTCGTTTCCGTATCCACTCGCGTCGTTTGCGTTCCCCTGGAAGGGAAAATAGGCCAATAGGTCGCAGTCGACCGTGATGCTCGCGACGGGCGAACCTCCCACGACACCGCTCGCGTTCGATACGGAGCAAGCCTGTTCGATGGGAGACGATGGGAGGGTCATGATCGTGACGGAGTACGTCGCGCCGCTCGCCACAGGGGTGGGGAACGTGAAGCTCCCGTTCGATGAAAGGGTCAGTCTGTCGCCGGCGTTGTTCTGAAGGGTGATCGTTTCGCGCGAAGCGAGCCCTCGCAGCCGGCCGCCAATCGGTTGCTCCTCGCCGCCGAGATTGGCCTGGGACGAGCATCCAGAGAGGACGGTCAGCAGAACGCCGATGGAGCTCCTGAGCACGAGCCGTCGCCCGGCTCTATTGGCCGCGGACGAGTTCCTTGAGCCGTATGGCGAACGGGGTGTCGGGATGCGCGGCCGAGTAAGCATCGGCCTGGGCCTGCGCCGCCGCGCGATCTCCATTCGCCAGCAGCGCCTGGACTCGCAGCACGACCGCTTCCGAAGAAAGGGAGCCAGCCGGGAAATGCGCACCATAGCGGTCTAGCAGCTCAAGGGCTCTTTGGGGATCGTGCTCGGCCAGCGCCCGATGCGCAAGCTCCAGAGCTTTCACCTCGCGGCTCAGTTGATCGTTCGAGGAGGCGGGGCGAGCCGGCCGCGGGGATTCGGCGGCCCGCACCGGCGAGATGGGCGCGGAGACTGATGCCGGGGGAGGGTTCACGCGCGGCGGCTCGGGCCGCAGGGGAACCGCGGACACGGGACGCGGAGCGGGAACCACCGCAGCCGCCGGGGGCGCACTCGCCTGGCGTGCCGCGCGCACCGCGACGCCGCCAGCGACGACGCCGCCCCCGACGAGAGAAAGGATTGCAATCTTGCCAACGAGGGTTAGCCCGCTCTTGGTCGCGGCGGCCACGGGGGCCGCCCCTGCGATCGTGGTCGCGGCCGCCGTCACGCTGAGCGCCCGGAGCGCCCGCGCCCGCGCCAGCGTCTCCGCCGAAGGTTGCACCCCTCGCGCCGCCTCGAGCAGTGCGATCTCGGCGTCTGTCGCCCCATCAGCGGACCAGCGTCGTAGCTCGCTCATCGTCGACCCCGACTTCCGAGGCTCTCGCGGATGTATTCGCGTGCGAGCCTGACGCGCGACGCCACAGTGCCGACGGGTACACCGAGCAGCCGCGCGACCTCCGGCGCGCTGAGCTCTTCGAGCTCGAACAACACGAACGCATCGCGCAATTTTTCGGACATTCCCTCCAGACAGGTGGCCAGCATCGCCAGGGCACGCTTGTTGTCCAGGGCCTGCTCCGGTTGCTGGTCGACCGTCGCCACGCAGAGTGGCTCGCTGACCGGAGTGTCCATGGGAACCTCCCGGCGCCGGCGCAAGGCGCGGCGAATTTCGGACGCAACGCGCAAAGCGATTGCGAGCAGATATTGGCGCTCGCCGCCCGCTCGAATGTCGTCGAGCCGTCGCGCTGCGACGAGGAACACCTGCTGCGCACCGTCATCGGCGCCTACCTCCGGCACGCCGAGATGGCGAAGCGCCCTCCAGACCGTCACGAAATGGGCGTCGACCATCGATCGGAAGCGCACGTCAGGCGCCGTCTCGCGTGCGGTGATCGTGGGTGGCAGTGCGCGCTCGATCACCAGGAAACGGTCCACCTATAAACCATGGCCGCATCGAGGGAAGCGATCACCAAGTTTGCGTCCGACTCGCGGCCGGCGCTCGGGCAGCTAGAAAAGCAGACCAACGCCTATCGCGGCTCGCCCCGTGAGGACCGGGGTCACGTACACGGTCTGATCGGGTACGAAGTAGTAGCGGGTGCGCTGCAGGGGGATGACCGGGCCCCCACCCAGCTCGACGAATGCCCAGCGGGTCGGGAACCACTGACCACGGAGCGTAGCCTCAGCCGTTACCCAGGGCTCGGTCACGGTCTGGGGCGCGAACGCGGTTTGTCCTTCCGCCTGAACGACGCCAAGCTCGGTGCCGACGCACGGTCGTATCGCGAACCGCTTGCTCGCGAAGTGCAGAGGGCAGAGCTCGATGCGGCCTCCGAACAACCATAGCGCGGCGCTGCCACCCGGCCCATTCAGGGATCCGTTCGCGACGAGGGCGACGAGGCGCAGCGAAGGGGCGAGTACCCCCTCGGAAGCGCCGATCTCGGCTCCCGCCTCCGCGCTCCCGCGCGCCGCGGGGCCGAGGCCCCCGCGTACACCGCCCAGAAGGACCGCCGAAAGCGCGACGGTGCGGGGACGCTCGACGGCGGCCGGTCCCCGTACGGGGGTCGTTGGCACGGGGGCAGGCGCCGGCTTCGAAGCGGGTGCGGCTTCCGGCTCGAGATGTCCGCCGACCTCGATGACGAGTGCCGCCAGAAAGGCCAGAGCGTGCGCCACGTCGGAGCACTTCTTGTCGATGATGCGTCGCGAGCTGTCCCGACCGGATCGATCGAAGGCGACCAACGTTCCCGCATAGCCCGCCTCGCGCTCTTCGATCGTGACGTTCACCCGAACACTCCCGGCGTGCGACGTATCGTGCACGTGACTGGCGACGTCTGCGATGAATGCCGCCTCCCCCGGGCAGACACCAGGAGCCGAATACGTGAGCACGTAGACCGGCGCCTCCGGGGGCTCGGCGACGGCCGCGCTCGAGATGAGCAAGACCCCCGTCGCGATCAGCGCAGCCGAGAGCCCACTCCCTGCGCGTGCCTTGCGCATCCTCACCTTGGCGCTGGGTACTCGACGCCGACCTCGGCCCGCAAGACAACATGCGCGGGTGCTCGAAAGCTCGCTGCAGGTCGAGATCAGACGTACGCAGAAGTGGCCTAAGGAAAGTGCGAGCGGAAGTACGGGAAGATCCTTAAAGAATCCGGGCAATTGGTCCATCACGCTTCTCGCGTCGAAAGTCAACGCCTGGAACTGCGAGTTGGGCCCTCGGCTAGCAACAATCGCATCCGAGGTGATCGGGCGAATCTAGATCGGCCAAGTCTCAAACATGCTGCTGTCGGTACGAAGTCGATTCCTCGCGGCGCTGTCGGCAATCTTTGGACCATGCTGGAGCGAGGGTCGGGCCGTCGCCGGCATTGCCATGCGGCCCAATCCCGTTCCGCGTGGAGCGATTGGGCCAGTATACCTTGTGGTTTGTGCGTCCACCCTACTGCTCGGTTGCGGTCAGGGGCAGGACTGGAGCGTCGCCGGCTCTGGCCCCGGAGGTGGGTCGAGTTCTAGCGGTGGAACCGCGGCGGACGGCGGTGGAACGCCGGCGGACGGCGGCGGTCCACTCGAAGATGGAAGCGGACTCGCAATGGACGGCGAAACGCCGGCGGAGGCGGGAACGGGCGGCCCCGCGCTGGCGCTCCCCATCGAAGTGCTCGGCAGTGGCGCGCCGGACGATCCTGCCATCGCGAGCGCCACGCTGCCTCTCGCCGCGGCCGACATCCCCTCGGTTCAGTTCCTCTACGTGCAGTGCCATCGCTGCGGTTTCTACGATCCGCCGGAGTTCGAGACGCTCGCCAAGCAGCTCGTGAAGGTGAAGGCCAGCCTGCGCATCGACGGAAGCGCCACGGCCCCGAGCAGCGGCATTCCCTGGATCGACATCACGAACGCGAACGTTCAGGTCGACGCGGTGTCGCTCGCCCACGGCGGAATCAACGGCGCTCAGGTCACCGTCAGCTTCCTCGTGCCCGTCGACGATACGACGCGGGCGCGTCTCGTCGGATCGCCCGGCGCGAACCAGATCGAGTTTCGCTTCAACGGCACCGACGGCAACTCGAATGGCTATCGAATCCTGGACGTCGCTTTCCGCGACGGCAACGGCAACGACCTGAGTCATGTCGCCAGGAAGTGGGCCGACATCTCCGCGGAGAAGGCGCCCGCGCAGTACGCCGCAGGCGACGTGACTGCGGGGCGGGCGCTATGGACCAAGCGCAACAGCCTCGTCAAGTCAGCCATCGTGAACCGGATCGTCCGCGCCGCGTGCAGCGATTGCCACGCGGCCGACGGGCGCGACCTTCAGTACTTCAACTACTCCAACAACTCGATCGTCCAGAGAAGCCGCTTCCACGGTCTCAGCCAGCAGCAGGGACAGCAGATCGCCGCCTTCTTGCGTGTCTCCCTCGCGGGACAGGTGCCCGACGTGCCCGCCGCTGCGCCGTGGAACCCGCCGTACCAGCCCGGCCCGGGGCTGGACAGCAAGCCGGCTGCCGAGTGGACGGCCGGCGCCGGCCTCGACGCGGTCCTGCCGGACGGCAAGGCCTTCGTGAACGCCTTGGTGGGGCAGCCGGCGAATGCCTCGCCTTCCTCGGTGACGCAGGCGCAGATAACCGCGGTCATGGACCCGACCAAGACGTTGAACATGCGAGAAACACCCATCCCGATCCAATTGCCCGATTGGAACGCGTGGCTCCCGATCGTCCACCCGCTAGATCTTTGGGCGCCCGACTCCGGTCAAGCGACGGGGCTCTTCGAGCAGGGCTACCTGGGCGGCAACCCGCTGAATGCGTACACGACGCTGGAAGCCTGGCTGGACATGAAGAAGGATCCGACGGCCGCGTACGGGGACTGGAGCAGCTTGAGCGCGAACGACCGAAGCTCGCTGCAGGGGATGCTGCTCGGGTTCGGCGGGGGTACGACGCAGTTCGGGGGAGGAAGTCGCGGGACGCGCGTTTCGTCGGACCCCATCAATCCGTTCGGCGTTCAGCTCGCAGCGCAGAAGATGCAGGCGCTGCTCGACATGCAAACCGCGGCGCTCGCCGATCTCACCACTTGTGGCCCCACCGGACCGTGCACGCCTTTCAACACCGACTCGTTCATCGAGCGAGCCGACATCGGGCTCTATCACTGGATGGCCGTCAAACAGTGGGAGATCGTCGAAAAGTACGGTCTCCAGGCGCAGCAGTCTTTCCACGGGTCCGTCGACTCGAGCGGCAACTGGCAAGGCCAGGGCGAAGCGCGCGGATGGCCGTACAGCTGGCCGAGCCTCTTCTACGTGGCGCCGCACATCCTTTATGCCCCGACGCAGACCAACCAGGGATTGCGCGAGTTCTACTTCTCCTGGGAGAACCGCCTCGTGTCCTACTACCGGACGGACGCGTGGTACGCGCTGCAGGTGACGACCAACCCGGGCTGGCCGGGCGCCTCGAACGGCGCTGTCGACTGGCCTTATACCCAGGGCTTCATCACCGGCCTGGCGGACGATCTCATCACGTCGACGGCGCCGGGCTGGGTGACCGCCGCCCACCTGGCTCGCTACTTCGAGGTCAACATCAAGCTCGCGCAGCTCGCGAACACCAACATCCCCTTCGATCAGCCGGATCCTTCCGATCCGACGAACCTGTACCAGAACGGCGGAATGCAGAGCAAGGCGGACCTCCTCTTCAAGCTCGCTCCGGCGGTCGTCATGGACCCGCAGGCCGGCCAAGCGGGCCGTTTCCGGTTGCTCGACCAAATAGCACCAGGGCTCTATCTGCTATTCCTGAACGCCAGCATATCCATGTATGCCGACCTCTACTTCAATACGACGCCCGGCCAATACCGCGTGTGCGACCCGAGCAACATGCAGATGGGCACCGCCGAGCAGTTCGCCGGAATGAGGTTCTGCGTAGACGCTGCCCGCAGTCCGCTCCCGACCGATTCGCAGGGGCATCCGTACTGTCCCTATCCGTCGAACGACGGCTATACGACTCAGCAATTCGACGCATGGGGATTGTTGGAGGGTGCGCGAGAGGGCGCCGACTCAGCGCTGATGCAGCGCTGGTCCAACTGGGACGCCCAGATGTGGCCATAGGTCCGGCCCCTTCACGCTCGCGCCCACGCGGGCACGGCTTGCGCGGCCTGGACATAGGTCGACAGCTTCGCCCCTTCGTTCAAGTCGACATAAACGTAGGCTACGAGCTCTCCGTTTTTCGCTCCTACGACATGCGGGACATCGACGAGCTCGTGGTCGACCTACGTTCGGCGTCCCAGAAGAGCGCGTTGCCGGTGAACACTCTCTCGCCTTCGTGGAGGCCCGAGAGAACGACGATCGCGCGGACGCTGTCAACGGCCGCGCAGCTCGAATCGAGGATCCGGCCGATCACCGGCCGATCACGATGCCGACGCGGAAACGACAGCCGTTGGTGAGGCACCCGTGGGCGGTGCGTGGTGATGATTCGCACTCGCTCCGCCAGGTTTGCCCTCACCCAGGACGGGAAGACCTCCTTGCGCGCGCGATCCCCATCATCGCCGCCATTGCCGAGCTAGGCGCGGTGAACGGGGCATCGGCGACCACCAAACGCACCAAGCTTCGACTCGGCGTGTACGAAGCGATCGCGGTGAATCATCTTCCGCACCTCTTGCCCCAGCTCCAGCGCGAATTTCCGCACCTCACGATCCAGGTCGGGACCGCGCGCAGCGCGGTACTCGAGCGCCATCTGCGAAGCGGCGACCTGGATGCCGTCGTCGTCGCGCGCGATCCCGGACTCCGCGAACCGAACGCGGACGTCCTCGCCAAGGGCGAGCTCGGTTTTTTCGTGTCTTCCATGGATAGCGAGCACGAGCTGGGACGTCGTTGCGCGAAAGGGCGTGGCGATGTTTGCGCCCAACCAGGACGGCTACCCGGCGTACCAGCGCAGATTCGTCGAATCGCACGAGCCCTTCTTCCGTGCGACCGGAATCAAGTTGCACATCGGGATGACGAGCGACAGCCTCGAAGCGATACGTCGTGTGGTCGCGCTCGGCCTCTTGGCCGCCGTTCTCCCGGTTCGCGCCGCGCGGCGCTTCCCGACGGAGGTCCTGATGCTCAAGGCGCCGGCGTCCTTCCACTTCGACCGCGGCGTGCACGAGCATTGCTTGCTCACCGGCGACTCTCTGGAGCCGGCGCTGCGGTCCTTTCTCCAGCGCGAGCTGACGCACATCTTGGGCACCGTCGACTGAGCGGCACATCGCCGCATCGAGGGCCTCGTGGCGGCTCGGCGCCTTGTCTCGAACCGTGCTCGTCGACTACGTTGACTCTTACGTAGTATGGCCGTCTCGTTGCCCCAGTACGACGCAAAGGTCGAGGCCCGCCGTGACGCGATCGCGGCGCGGCGGCGCGAGTACTCCTTCACCACGTTCAACGATCTCCCCATCGGCGAGGAGTTCCACGAACGCGACAAGGCAGGCCCGATGTGGGTCAAGGAGCTCTTGGCCCGCCTGCACGAGTCGCGCACGAATCTGGAGCGGTATCTGGCGGTTAGCGGCCGCACCTTCGCCAATCCACTGCCCCGGCACTCCGGTGCGGAGCTGGCGGCGGCGCTCGCGCGTAAGGACTTCACCACGCTGCTCAACCATTATTTGCCGGACTTGGGCTGCGTCGAGGGCGGCGGACGGCCGCGCAGCATCGAAGAATACAGGCGCGTTTTCCAAAAGGAGCCCTTGCCGAAGATCGCAGACGTGTTCATGGAGGATTGGGTTTTTGCGCGTTCTTTCGTGGCGGGGGCCAACCCGCTGGTCTTGAGTCGGGTCGACGCGCCGCTCGCGTCATTTCCGGTAAGCGACGATCACCTCCACCGCGGTCGCGCTTTCGCAGGGTACCCGTTGCACCGCGCCATCGGCGAGGGTCGCGTATACTTGGCGGACTACGCCGGTCTGACGGCCCTGCGGTCCGGCGCGCATCCGCAACAACCGAAGTACGTGACCCAGCCCCGGGTGCTGCTCGCCGTGCCTCCCGGCCAGCGTTCACTCGCCGCGGTCGCAATTCAAGGCGGACAGGACGCGGCCGCGCCCATTTGGACACCGGCCGACGGGTGGGCCTGGCAAATCGCGAAGCAGGCGGTGCGTGCGGCAGATGGCTGTCACCAGGAGCTGCTATCGCATCTGACGTTCACCCATCTGATCATCGAGGCGTTCGTGGTGGCTACCCGCCGATGCCTGTCGGAGGTCCATCCTGTCTATGCACTTTTGGATCAGCACTTCGAGGGCACGATGCCCATCAATTCCCTCGCTGTGAAGAAGCTGATCCAGCCCGGCGAGGCCGTGGACCGCCTCGTCGGGGCGGATATCTCCTCGATTTACGATCTACTGCGGCGAGAGCGACTCGCGTTCGACTTCGGAGCCCACTTCCTGCCCGCGGCGCTGAGCGCGCGAGGGGTCGACGACGTCGACACGCTCCCCGACTACCCGTATCGCGATGATGCGCGTCGCCTGTGGCGTGCGATTCACCGCTGGGTGTCGGGCTACGTGGATCACTATTACCCGAGCGACGCCGTCGTCGTCATGGACGAGGAGCTTCGAAGCTGGGCCGCGGAGATCGCAGATCCGGCGAAGGGAGCGGTTCGCGGCGTCGGGAGCGGAGGGCAAATCCGCGACGTTGCAACGCTGAAATCGGTCCTGACGATGATCGTTTTCACCGCGTCGGCCCAACATGCGGCGGTGAACTTCGCTCAGCGGACGGAAATGGCGTTCGCTCCAGCCCATCCACTTGCGGGGTATGCTCCCCTCCCCGCGTCGGGTCATGCCTTCACGGAGCAGGATTTCATGGATATGCTGCCGCCGCTGGACGTAGCGTTGCGTACGGAGCAGACGCTCGCTTTCCTCGGTTCGCTGCACCACGGGAAGCTCGGTCACTACGGGCTGCTTCATTTCCAAGACCCGACCGTTGTCGGCCTTGGACGACAATTCCAGCGCGACCTCGCCGAGATCGAATCCGCGATCGTCGAGCGGAACCATGGTTTGATCCTCCCCTACGTACACCTCCAGCCCACGCGGATTCCGCAGAGCATCAATATCTAAGGCGCAGAGTTGGTCTTCTGAAGCTCGATATCGAGAAGAGCGGTCCCTCCCGGCTACGGACCACAGCAGAGGACCGACGCGACGCCCCCGCTCCGCAGCGTGATCTGCTCCGGGCGGCAGTACCAGCCGCTCACCGTACAGTCCTTGTCGCTGAAGCAGACGTCCGTGCACTTTGCCCCCATGTCGCAAAGACCGCTCTGGCAGTCCGAGTTGCGCTGGCAGGGCTGGCCTTCACTGCCAGCGAGCGCCGACGAGAAGCACGCGGGGAAGACGGCGTTGCTCTGGTTCCGCGCGTACCCACACGAGTAACCGCGCCCGCTACAGTCGGCGGCGCTGCGGCACGCGTCCTGGCAAACGCCGGGCGACGTGCACACGTTGCTCGCGCAGTCGCTCGCGAAGTTGCAGTTGGTGCCATTGGTTCCCGTCCCAGCTTGCGCGCAATAGGGGGTGTAGTTCTGATCGAAGCTCGGCGTACCGGGGAAGGTGCCGAAGCTGCAGGTCGTGCCCGAAGCGCACTCGCTGCTCGACTGGCGTGTGGAGCAGCAGGTGTCGGCGCACGTGCCCATGGCGCAGAGCCCCGACCGACAGTTCGTGTCGTCCGTGCAGGATTCCCCGCCCTGGCCCGAGCCGAGCTCCGTCGCTCGCCCAAGCCAGGCGGGCATGACGCAGTAGTTGCCGCTGGAGGCGTTGGACGACGTCGCGTAACAGACGGTCGGCGGATCGCAGTCCGCGGACGTGCAGCAGGGCTTCGTGCAGAAGCTGTTGCTCCCGGCGGCCATGTAGACGCCCGGGCCGATCGTGAGCTGGTCTGCGCAGATATGGCTGTCGCACGAGGAGTTGCCGGAGCACTTGCACGTGAGCCCCATGCACGGCCCCGCCTCGTTCGCGCCGGTGTCCGTCGTGGAGTCGTTCCCCGCCCAGGTGTCGCTTCCGGTGTCGAGGGGCGCCTCGGCGGGCTCTCCGTCGATGGTGGCGTCGCCATCGTCCGCTGACGCCGAGTCGCTGTCCGGTACGACCGAGCCGTCGACGAGAACGCAGAGATGCGACGACGGGTCGCACTCCATGTTCGCCGAGCACGCGCCCGGCGTGCAGTTGGGGATGCACTGGTGGCGCCCGGGGTCGCAGACCTGGTTCGGGGGACAGACGTCGTGACTCCCGTAGCACGCGAAGACGCGCACCGTATCGCCGACGACGAGCTCGCACCCACCCGCCGTCGCGGCCAGTACGGGCGCTACGCCGCGGCAAGCGCGAACGACGCGAGCGTGCGGGTCATGCCTTCTGATTTCGGTTTCAACGCGCGTCCAGAAAAACCCGGGCGGGTGAGAACTTACGGTGTCACGAAATTGGCGAGGAGGTCGAGGAAATCTCGCGATGCACGACGCCCCGCCGCCGAAAAACTTCTGTTCATACGACGCATGCACCTCGGACGCCGACTGCGGCGTCGGCCAGGTATGCGAGTGCCGCAACGACGCGAACTACGACGCGAACGTGTGCTTCTACGGAAATTGCCAGTTCGACGCCGATTGCGGCGGCGAGTACGGCTCTCCTTCGCTGACGGACCTTGCGAGCGGCTGCATCAACGTGCCCCCGTGGTCGGTAGGCTACTTCTGCCACACGCGTCAAGACACGTGCCCGGACGACTCCGATTGCGTGTCGAACGGGGGATCCTGCGCCTTCAGCGCCCAATCGTTCCACTGGAGGTGCTACGCGCCGATGTGCCTCGGCGGGGTGGGCTCGAGGTTCGAATCAGATGCGGCCAAGGGCCACCCGAGGCGCGTCGCCACGTCGCGAGCATTCGCGTGCCAAGTCGCCACAAGCATTCTCGGGCGGTCCGGACCGCAACCGTGCGCAATGACTATGGTTGAGCTTCGGCACAACGGTTGCTGAGGTCCCGGGCCAAATGCCGACGCGTGGGACTGCGCGCCAGAGTCACGTAAGCACACGGGAGACGGTGTTCGCCTCTCGGGTCACGTTCGGGCGCGACTCGGTGCCCGACGTCGGCGATCTCGTGGCCGGCAAGTATCGAATCGAGCGGCGGATCGGTGGCGGCTCGATGGGCGTCGTCTACGCGGCACGTCACGAGCTCCTGGGGAAGGCGGTCGCCCTCAAGCTGATTTCGGAGGAGGCCGCGAGCACGTCGCAAGCGGTACATCGCTTCTACAACGAGGCGCGGGCCGCCGCGCAAATCGAGAGCGACCACGTCGCGCGCGTCCTCGACGTCGGGCACGCCGACGATGGATCGCCGTTCATGGCGCTCGAGCTACTCGACGGCTGCGACCTCGCCGAGCTGCTCGAGCAGGACGGACCGCAGCCCGTCGTGGAGGTCGTCGGGTGGGTCCTCCAGGCGCTCGAGGCGATCGCCGACGCGCACTCCATCGGGATCGTTCACCGCGATCTGAAGCCTGCCAACCTCTTTCTCGCGCACAAGCGCGATGGCACGAGCACCATCAAGGTCCTCGACTTCGGCATCTCCAAGAACGTCGCTCGCGACGAGGCAGCGACGACCCTCACGGTGACATCGTCGATCCTCGGTTCGCCCACGTACATGGCGCCCGAGCAGCTCCGCGACGCGAAGAGCGTGGACGGACGCGCGGACATCTGGTCAATCGGCGTCGTCCTGTACGAGCTTTTGGCCGGACGACTGCCGTTCGCGGCACAGAACGTCGCCGATCTGTTCGTTGCGATCCTCGAGCGATCGCCCACCTCCCTGCGCGCGACACGACCGGACATCCCGCCGGCGCTCGAGGGCGTCGTCATGCGTTGTTTGTCGCGAGACACCGACGCGCGCTTCGGCGATGCAGCCGCTCTGGCGGAGGCGCTCGCGCCCTTCGGGCCGCCCGGCGCGGACTCCGCCGTCGAGCGCATCCGGCGCCTTCTGCGCGACCGACGCGAGGCGACGCGAGAGACCCCCAGGCACCGGAAGCCGCGCGCCTCCCGCCGAATGCTGCTGGTCGCAATCGCATGTCTCGTCGCGATCTCGGCGACCGGCCTGATCGCGTCGCAGGACGCGCCGACCTGGTGCGGCTGGTGGCAGCATCAGGCGCCGCGTTCCGGCGCGAGTCCAGCATCGCTGGCTCACTGAAGGCGGCCGGACGCGGGCACGACGGGCCGGAGGTCGAGGTGCCCGGGCAAGGCGTCCGGATCCGTCCGCTCGCCTCCGAGATGAACGAACCGGGGTTGACCGGAGAACCTCTACGAAGCGCGCACCGAACAAGACGGCCACATTCATGGCGATTGCGGGCCATCAGGACGGCAGGTGACGCGCGCGCGTTGCTTAGAGGCACAACATGACCGGTCTTACTACCTGCAGGCGCCGCTTGTTGCAGATGGCGGCGCTGAGCTTAGGCGCTGCGCACTGCGGACCGAGCGGTGTGCAGCCGGCTTCGCTGGGTGACGTTCCGGCCGGCACCGTTGCCAGCCTGTCGATCGGCTCGCTGAGAAGCGTGGGAGGCGAGCCCCTCGCGATCGGTCGCGATAGCGGAGGCGTGTACGCGATGACACTGACCTGTACGCACGCCGGCTGCGAGGTCAATGTCATCGGCCAGGGCATCGTTTGCCCCTGCCATGGGTCGAGGTTCGACGCGAACGGCAACGTCGTGAGCGGACCTGCGCCGTCCCCCCTCGACCACTTCGCGGTCAGCGCGGACGGCTCCGGCAATCTAACGATCCACACCGGGACGGTGGTCGACTCCGGATTCCGTCTGAAGGTCTGAGCGGCGGCACTACGTGACTTCCGCCCAGCCGGGGGATGCCGCGAAGGCGGCGTGAATGAGCCCCACGTGCGAGTAGGCTTGGGGAAAGTTCCCCCACATCCGGCCGGCGGCCGGATCGTAATCTTCCGAAATGAGGCCGACTGGCGACAGCATGCCGAGGGCGCGCTCGAAGGTCTCTCGTGCGGCTCGCTTTTCACCGATCCGGGCCAGCGCCTCGACGAGCCAGAACGTGCAGACCGTGAAGGCCACCTCGCTTTTACCCATGGGGTCACGCCGGTAGCGTTTGAGCCATCCGTCGAGCGCCAGATCGCGGTGGATCGTCTCGACGGTCCTTCGCAGCCTCGGGTCCTCGGGCGGCAAGAATCGTAGAACCGCGAGCTGAAGGAGCGACGCATCGACGTCGTTGCCGCCGTACGACGCGACGAACGAAGCCATGTCCGCGTTCCAAGCCTTTTCGAGGACCTCTTGCTGGATTCTGCCGGCCGCCGATCGGAACTCCTGCGTCGCCTCCGGGCGGTGCCGGGCGGCAATCTGCGCCATTCGATCGGCGGCGACCCAGCACATGACGCTCGAGAACGTCTGCGGGTGCCACCCTTCGCGAAATTCCCATATCCCCGCGTCGGGAGTCCCCGCCACCGACACCGCCTTGCGCGCGATCCGGAACATCAGATCGAGGACGTCCGTCGAGCGCTCGCCCGAGAAGCGCTCGTCGAGATAGAGCGGCGTCAGGGCGAGAATCATCTCGCCGAAGACGTCGTGCTGGGAGTGGCGCGCGGCGGCGTTGCCGACGCGCACCGGCCCTTCTCCGAGGTAGCCGCCCCACGCAGTGAGGATCCTCTCCTCCAGGTCGTCTTGACCGTCGACGCGGTAGAGAGGGGCCAGGTCGAGCGAGGGATGGTTCTGCGCGACATTGATCAGATACTGAAGGAAGTTCTCGCGCTCCTCGAAGTGTCCGATCATCCGAAACGCCGAGAGCGCGTAGTAGGCATCGCGCAGCCAGCAATACCGGTAGTCCCAGGTGCGGCTGCTTCCCGGCGCTTCGGGTAGCGACGTGGTCGTGGCCGCCACGATCGCGCCGGTATCGTCGAAGGTGTGCAGCTTGAGGGCGAGCGCAGAGCGGATCACCTCGTTCTGATAGAGGGGCGGGATCGAGCAGTGCTTGACCCATTGCCGCCAGTAGCGAACCGTCTCCTCGTGGAAGCGGCCCGCGAGGGGCGCGAGCGGCTCCTCGATGGGAATGCCCCAGGTGAGGGCGAGGTGGCGGCGCCCGGTGAGCGCGAACGGCCGCCCTTCCAGGTACGACAGGGGGATGTCCGTCGTCAGGCGGAGTCGCGACGCGTATCCGTCGAATTGGATGTGATTGGAGCCCTGGACCGCCGCGGGCCTCGCCTTCGACCAGCCCGTGCGAGGGTCGCAACGGACGCACACGCGCGGCGTGCCCTCGATTGGCTCCACGATACGGTAGAGCTGGGTGGGCCGAAAGAAGCGCCCGTGGAGCTCGAAACGCGGCATGAAATCGATGACGCGAAACACGCCGTCGGAGGTCGTGAAGCGCGTTTCGAGCACGTTCGTGTTCGACACGTACCGCTGTACCCCGGCGGAGGCGTCCGGCGGTCGCACCGAAAACGACCCGCCGTCCTCGTCGAGCAACGCGCCGAACACCGGCTCGGAGTCGAAGCGCGGAAGGCAGCACCAGACGACGTCGCCTGCGTTCGACACGAGCGCGGAGCACTGGCAGTTGCCAATCAACCCGAGGTTCTCGAGTCTCATTGGGCCACCCGGCGCGAGCGACGGCACTCGGACAGCGCGTCGAGAAAGGTCGTCGCCCACGATTGGGCGGTCGACCGCTCGACGACGGCGAGCAGCCGCTCGTGCCGGGCCTTGCGTTCGGGGAGTGGCATACGGAGCGCCCGATCGAGGTCGCGAGCCATCCCGTCGGTGTAGTACGGGTTCGTGAGGATCGCGTCCTTCATCTCGGCGGCTGCACCGGCGAACTGGGAGAGCACGAGCACACCCGGGTCATCCGTTCGCTGTGCGGCGACGTACTCTTTCGCCACGAGATTCATCCCGTCGCGGAGGGGCGTCACGTAGCCGACGCCGGCCGCCCGATAGAGTTGGCTGAGGTGGTTGCGCGAATAGCCGCGGTAGAGGTACCGGATCGGCACCCAGTGCGCCTCGCCGTATTCCCCGTTCACGCGCCCGACGATGCCCTCGATGTTGGCCCTCTGCTCGGCATACTCTCGCACGTCCGCCCTCGACGGCACCGACACCTGCACGAGCGACACGTTCCCTCGCCAGTCCGGGAAGAGCTCGAGCAGGCGGCCGAACGCAAGCAAGCGCTCGGGGATTCCCTTTGTGTAGTCGAGGCGGTCCACGCCGATGACGAGCTTCCCGGACCCGAGGGATCGCGTGAAGTCCTCGATCTCGGACGCGAGCGCGGGATCGGGCGCCTCCTGGAAGCTCTCCGGCAAGATGCCGATGGGGAACACGCCGACCTGCGTGAAGTTTCCGCGGCTCTCGATTACCGCCGGCCCGGCGCGCGATTCCAGGAGCGAGCTGGAGCACGCAACGAAGTTCGAGAGGTACCCCTGGGTGTGAAAGCCCACGAGGTCGAAGTCGAGCATCGCGTCGATCACCTCTCGCGCCCAGGGGAGCATGGAGAAGATGTCGAGGGAGGGAAACGGGATGTGGAGAAAGAGGCCGATGCGCCCCCGATGGCCCCGCGCCCGCAGCGCCCGCGCGAGCAAGAGGAGGTGATAGTCGTGGATCCAGATGGTATCGTTCGCGCTCACGTAGCGGTACGCCGCGTCGGCGAACATCTCGTGCACCGCGACGTACGACTTCCACGTCGCCTCGTCGATCACGACGCGGCTGGGAAACGAGTGGAACAGCGGCCAGAGGGTCGCGTTGCAGAAGCCGCTGTAGTAGTCGCGCAGCCAGGACTGCTTGTAATCGAACCATGCGAGCGGCGGCGTCCCGTCGTCGATACCGAAGCTCGGCTCGTCGCTGTCCGGGACCACGTGCCCGCCCCAGCCCAACCAGAGTCCACGGCGCTCCGCGAGGACCGACTCCAGGGCGGAGACCAGACCGCCGACGTTGGCGCGCCGCACGTCGTCGACTGCCTGGCTCGAGCGGAGATCGGGCAAACGGTTGGAGATGACGAGGAGCGTTTCGGACGAAGGAATGGACAGGGCGGGGGCGCGCATCGCCGCGATGGGAGGGTTGGTCGGCGGTGCACCGCTCCGCACCTCGCGCACGAACGCGAGCAGGCGTCGCGCTGCGCCGACCCCATCCACCGCCCACCGCGCGTGGCTCCGGCGCGGGGTGCCGCCGCGAACGAGGACAGGCTCGTCGAGCGGACTGAGCGCGGCGAACAGGTGCTCGTCGGTCAGATCGTCTCCCAGCGCGACGATCCGGAGGTTCGCGCCGATCTGCTCCCTTGCCCACGAGACGGCCAGCGACTTGCGGGCCGCCGTCGGGCGTACCTCGATCACCTGGTTGCCGTCGAGCCGTTCGAAGGTCGGATGTCGCGCGAGAAAGGCGTCGAGCGCGACGCTCGCTTCGACGCCGAAGGCAGCGCGGGTGTGCGGGCGCATCTGGCGGTAATGCAGCGCCACTGAGCACGTCTTTCGTTCGACGCGCGCACCCGGGTGCGCGGACACGACGGCATCGAGCTGGGCGGCGAGCGCCTCGATGGGCCGCGCGTCGAGGTCGATGGTCGGCTGCCACGCGCCCTTGCCCCGGCACCAGGCGCCGTGCTCCGCCACGAGCCAGAACGATGGGTCGGTGAAGTAGCGCTCGAGGACGGCCTGAGGACGCCCGCTGACGATGACCACGCGCATCCCCGGCAGAGCGCTGAGAGATCCGAGGAGCTCGAGCAGCTCCGGGTCCGGGCGCGCCTCGTCGGGAGTCGGAGCGAAAGGGATCAGCGTTCCATCCAGATCCGCGAGGATGGCCAGCGGGGTGTGCCGTGCGACGGAGAGCCAGTGGTCGATCATCATTGGCCAAGCCTGACGAGAGTCTAACCCGTCGAGGTAGCGGCCGGGTTCACCACCGACTGCGGCGAGCATGAGGTCGGTAGCGGCGCCTTTCAGGCCGCGGTCGCGTCCCGGCGGCAGCCTCCTCTTGCGCCATTCGGTCTGCGTCCACGTCAACGCTCTGCCGGAAGGTGTGGCTGCCATCCCCAGCTTGGCGAGCGTCATCCCGGTCGTAGCGAGCAAACGCATCTCGTGGCCGTCGTTCTCCCCGGGGCGGGCCGCGTGGTCGACGTCCCGCCTCGTCTCGTGCAATCCGAGCATACGCCGGTCGCCGACGCCGTCGTGCACATGGCGGGTTGCCACGCGCGGCAGGCGCCGGTCGTATCCCGAGATGGCACGTTCGTCGGCGCGGTGGACGATCTGGACCGAGTGCGCGCGCTCGACCGATCACTAATCGTCTGCCGGTACGGCGCCGTCGGCGGGCGACGAGCTCCCGCTCGGGTGTGGTACTTTTGCCTTTGGAGCTCACGGAAATGAAACGAAAGCGCCTGCCGCTCGCTCTCGCGCTAATCGCCTCCCTGCCGCTCGCGGCCTGCGGTGCGAACAAACTCCCCCCTCCGAGCGACCCGCAGTTCGCAGCGGTCGATGCGGGGCCCGCACCGTCGGATGGCGCTTCGCCCCAGCAAACCCTCTACGCGCGACTCGGGGGACAAGACGGAATCAACGCGATCGGCGATGTTTTTCTAAAAAAGCTCAAGACGGACACACGCGTCGCCGCCTTCTTCAAGAACAAGCGGGATTTGAAAAGCCTCAAGCAGCAACTATGCCAGCTCTCGGGTGGGCCGTGCCAGTACACCGGCAAGGACATGAAGGCCGCCCACAGCGGAATGCAAATCAGCGACGCGCAGTTCGATGCGTTCATCGAAGACCTCAAGCTCGCTCTCGCCGAAAAGGGCGTGTCGTCCCGGGACGAGAGCGAGCTCCTTGCGACCCTAAGGCCCATGCGCACCGATATCGTGCGAAAAGAAGCAGAGAAGTGACGCCACCAAGCCTGGATTCGATAAGAGGTCCGCAGCGACGGCGTTTCCGGTAGCCAGCCAGTTGCATTGCAACTGATCTGGAGGCGCCCGCGCCGGCAATACGAATAAGCGCCTGCCGGGCAGCCGCCGCACGATCCGGGGACGAAGTAGTTGCCGGATTTGTCGATCTCCTCGGTGTAAAGAACTGCCACCGATACTCCGCGGTGCCGGACCGCTGACAGGTCCACTGTGCACCTTCCCGCCGCCGCTCCGGGCAAGACCCATCGAATCGTACGTGCGCGGCGCAGCCCGGCGCCTTGCCTCACCACGGGCTTTCTGATGCACTGGCGTGGGGGGCGGCATGCCGACGAGCGAGCGACTACGGGCACGGGCAGTCCGCGGTCGAGGGGGCCGCCCCGCCCTCATTCGGGCTCTCCGTTCCGGTGCGCTGACAGCTCTCGTACCGCTGCTCCTTCTCCTGTCCTTTCGCGGCTGCGCCGCGCCCTCTACGACGTCGGGACGCGGCGGCCAGCCCGGCGCCCCGGGCTGCACGGTCAACGGCACGTGCAGCGCAGACACCGACTGCTGCTCGCGCGTGTGCGCGTCGGGCGAATGCGCGTGCGATGAGCCCGGGTCATCCTGCGCGGGAGACGACGATTGCTGCGCCGACTGGGCCTGCATCCAGGGCACGTGTACGTTGGGTTGCCGCGCCGACGGGTCTCATTGCACGACCGACTCCGAGTGCTGCGGTGGCGCGTGCCTCGCCAACGTGTGCGGTCCACCACGTTGCCTCAACGCCGGCGAGATGTGCCAATACGGCGGATGCTGCGACGCCCTTTCCTGCGTCGTGGCGCCGGATGCGGGAAGCGCGTCGTCCTCCTACGGAACGTGCCGGCCCGGGTGCAGCGACTTCGGCGGACCGTGTGGCTTCGGCCCCTCGGGAACCCCGTGCTGCTCCGGCTTCAGTTGCGACAACGGGTTCTGCATCGGGCAGTGCCGCGGTGTGGGGCTGCGCTGCTCGGACGACAACCAGTGCTGCGACGGGTACGCGTGCAGGGCCGGTGCATGTCAGGCCTGCAGCGATGAGGGAGGCCGGTGCAGGGCGGACGCCGACTGCTGCACGGGCACGTGCGGTGACACCGGCACCTGCGCTTGCCGGACGAAAGGCGGCAGCTGCTCGGCCGCTGCCCCGTGCTGCTCGCGGCTCGCATGCAACGCGGGAGTCTGCACGTGCAGGGCGAAGGGAGCGTCGTGCACCGTCGACTCCGACTGCTGCGACGGCCTCACGTGCACCGACGGGAGGTGCGCGCCCGTGGGCTGCTTTGCGTACGGGATGGCGTGCAAGCCGGACACCGGAGCCACCGAGTGCTGCGACACGTGCAGCTCGGATGGCCACTGCTGCACCTCGTCGGGCATGGGCTGCAGCGCGACCACGCCGTGCTGCGACATGGGAGACCGGTGCGTCTCGGGCACGTGCGTGGCGTGTCGCGGCGCCGGCGGGACCTGCGCGTCGGACGCGGATTGCTGCGGGGGGCACTGCGAGGGGGGTATTTGCTGCACCGCAACGAAGGGTGTGGCGTGCGGCCTGGCGGTCGGAGGAAGCTCGCCCTGCTGCGCGGGCCTCGAGTGCGACTATCCGCAGAGCGTTTGTTGCCTCGGGGCCGGCGGCGCGTGCTCCGCCGACAGCGATTGCTGCACGGGAGCGGCAGGGTGGGGGTGCCATGGCGGGCGCTGTTGCGCGATGCCCGTCCCGTACGCCAACTGCCAGGTCGACGCGGACTGTTGCGCGGGGTCGCAATGCCGGATGAGCCCCGGCGCGATCGGGCAATGTTGTCTACCGACCGGCTCTGCGTGCACGGCAGGGGTCAGCATGTGTTGCAACGGCCAATGCACGAGCGGCAAGTGCCCGTGAGCAAGTCGGAAGTCGAGCCTCCGCGATAGAGAGCACGCATGGTCGAGTCCACTGAGGGAGCGACGCCGTCGAAACTGGGAGCGGGAAACCGCCACGCGCCGCGAGAATGCGATCGCATTCTGGAATGCAATCTGCCCGGCGCCGAGGGTCTCAATCGCGAAACGCGGCACCGCATGGCGAGCCCGGCACGATTGGCGCTTGTCCTGATGCCCGCGTGCTGTTAGCCGGAGTCTGCCGTCGCGCTGGAGCTCGCGCCCTGAGGCCAAGGGTGGGCTTGGTCTACTCAACGACGAGCTCCAGCGCCCGGCGCTTTCCCGCCCTGCCGATTCACCATCCCTGGGCTTCAATAGTTTGTCGGACATGAGGCTCCGGGCGCTCGCGCCCGTGGGGCACACGACGGCGGGCAGGGCCCTGGGGCCAGCGATGACGGGTCTCTATAGCCCGTGCATCGACTGCCCGACGTCAGGCCCACCCTGGACGTATCGAAGTCGTGGAAAACGCCCGTCGCCTATCAGGCCGGAGGAGAGGATGCAGCGACGGCGGGCGCCCATTTTTCCCGGCCGACCGGCTGCGCCCTCCCGAAAGTTGCGTGAAAGGACCGTCGTCGGAGCCCTGCCGCTATAGCCAGCGCGATACCCAAAACTCCGTCGGCGGCGACGACAGCCACGGAGGACAGGCATGAGGCTTCATGCGGCGGCGATCGTCATCACCTGCGCGCGATACTATCGACGGCCTACGCGCGACATACTCCATGAATGCGCAGGGGAAAGGCCGTGAGTTTCCCTGGGCCGCTACCTCTCCAGCTCAAACTTGCCAGACGCCGAAGACCCGCATGCGTGCATGAGAGCGCGATTGTTCGTCCGCAGGCCCGGCGGTGACCGTGTCGCCGGACGCGTGCATGGCATCGCTACCGCGCGAAGCGCTCGATGCGCGGATGCATGCCGCCCCTTCAAGGATTGAAGTAAGGGTCGTCCGCCACCTGCTGGAAGGCGCTCAACGACGCAGGCGAGGACTCGACGCGCCAGTCGGTTTCCTTGTTGATCTCGAACCACACGAGGGCCTTCAGGGCGGGAAAGGCGCTCATGCTCGTGCTGATCATGTCGGTGATCCAGGCGGCCTTGTCGCCGCCGAGCTCCGTCGACGCCGTCTCGCCGATCATGAGCGGCTTTCCCGTGCCGGCCATCTCCGAGTAGATCTGCTGGAAGACCTGCTGGAAGCTCTGCCAGCCCCAGGACATCGTCGAGCCCCAGTTGTAGCCGTCGAAGCACATCCAGTCGACGTAGGTGTCGCCCGGGTAGTACGCCGTCCAGTGGTTCCAGGTATCGCCGGGCACGTCGGCGTTGTCCGGACAGAAGACCCACTGCACATTGAGCGCGCCGGCGGCGACGAAGACGTCGTGAATGTGCTTGTAGGCCGCGACGTACTTGGCCGGACCGACGCCCGCGCCGCCGTTCTGCGCGCCGCTCCACGGGTACCAGTTGCCGTTCATCTCGTGCGCCCAGCGAAGGAGCAGCGGCAGCCCGAGCGCTTTGGCCTCCGCGGCGCGCTGCCGGATCAGGGCGTCGTGCACGCCACCGGCGATGTCATCGAGCGAAACGCCTACCTGGGAGTCCCACGCCTCCCAGGTCGAATACGGAATCCGGCCCTTGGCGACGTCGTCGGTTGCGTTGCCGCCGAAGACATCGTCGTTCCAGCCGTAATATTTGAGATCGAGCGCGATCTTGCGGCCGACGAGGGATTCGAAATCCGCGACGGGGCCCGTCCCCACGAAGGCCCCCAGCAACGCGCCATGGTCGGGAAAGATCTTGGACGGGGGCCCGCCGGAGTCGGCGGACGCGCCGGAGTCGGTCGAGACGCCGGAGTCGGCGGACGCGCCGGCGTCTGGCACAGGTGGTACACCGAACACCAATTCCTCCCAGGGCCCGAACGCCGGTCCGTACGCGAAGACCGCACCGCCGCCGCCGTTCTCGGCGGAGACCCAGCTGCCGTTCGAGTCTTGCAGGCCGACGACCTCACCCGCGAGGATGGTCCCGACGCCGTCCTTCTTGACTATTTTGAACGTCTCCCAGCCCAGCGTGTTGTTGCTGCCGGCGTTGAGGGTGGAGCCTCCGCCGTTGAGCGCTTGCCAGTACTGCCCGTTACCCGCCCGCACGAAGACGCTGTCGCCGCTCTCGAGCGCGCCGCCGTTGAGGTCGACGAGCGTGAAGGTCTCCCACTCACGCGCAACGGTGGCGGTCGCGATCACCGCGCCGCCGCCGTCGTTGACCGCTCCGATGAAGCGCCCCTGCAAGACTGTCTGGAATGTAACGCCCGGCATCTGGCCCGCCACCGGCTGCGAAGTCGTAGCCCGGCTCTCGTGTGACGCGTCCGACAGAGTGCATGCGCCGAGAACGACGGACGCCGAGAGCCACGCGAGCGCGAGCGAAAATCGGTGCGGATGGCGAGGGGGACGAACCATTGAGCGCTCGGGGATGTCGACGCGAATGTAGATCGACTCGTACGGTGTTACAAATGGCGGCAGATTGGTCCCCATGGATTTCCGGACCTCCGGATTGGCACTCCTTGCGCATCGCGTCGGCAGTGCCCGCAGCCGCAGCAACCACAAGGGCGAAAGCGAGCGCGGAACTCATACCGTGCCTGCATAACACCGCCCGGTTATGGGGTGGCCGCGCACCTACGGTCGGTCGTCCGACAGCGAGGTCCGCGAATGACCATTAGGGCGCCATTTTACAAGGCTGGCACGCCAGTATTTGGCATCACGCAACCTGCGTACGCTTTCGTACTACCGTACGTGCGTACGGCCACCCGGTTTAGGGACGGTTTCCAACTCGTGGCGCTGGCACCGAGATTGCCAATGTCCCAGGCTGTGAACCTGCGTCCCTCTCTCCTATGTGCCCTCGCGGTCGTCACGATCCCCCTGCTCTCCGCTTGCGGAGACTCCTCCGACACGTCGGCCCCGTGGGGGAGCTCGGGCGGCTCGAGCTCGGGTGGCTCGAGTTCCGGTGGCTCGAGTTCCAGTGGCTCGAGCTCCGGGAGCGGCGGCAGCGGCTCCGGCGCCGCGACCTCGAGCAGCGGCGGAGGTACGCATGACGGCGGTGGCCCTGTGCCGGAGGCGGGCAGCGGTTCCGGCGGAAGTGACGCCTCGACCAGCTCGAGCGGCAGCTCACCCGACGCGGGCGCTGATTCCGCGGGCGACGACGGAGGCGCGGCGGGCGACGGCAGCATCGCGGTCCCGGACATCAAGGTCGTCATGTACCTACCGAACTGGGCGGGGAGTTTTGCCAGCTGGGCGACCAAGGTCGACTTCAACAAGATGACGCACTTGCTCTTGGCCTTCGCCACCGTCAGCGGCGGCACCAACTTTGACCTGGGCGCACAGGCCTCGGACGTGCAGACGCTCACCGCGGCGGCGCACGCAAAGGGAGTCAAGGTTCTCGTGTCGATTGGAGGGGCGGGCGGCGATAGCTCGATCATCAGCGCCTACGGCAACATGTCGAACGTCGCTCCCCTGGTCGCCAACCTCGACTCGATGTGCAAGAGCATGAACCTCGACGGCGTCGACGTGGACCTCGAACAGGGCACGCAAATGACCTCGAGCACCAACTATCCGGCATTCGTGAACCAGCTCATCTCGACGTTTCACGCTGAAGGGAAGCTCGTAACCTCCGCGCTCGCGCAGTACATCGTCCAGGACGCGGGCAGCGACGCCACCATCATCGGCGTGATCAATTCTTTCGATTTCATCAACGACATGATCTACTCGACGAACATGAGCCGCTACACCAGTGAATCCAATTGGTGGACGAGCACCGTCAACCTTCCGAAGACGAAGCTCGTCTGGGGCGTCAACTTCGAGGGCAACAGCCTGAGCGTCGGCACCGTGACGCAGATCGCGATGAGCTCGAAGGCCTACGGAGGCATCATGGCCTGGGAGTACTCGCAACCGACGGAAGCGCAGCTGTGGCCCGCGATTCAGAGCGTCTTCTGAACCGGGTCCGCGCAGATGACTGCGCTGTCGTCGCCGTTCTCTGCGTGGCGCTCTGCGCCGCCTGCGGGTCCACGACGGGTTCCCAGGCGCCCTCGGGCGCGTCGGGAGGATCGGGAGGATCGGGAGTGTCTGGCTCCGGCGGAGCCGGCGACGCGTCTACGGCAAGCAGCACGTCGTCGGGAAGCTCGTCTTCCTCGTCCTCCGGCACGCCGTCCTCCTCTTCCTCGGGAAGCAGCGCGTCGTCCAGCGGAAGCTCCGGCTCGGGCAGCTCCGGTTCCTCGGGCACGTCGAGCACCTCCTCTTCTTCCTCGGGTTCTTCCTCGGGCAGCGGCTCCTCCTCCGGCGGCGCCTCCGACGGTGGGGCGGTGGACGGGGCCTCGCTCGTCCCCGCCCAGGGCACGCTGCTCGGCGCGTTCGTCGGAACCGGTCCGGTCGCCGACTTCGAGACGCTCATCAGCCGCAAACTCGCCCTGCACCTCAACTACTACGGCTGGGACCTGGACATCTTCGGCAGCGACGTAACCGACGACATCGCCAACGGACGCATCCCCTACTCCACCTGGGAGCCCTGGAACAACAGCGTCGGCGTCCCGCTCGACGACATCGTCAACGGCGTGCAAGACACGGTCATCCAGCAGCGCGCTGCGGAAGCCAAGGCGCTTGGGGTCCCGCTGCTCCTTCGCTGGGCGCACGAGATGAACGGCAACTGGTATCCCTGGTGCGGCATCAACAACGGCGGCGCGACGGTCGGGCCGGCCAAGTACGTCGCGGCCTACAAGCATATTCACGACGTCTTCGTCGCCGCCGGCGCGCTCAACGTGCAGTGGGTCTTCTGTCCGGACAACGCCGACGTGCCCGGCGATTCCTGGAACCATTGGACGGCGTACTATCCGGGCGACGCCTACGTCGATTGGATGTGCTTCGACGGCTACAACTGGGGCTCCACGATGCCTTACGGCTGGGAGAGCTTCCAGCAGGTCTTCCAGCAGATCTATTCGGAGATGGCCGGCATGGGGAAGCCGCTCATGATCGGCGAGACGGCGTCGACGGAGCTCGGTGGCGACAAGGCCGCCTGGATCACGGCCATGCTCGGCACCAGCAAGAGCGACTTTCCCGCCATCAAGGCGCTCGTCTGGTTCGAGATCAACAAGGAAACCGACTGGCGCGTCGAGTCCTCGCCCGCGTCGCTGATGGCGTTCCAGACCGTGGCTCACGATCCGTACTTCAACCCGTGAGCTGAGAGCACAGAGGAGCCTCATGCCGCGCGCCAGCGCGGCCACTCTTCTATCGACGGCGGCGGATCCGACAATCCGCCCGAGGCGGCCCCGGGTTCGAGCGCCGTCCCGTCGCGGTATTGCCCGAGGAACGTGAAGGCGAAGCCGCGCACCGCGATGTACCCGTTCAGCGCGAGCACGCCGGTGACCACCGCCGACGCGATGCCGCTCTGGCGGAGCGTGTCGTGCAGCAGCAGGTCCTCACCGAGGAACGTTGGCAGCAACGGGAACCCGGCGATCCCGAGCGCCGACACCAGCGATAAGGCGGTGGCGAGGGGGTGCACCTCGGACAGGCCAGCGTAGCGGGGGATCCTCTTCTTCCCGCGCGGCGCGACCATCGCCGTCCCGGCGACGCCGAGAGTGCACGAGATCGCGATCGCCGCCCCGTACGACAGGCCTGCGAAGAGGTTGTGCGCCGGCGATAACGCGAACACCGCGCCGGCGACCGCGAGGCTGGAGGCCGAGACCCAGCCCATCGCGCGCAGAGGTCGGCGCCATGATGCGAGCGCGCTCCCCGAGCAGAGGAGCGATAGCGCGACGAAAGCCCATACGAGCGCCTGATCCCCGCGCTCCGTCGTGCGCGGTGCGAAGATCACCGCCGCTGCCGCGGCTACCGATCCGAGGAGGAGGAGCGTCGTTCGCCAAGGCAGCATCAGCCGACCGAGGCTCCGCAACGGACTCCAGAGAATCCACCTGAGGATCTCCTTGAGATACCCCTCGGAGACCGCGAACACGTACAGGGACGGCTGCCAGCTCTCTGGCCACAAGCGGGAATACGCCGAGCGCCACTGGGTGGCCTGCGCCGTCCCGGCGGAAGCGTGCCTCCGCAGCAGGTACGCCGCAGCCGACGGCGACACGAGCAGCTGATAGCAACGGAGGAGCGCGTTGCAGACCATGTGCGCCAGGGCGAGCCCGCGCAACCCCAACGCGAGTTCAACGAAGATCAGCCCGACCTGGGTCACCGATGCGTATCCGACCTGCGCTTTGATCGTGGGCTGAACGCGACTGAACATCGAGCAGAGCGCAGCGGTGAGCAGGCCGACGGCGCCGATGCAGATCCTCACCGATGTCACGTCCGCCCACAGGTCGAACGTGCGCAGAAGGAGATACGCGCCCGCGTGCACCGAGAGGGCGCCGTAGAAGAGGGCGCTCGACGGCGTCGGCCCTTCCATCGCCCGCGGCACCCAAAAGCTGAACGGAAACTGCGCCGACTTGCCCATGGCCGCCAGGAGGAGGAGCAGCCCGAGCTCGCGGTGGCTCCCCGTCTCCGCAAGGCCTGCCGCGAGGAGCATCCCCATATCGGCGACGCGGTAGATCGAATAGGTCTTGAGCGCGTTCCTTACCGCGGAATGACGCTCGCGATAGAAGGCGATGAGGAGGAACGATGCGAACCCCACCATCTCCCATCCGGCGAACATCAGATCGAGGTTGCCGGCGAGCGTCAGGATGCATATCGCAGCCTGGAACATGAGGACGGTGGCGAAGAACCTCCCGAACCCCGGCTCGCGGTGCAGATAGAAGCGGCTGAAGCGGAGCACCATTCCGGTCGTGAACTGCAAGAGCACGAGGAACACGACGGACGCGCCGTCGAGTGTCAGCTCGAAGGTGAAGCGGTAGCCTTCGCGCTCGAAGAGGACGTGCGGCGGAGTCGTGAGCGGCCGACCGCCGCCGACGGCCCAGAGCGCGACGGCGGCGAGCGAAGTCAGCGCGGAGACCGCAGCGGCGGTCTGCGCGACGCGGGCTACGGCGCGCTCGGTGGTGACGAGGCGCGCCGCGATGGCGAGGGTCGAGACGAGGGGGAGCGTGATGCTGAGAAGGAGCAACCCCTCGATCATCGCGCCGCCCCTTTGCGCGCGAGCTCCAATTTGCCGATGAACCCCACGGGGAGGTTGTCACGCCCCTGGCGGGCGGCGTCGAGGGAGGTGGGCCAGGCCCACCTTGGCGCGGCGAATCCGTCCGTCTTCACCATTTCGCCGCCCAGGTACATCCATATCGCGTTACCCGGATCCAGGCAGGCATAGCGGAGCCATTCGTTCTCGACGAACTCGAAGACCGACGGATCGCGACGCACCGCCTTCAGCGCCACTTCGGGCGTCTGCTCCACGACGACGATGAGCCGCACTGGATCGTGGATCTCGGTCATCTGCGTCGGAAGGCCGGTAAGGAGATCCCCCTCGATGCCATTGCACACGTCGAGCAGGCCATTGATGTTGTGAGGGAGCTTGCTCCCGGCGCCGTACACGCGGGGATCGATCCGCGAGAAGAAGTATTCGAGGTTGATACCCGCACACACCGGGATCACCGCGCCGAGGATGGCAGTGAGGTTCTCACCCTCGGGGTCCTGCGACGACTCGTAGGAGCTCAGGAACGTGCGCCGATCGAGGAACAGCCCAGCGGTGAGGGTGCGGCGGCCCACGACGCACGACGCGTTGGTCGCGTGGTTGTATTCGGGGCGCGGCTCGAACAGCGACATCGAACGGAGCCGCACTTCCTCGAGCGCGCGTTCGGGCGGGACGGGGAGCGGGACCGATTCGAAGCGGCGGCACCGCTCGGCGGCGTTGCGGGCCAGCACTTCGTCGAACTGGCGCTGGAACGCGGCGAGCGGTGCGCGAAAGCTCTCGGGCATTCGATCGAGATCGTAGTAGATCGCCTCGTCGCGAGTCGTGTCGTAGACCGCACCGACGAAGCGCGTGGACTCGGGTATGGCGATCCCGCGCGTGCGGAGCGCCTCGCGCACAGCAGGGTGGTTCGCCGCCTTGGCGAACGCACGCGCGTTGGGAGCACCCACGCGACCGGAGCACGCCCCGCAGTTGTACGCAGCGAAGTAGGGATTGTTCACGCTGCTCGCGCCGTGGCCGAACAGGATCACGAGCTCAGGCCAGTCGCGGTCGGCGCCCATCGATCGGAGTACCGCCGCCACTCGATCGGCGAGCTCCTCGGGCGAGTACCCGAGCAACAGCCCCTCGGGGGTGCGCGCGTCCCCTTCGCGAAGCAGCCTGAATCGCGCGTCGCGGTTGACGGTGCTGAGGGGCGGAACGGTGACCGGCGCGAGCGACGGGAGAAATACGTTCGCGACGAGCCGCGCCGCGGCCCCCAGCCCGAGCGCGTAAGACAGGATCCAGCCCCGGAGAAAGCTGTTGGTCGCTGCCTCGAAGTGGAGCGTGCGACGCCACCACGGCGCAGAGTGCTCGTGTTCGCGCGGGCGGTTCGCCTCGAGACGCTCGACGATCAAGTGGCGCGGCTTCATCGGCGCGGGGCAGTGCTTTCCCGCGATCGCGTCGTCGGCGCCGCGGTAAAAGAAGTCGAGCCCGAAGAACCCTGCGGTGCCGAACGTGGCGACGTCGGGGGCGACTTCTTCGAGGTGTCGCCGCACCGAGCAGGAGCGGTCGTCGATGCAGAAGACAGCCCACGCTTTCGGCGCAGGGCCGCGCGGGCGGGCGCGCCCCGCGTTGACGCTCAGCGCGCCGAGGAGCGGCTCGTAGTAGCTCCACTCGAACGCTTCTTGCCAGACCGCGAGCAGTCGCTCCGCCTCGCTCCGCTCGGGAGGCGCGTCCGGCGGCGACGTCTCGACGGCCGGCAACGGGCACGCGCTCAACGGCGTAAAGCGATGCCGCAGCTCGCGCTCGAGGCATCCGACCTCGGCCACCAACGTCACTGCCACGAAGTCAAGCAGAGTGATGCGCCGCGGCATCAAGAGGAGCCCGGGGTTGCGCTCGCACTCGCCGACGAGACCGGCCCACCCGGGCTGGGTGAGCAACGTCTCGAGCAGGTACGCTTCGTACCAGTCCTCGCGCCCCACGGTCTTCGCCAACGCGGCGAGGATCGCGTCGCGAGCGGGGAGCACGAGGAGGGCGCGGGCCCCCGGTGGATCGAACGGCAGGAGCGGGAGGCGGCTCCGCGCGACGAGCTGCGCGACGCACTCATAGAAGGGCGCGTGATCGGCGCCGGGCATCCGCCACGTCGAGAGCCCCTGATCGAGGTAACCGCCGAAAAGGCGGAAGAGGTGCAGGTGCGACCGCCGGTGCAGCGCGACGCCCCCCAGCCGCTCCGTCCACCCCGCGCGCAAGCCGTGGCGAACCCGTCCGCCGAAGACGCGGTCGTCGAGGCGCCCCGACAGAAGCGTCGCGCGCGCCCCCGGACGACGGCTCTCGTCGTAGGCGGAGGCCAGCGCACGATCGAGCGCCGAGTCGGAGATGCGCCCGGCGCGGTACGCGTCGAGGTAGAACGAAGGCGGCATCGCGGCGCGCGCGCCATAGAGGCGCGCGGCGGCGGCTGTCGCATCGTGGAACTTCATCCCCTGGAACGCGTGCAGCGTGTTGTGGTGGACGAAGTCCTTGATGGGCCCCTGGGTCGGGAGCCAGTGCGCAACGCGGTGGAGGGCGGCGTCGAGATCGAAACGAGGCTCGGTGGTGGACGGAGCTGGCTCGGGGTGGTCCATGACTTCAGGCGCGACGTTTGACCGACGGTAACCGTTATTGCAACATCGTGCAAATGCGCCGGCACAAGGATCTCCTCGCTCTGCTCAGGTCGAACGGGATGCGCATAACCGCCGGGCGCCGGGTGCTGCTTCAGTACATCCTGGACAACAGCGCGCGCCGCATCCGCCTCGGGGAGATACACGACCACATGGATCGACAACCGGTGCGCGTCGATCGCGCCAGCATTTACCGGAACCTGGAGGCGTTCAAGAAGGTCGAGATCATCCAGGAGCTGAAGCTCCCTGGCATCGGCAAGTGCTTCCAGTACGTGCTCGATCGCAAGGTGCATCACTTCTACATCTGCAAGGTCTGCGGGAAGGCGAAGTCAGGTGATCGGAAGCTTTTCAATCGAATCGGCGCCGCGTTGCGTGACATCCACGGGTTCGCGAAGTCGAACCTCTCGGTGGTCTTCTACGGAACGTGCGCCCACTGCGCCGCGGGCGCGCCGGGTTGATCCATCGGCGGTGGCAGGGACGAGCGGCTTTACCGCGCGTCGGAGATTCTTTGAAGCAGAAGGTCGCACCGCGCCTGCGTGGTCGGCTTCGCGCAGCCGACCTTCACGCGATCGTCCTTCCACAAGAGAAGGGAGATCGCGCCTTCCTCGCACCAGGCGACGATGCCGTCGAAGTAGCGGTTCTCGTCACCGGTCGCCTGGTACTGCGATCGCGGGACGGGGTGCTCTCCTCCGCCGACCCGCTCTGTGCGGCACCCATGAGCGCGAGAGCCCGCTTCGAACGAAAGCAGGTAGTCGCTCGGTGACTGACCCGGCAACACGGCGTCGTCGGCGAGCCAGGACGTGGTCTCGACGCCCTGGAAGGGCGGGTAGTGGGGCCGCGGATGAGAACATCCGACGAGACACAGCATCAGCGCGAACGCGCACCTCGGTGCACCGCGAACAGGCCCGCGTCGATGGGTCCGAGTCTCTGGCACTGGTCGAGGCGCATTGTAACCTTCCGCCGCGGCCCAGGCATGTGAGGAGCGTTGCATGGCTACGACGACGATCGACGGCTGCGAGATATACTTCGAGGACACAGGCAGCGGCGACGCGTTGCTCCTCCTTCACGGAGGCATGGGGACCGGGCGCGACTTCCGCCACGCCTTCGATCTCCCCGCGCTCTCGAGGCGCAACCGCCTGGTCGTACCCGACGCGCGTGGGCACGGGCGATCCACGAACCCCAGCGGCGCGTTCACCTTTTGCCGCTGCGGGCTCGACGTCCTCGCGCTGCTCGACCATCTCGGCATAGAACGGGTGCGAGCCGTAGGGATGAGCCTCGGCGGCAAGACGCTGCTGCACGTTGCGACGATCGCCCCTTCGCGCGTAAGCTGAATGGTGCTCGTCTCGGCCACGCCGCGCTTCCCGGAGGAGACACGCGACGCGATGCGCGCGCGCAGGACATCGCGGACATGAGCTTCACGCCCGAGCGTCTCGCCGCCATCACCGCCACGACGTTGATCGTGGCGGGTGATCGCGACCCGCTCTACCCCGTGGAGCTCGCCGTCGAGCTCTATCGCGGGATCAGCGGTTCGCAGCTCTGCGTCGTGCCCAACGGGGGGCACGGCCCGATCTTCCTCGGCGAGCGCGACGCGTTCGTGAAGCGCGCGACGGCATTCCTCGAGGGGTGAGCGTGGCGTTGGGCCGAACGCTCACTGTGGTGGCTCGAACGCCCATAGCCGCTTGGCGATGAGCGTCGCCACGGTCTGGGCCGCGACGTCGGTCGTAGTCATCGACAGATCCGGGACCCGGATGCGCCCCAGCTCGGATACGCGGTCATTCTCGTCGAGCGAGACGTCGATTTCCTGCCAGCTCCGGTAAGTGAAGCGACCAAGGTCCACCAACGCAACCGCGTCTGGCTGCTCGCTTCGGCGGACGACGACGACGTTGTACCTGGCGAGCTCCCCCCGAAGGGTCTCGCTGAAGGTAACCGTGCTCCACGTGCCGAGCGGGTGAAGTGGAGCCTGTACGTCGAGCACGACGCGCTTGGGCGGGCCCGGAGGAACGGGGAAGGCCGGTGGCGAGGCGCAGCTCGCCAGGACTGCAAAGACGCAACGGATGGCGGCGAAGCGCACGAAGTGAACGTCCTCTCCGAACGGCGGCGAGTGGCTGCGTAGGGCGACCAGAAACGTATCTCGATCGCAGACCGGGTGGGGCGGTCCATTGCGTGCAAGTTCACGGAGTCGTCGCGGCTTCCTCCGGCGCGCGGATGCGGTCGCCCTTCCAGAAAGTCGACGGCCCAGCTCGTGTTGCTGTCTCTTATACACATCTCCGAGCCCACGAGACAGGCAGAAATCTC
>CALKVG010000049.1 GCA_937998045.1 uncultured Myxococcales bacterium
CCATCGATTCAGCCGAGACTAGTTCCCCCAGTCGGAGAAGAGGCGTCGACGCCTCCGTCGAGCCGTCCGCAGCTCGCAAGACGACGAGCGTGAGATTGGGCGCTCCGCCCAGCGACGGCTCGAAGTGAGACACGAGGACACGGGAAGCGTCCGCAGACATCGCCGGCAGGCCCACTGTACGGAACGCCCACCTTGGTCCGCGCGGAGAATCGACGACGGACCCGTCCGCGTGCTCGAAGTGGATCGCGACGCCCTGGCGCGAATCGAGATCGCCGTTCGCGTCGAACTCGCCGGCCGCATGCGTGGACGCATCGATTGACGCACCTGAGCTCGCATCGAGCGCTGCGTCAGAGAAACCAACGATTGGCGGTCGACCGAGCGAGGTACCAGAGGGGATTCGCTCCCGAGGGCACGCACTCAGGCCCAGCCAGGCGATGGCGTAAGCAAGCGCGCCGAGCCGCTTCATGTCGTCCGCGGGCCTGCACTATAGAACGTCGGCCCGAGCTGGAAGTGCAGGTGATTGATATGGGCGCCCCGCCCATTATGTGCGTTCGGCGGGTTATTCGGATGCGGGTAGTCGGGATGCAAAATAAAGTGACCCGCGTGGGAATCGATAGGCGTCGGCGTATCGGAGGTCCCTTTCGGTAGCCTCCCCAAAATGGTGTTTCCATCCGAGTACTCCCCGACCGCGAATTCATAGACATCTTGAAAGAGTGAAGCCGCCATCTGAAAATGTGTGGCCACCTTTGCCAGGTCCGCCGCAAACGCCGACGGCGCGCTCGCGGGAACAGGGTCCTGGAACGGCGGTGGATCCAGCCGGTAATGCAGGCGGCTATGCGCACCGGTCGGGTCGGTCCCGTAGTTGAAATCGTCATCAAGCTTCGTCAAGCGGACCCACTTGGACGGATCGGTTGGGTTGCTGGCAACGCTGACTCGATCCCACATGGGCACGCGCCCCCAGTGGAGGAAGACGATGAAATCCGTTCCGAGCCTGACTGTCCTGTGCTTCTCGTTCGGATCGGGGAGCTCGGTCGACACTCCGCCAAAGTCGAGCGCCAGGCCGTAGCCGTGCGTGTCGGGTCGCACTGTGTCGCCACTGACTCCCTGGGTGTAGAGAGCAACGATGCCCCGCGTGCTGCTCAACTCGGAGCACATGCGCACGAGGCCTACGATATGGCGCTGGTCCAGCAAGCGAAGAGCGGTGGCCTGCCAATCAAAAGCATCGCGCAGGAAGCGCTGGCCCGGAATGACATCGCTCGTAGACTGCGGAGGGCTCGGGCTGAAATTCGTCAGGGCGAAGAACCTTACGCCTGCCATCACGGGACTCGCCAACGACACGCGCGTGCTCGCCAGTGGACGAAGGATGTGGCACTTGGCTGGATCGCAGGGGTCGAACTCGCCCATGCTCGTATCGTGATCGAAAACGAAGTCGGATGCGGCATCGAGCGTCACATGCCCTTGGTGATGCCGCAGCATCAACTCCTTCTGGACTTCGTCGTCGGTCAAGCGCCTGGCCAGCGTCATGAACGAGTCTGCCGCGAACGCGTACCCACCGTCGACGAGAAGACAATCGAGGAACCCTCCCTGCGCATCTTTCGCCAGGCCCGGCGTGGACGGGTCGAACCCGGAGGAGTCGACTGTTGCCGTCACGGACAGAATCCCTGACGTCACGGTCCCGCCGATGCCGGGATCTGGTCCGTGGTGATGCTTACGAACGCGTACGGTGATTGATCCGGGAGGAGTTGCAGCGGCCAAGTCGGCGCTGGTCAATGTCTGTGCGAAAAATCCCCGATTGTCGGTCTTGCCGGAGAGCACCTTCGCACCGGTGTCGAGATCGACGGTGGCCTCCGGGATTGGGCGACCGGCCCTGGTTCGCACTCGAACGCGCAAGCGGGTTGCTGCCGGAACCGCGGGAGTCCTGGTCGTCCCCATGTATCAACCTGCGTTCGGTTCAGGCGAAACAGCTGCCCGTCCCGTCAGCGATCGGATCCGGCAGGTCCTCGTTGGCGTCGTCGCCGCTCGCTGACTCGGGGGGTGGACGCGTTGCGTCGCAGTCGCCATCAAAAATCGCATCAAGCTTGGCCTTTGTTTCCGCGGGTATGCGGCCGTCGGCAGCGATCCCGTGCTCGGATAGTTGATAGTCATCCTGAAATTGCAGCACCGCGCTACGAAAGAGATCGTCCGACCCGACCTGGTATCCCAGGTTGCTCAACCGAGCCCCTGCTTGGACGCGATCAGTCCCGGCGCCGCATGCAACCGCGACTTCTTGTGCAAATGGAAACGAGCCATCCGCGGCGGGTGTTCCCCATTCGACCAGGATCCGGTCGGGACACGAGTTCTCGGGGAGGGCAACTGTGACCCACCCATCCGCTGACGTGCCGGCGGGGCCCGCCGTCTGACCCAGCGTGATCCGATACGGCACCGGAGAGGTAATCGGCATCGCGTTGTCATCGTGAAGCCGGATTAGGAGACGATCGGTCGGCTGAAGCTCATGGTCGCGCGTGGCCTTCGCCCTCTTGACCCACTCTGGATAGTCGACCGCGCCCGGCCCCGAATTGTCCCCCGTCGGAGGCGGCTGGACGCCGAGCACCCCGTCGAAGAAAAATACCTCGACCCGCCTATTCTCCGGTTCCGCAACGCCATCGGGCACAGCGTCCGCGGGGAAGTTCTCACCGCAGCCGTGCGTCACCACCGTGATGCCATCGGGCAGCGACGTCCCTTCGAGCCCCATGTATTCCGCGATAAGGGCGCGGCGCATCGGCTTGTCCGGCTTCTCGCCGGGCGCCATCCCGCGCGTGCGGCGGTACCACGCGATGGGCGATTCGCTGTCGTCGCGCGTTCCTGCGTCGGGCAGGGCGCCGATCATTGCCTGGTCCTCCCCCACGCCCCATCGCTTCTCTGCAGGCTGCGTCGACCCGTACCATGGCAGCCACCCGTCGACGTTCTCGGTGAGGTAATCCTTGAGCGCGTTCGCGCGCTCGAGCGACAGCTGGTCGTTGTAGTCGGCGGCCCCGGTCGAATCGGTGTGGCCCACGATGAGCAGCGCAGCGCCGTCATTGTCGCCGTACGTCGACACGATCGCGCGCACACCGTCGAGCCCCGAGGGGAGCAGGAAGCTCTTGCTCGTGTCGAAGTAACCGCCGATGAGGCGCCCGCGTTCGACGTAGGGCTGCACGCTGATCGTCTGGGTGACCCCCGGCGCGATCGTGACGCTCGGCAGGTCCCCGTGCAGCTCGCAGACGGTGACGTCGTCGGAGTCTTGCTGCACGTCGCCGTCGCGCGGAGCGTTCCAGCGATCGCGCAGACCTTCCCTCAGTGCCGCCGAGTCCGCGAAGCTTGCGACGGCACTCTGGGCCGCGTCATCAGCGATCTGCGCCTCGCCGTCGTCGTTCGTGGTCGCAGTGTCGGACGCTCCGCCATGCTGCATCGTGAAGGGTACGCCGGAGACGGGGACGCCCAGCTCGTCGACGAGGCGGACAGTGAAGGTCTGCGTATCGGTTGGTGCCGGCGTGGGCGGAGCGATGTCCTCGCCCGCGATGGTCTCGGCCTTGTCCGACAGGATCCAGAAGAAGGCGGTACCCTCGGGGACGTCCGGGTTGAAGATCCGCCCAGGGATGTCGATGAGCCCCGGCTGGTTTCGCGCGTCCGGTAGCTGAAGGCGATAGCGCTTGCCGGCTGCCGCCGACCCATCCTCATTCTGTACGGTGACGTCCAGGTAGTGCTTCTGACGTACCGGCGGCCGAGGCGCGGGCGGCGGTGGCGGCGGGTCATCTGGCGGGCGGCGAAACGCGATGCGCTTCCTTGGCTCGCGCACCGCGACGAGTTCACCGCGTTCGAACGCGCGGCGGAGCGCCGGTTCGATCTGGTGTTCCACTTCTGCGTCGCTGGGTGCCCGGTAGATCGGCCCGAATTCCTCCTGATACAGATCCAACATCCGTGGCCAGACGTGCAGGTCGCGGCACCAGCGCGCGACGAGATCCGCTGCCTCCCATCGAGAGAGGCGCACGGCCTCTTCCTCCTCAGGGACCTGGTCATGCCACCGTGCGACCCACCACCAGTCGCCGCGGTACAGGAACTTTTCGTGTGCGCGGCGCCAGCCCCTCATGGACGCGCGGCTCCCTCGTTCGAGAACAAGCAGCAGCCCACGACGCTGGGGACCATCGTGCCCCGGCTATGCTGCTACTTTGCCACGCCTTGTCCAGCCGAATCGAGGCGGGTTCGCGCGTTCTCCACCGACTCGGCAACCTCGTGTATCGTGCCCAGCGTTCGCGCTGGCGCGGCGCGGGCAACGTAGCGACAAGGCTCGGCCGAACGATGGCGACTTTCAGGGTCAAGCTTCGGGACTTGGAGAAGACTCCGCTCCATCTTCCGACCGATGAACCGCACCTGGTCATCCTCATTCGATGCGCGGCGCTCCGGCTCGAGGTCGCCGATGTCCACTTCAACTTCGACAGCGCCGTGTTCCTGCCGGACGCTGGCGCAGCAGATACCGGCGACCCCCGCATCACTGGACTTGCCGTTCTGAGAGAATGCCTCCGCTACGCGCAAGCGCACCCCGAACAGCTGGTCGTCATCGCCGGGCACACGGATACCGTAGGTACGCCAGGTTACAATTTGACGCTCTCGAGCCTGCGCGCGCAGAACGTGCGCGCAGCGCTCGTTGGCGACCGAGATGCCTGGGTCTCGAGTGCTGCCGCAAAGCACTGCGTGGCCGACTACCAGCGTATCCTCACGTTCACGGCGGACAGCCTCGGGTGGGACTGCGATCCTGGCGGCGTCGACAACAAGGGCGGACCGAAGACGGCGCAGGCCGTGAAGAGCTTCCAAGCCCAATACAACCAGGAATTTCAGGCCACCATCGACGTGGATGGTGGAGTGGGGCGCCAGACATGGGGTGCGTTCTTCGACGTGCTCGCCCGCGAGCTGCGTGACCTCCTCGGCACGGACGACGCGGGGCTCTCTGCGCTGCAGCAGGGCATCACGTTTGTCGATTCAGCTCACGCGGCCGTCGGCTGCGGAGAAAATCATCCCATCGAAGCGCCCGACCAGGATCAGTTTCGAAGCGCGACCAACCGCCGAGTGGAGATTCTGTTCTTCGATCCGGGCGAAGTGCCGACGTTTCCCTGCCATCCAAGCCCCCAGACATGCCAGCCGGGGGTTTGCCCGATCTACCGGCTGCACCATTATAAGTTCGACCCTCTACCAGTCGACTACCCCGGTCGGCTGCTTCGGCTGGTGCTCCAGCGTCTCGACCGAACGCCGCTTGCGGAGACTGAGTTCACGCTTACGTGCGGCGATCGCACGATTGCCGGGGTCACGGACGACGATGGGACGCTTCAATGCACCATCCCGAACGACGCCGTCGATGGGATGCTAGAGACGGCGTACTACACGTGGGACCTGGATCTCTCCGGGCTGCCCCCCGTTGACGCGAGCGCCGCCGACCAAGGTGTCTCTGGAGCTCAGGCTCGCCTCGTCAACCTGGGTTACGACCCCGGCGACGTTGACGGCGTTATGAGTGAGGACACCGTCCGCGCGTTGAAAGCGTTCCAGGTGGACCAGGGGTTGACGCCGGCGACGCCCGGGGACCTGGACGCAGCGACACGCGACAAGCTCAAGGAGATCTATGGCAACTGATCTCCGCGCGACGTGCGCGCTTGCGGCCCTGCTCGGCGCCCTGCTTGCGTTTTCCGAGATCTGCGCATGCCAGCGTCCGCCCCCGGCACCGTCGTCGGTCCCGGCGCCGTCGCTCTGCTCCGCAGCCCGCGCCCCCGAACTCCAGGCACCTGCGCATGCCCTCCCGAAGGTAGGCGAGACGCCAGACGGCGGGACCCCGGCAGAAGCCGGGCCGCCGAGCGCTCCGCACGACCTCGGGTTCGTAGGCATACTTCCGCTGGTTTCGGGGCAACCCTATCCGGGCTTTCCGCCGTTCGATCCGGGGGCCACCGCTGTACGCTGGGGGATCACGAGCCAGGTCGCCTACGATTTGGCAGGCGCGCGCCGACTGGTCGTCCTCATGGAGGAGAATGGGGAAGCGGCCGGGGTACTCTTCGTGCGTTTGGATGGTCCCGAGGCGCCGCGGGTCGTTGGCACGTACGCCATCGTTCAAGGCGGCGAAGGGGCTTCGATCCGGATCGCCGACGCCTGGTCGGATGCGGCGCGCGGACGACTCGTCCTACTCGCGCAGGTCGAGCGCCGGTCCAGGGGTTGGCATAGCGGCTCTACCGAACACGCTCCACGCGCCGACATCTCGTGGCTGGCGCTGCTCGCGGAGCCGTTCGATCTGCGGGTGGCTTTCCCTGAGGCGTTTGTGCCCGCCACAACCGTGTCGCTCGCCCCCACCGCCACCAGTGTCTCGCTCGTTTTGGGGTGCGGCGACAGCTACGCTCTCGGCTCCGATGGACGCTTTCATCCTCCCGCCACCTCTCGCTGTCCGAAGCTACAAATTCTAGGGGGAACGCCGTGACGATCGCGATGCTTCTCCTGGAGACGTCGGACGACCCCGACGCGACGGAAGGCACCCCGCTCGCCAACGCCTGGGTCTACTGGAAACAGGGCGACGGCGGGCTCGTTCGATTGCGGACCGATGCCGACGGCTTCGCGTTCATCATGGGCCCGGAGGGAAACGAGCTGGACCCCGATTCCTATACCGACGAGTTCCGATTCGACTCGAGCGGTGCGGTCGACGTTCTGTACAGCCTCGTAGGCCCTCCCCTCGAGTCGAACGGGGTGCTCGAGACTCATCCCGAGGCATTCTTCCACGTCGATCTGACCAACGCGATCGCGCAGGCCCGCCCGCCCCATC
>CALKVG010000050.1 GCA_937998045.1 uncultured Myxococcales bacterium
GACCCGGAGGGCGCTGTCCGCCCCGGGCTTCTTGTCGAGCGCAGCTGCCCCGAGGAGGTAGACCGCGTGCGTCCCCACACGGCTCAATGTCGACACCGAGGCGTGCGACGAGAAGCGGTTCGTCGCCAGGACGATGCGATCGGAGTCGTTGAAGCGCAGGCGCATATGCACCTTGTCGTTGGCCAGCGTCGACGGCGAAATCGTGAGGCCGAAGATCTCGGCGAGCGGCCCGAAGTCGCCCTTGGGATCCGGCTCGAGGGCGAGGAAGAGTTTGCCGCCACGTTCGGCGTATCGCTTGAGCGACAGGACTTCCTCGGGCAAAAAGGCGTGCTGCGGGCCGAGCACGACGACGATCGTCGCGTCCTCCGGCACGTCCGCGCCCAGGCCCGAGGAAGCTCCGAGATCCCGCACGACGTAGTTCTGCCGCTCGAGGATCGCGCGCGCGCCCTTGCCGGTACGCCCCTCGTTCTGCGGAGTGGGCTGCGCTTCGTTGAGCTCCCCGTGGCCGACGGTGAAGTACGCCGTCCTCTTCTCGCGTACGACCTTCAGCAGCGCCTTCTGGAAGTCCGCGTCGAGCGTCTTGAGCTTCGGCCGGGCGGTCTGGATGTCGGTGCCGAGCGAGATCGTCTCGCGCTGATTGCCGTGCTCGAGCACGACGACGCCGTCCGACGTGACCTTCGCATCCTGCGCGAGCTGCGGGTCGAGCAGGCGATCGTGCGTCTCGACCTGGACATTCGGCAGCCCCTTCTCGAGGCCCTGGAGGTACGTAATCACCTCGTTCCCTACTTCGTTCGGCTGAGGAAAAAAGGCGAGGACGCGCAGCTTGTCGGTGCTCGCCGCGATCTTGCGCGTCGACTCGCTGGGTCGGGCGGTGTGGAAGTACGAGAAGTCCGCCTTGACCTCGAGCTCGCCTGCCGCAAAGCAAAAGAGCGCCCCGTACACCGCCGCCAGTGCGACGGCGAAGCCCGCCGTCATGGCGCTGCGCACCCGCCGCCACTCCACGCGAACGGCGCGCCTCATCGGGAAGAGCGCGCGCTCGGCGAAGAGCAGGGGGACGAGCGAGGCGACGAGGAGGGCGATCCAGACGACCGTCGCAGCTGCCTCGTACCGGTTGCGCGTCTCGGTCGCGAGCTTCGCGATGCCCAGGCGGCCGTCGAACGGTTCGGCGGTGCTCAGGTAGACGAGCACCGCGAGGACGGTGACGCTCGAGAGGATCGCGAGGGCCCGCTCGACCGAGCGACGCTCGCCGTCGGTCGCACGCGTCGCGATCCACCGCAGGCCGGTCAGCGTGAGCAGAGCGACCGCGCCCGCGCCGGTCAGCGTCTCGCGCAGCCATCCGATGCTCGAGAAGACCCGCTCGCCGAGGAACAGGAAGGCGAGCGCGATCACCTGCCCGGTGACCACCCAGGGGGGCGTTCCGGCCGACAGCCCGCGGTTCACCGCCATCGCCGCGCCTCCAGTGTCTTGGTCGCCGCGAGGAGGAAGAAGTAGGTCACCGCCAGGTAATAGACGACGTCCTCGAGCCGCAAGAGGCCGCGCATGAAGGCGTTCTGCCGCTCGTTGTGGAGGGCGAGCGCCGCGAGGAACGTGTTGAGCGGCGGATCGGTGACCCTGGCGACGATCCACAGAAGGAGCATCGTCACGAGGACCGCCGCGCCGATGATCGCGGCGAGGACCTGGCTGCGTGCGAGCGCCGATCCGAAGAGGCCTATGGCCACGGACGCCGCCCCGAGGAGCAGGAGCCCCAGGTATCCCACGGCGATGTGACCGAGGGACACTTTGCCGTTCACCAGGATGAGGAGCGGCATGTACGCGGTGAGCGCGGTGAGCAAGACGACGAAGACGAACGCCGAGAGAAACTTGCCGATGACGATCGACGAATCCGGAACGGGCGCGGTGTTGAGCAGGACGAGGGTGCCCGTCTGCCGCTCTTCGGCGAGGAGGCGCATCGACAGGAGGATCGAGGCGACCATCGTCGTGCCGCTGGCGAAGTAGAAGAAGTCATGGAGGACGTCGGCCGAGAGGCGCGCCCCCCCGCCGAGCGCGAACGCCTGGAAAAGCAAGCCGTCGATGAGGAGCAGCGCGGCGGCCACGATGTAGCCGAACGGCGATCGCAGATAGGCGCGCAGCTCGCGCCGTGCGATGAGCAGCGCGCCGCTCACGAGGCGCTCCCCCTATCGTCCGAATTTCGACCGCGCTCCGCGCCGTCGGCACCGGTGAGACGCAGGAAGATCGACTCGAGCTCGTTCTTCCTGCGCACGATCTCGAGCACGCCCAGCCGCGCCTCGACCAGCGCACGGCACGCCGCCTCGCGCACGTCGCGCTCGGCCTCGACGCGGAACGAGACCACGCGGGGGCCGGTCTCGCGCGGAGCGAGCGGTTCCACCCGGCGGACGCCCTCGACCTTCGACAGCACCTCGCGGGCACCCGCCGCGTCGTCCGTCCGCACGCTGAGCTCCACCTGCGCGCCGCCGCGTAGGTCTCTCGAAAGCTCTTCCTCCGTGCCGGCGGCCACGATCCGACCCTCGCCGAGGACCAGCAGACGATCGCAGGTCTCGCTGATTTCGGTGAGGATGTGGCTCGAGAGGACGATCGTGTGCTCTCCGCGCAGCGTGCGCAGGAGCTGGCGCATCTCGACGATCTGCACCGGATCGAGGCCGCTGATGGGCTCGTCGAGGATGAGAAGGCGTGGGCGGTGGACGACCGCCTGGGCGATCCCCACGCGCTGGCGAAAGCCGTGCGACAGAGACGAGATGAGCTCGTCGCGCACGCCCTCCAGCTGCGCGGCCTCTTCCACCGATCGCGCTCGCCCGTCGGCGTCGCTCGCGGACAGGCCCCTCAGGCGCGCCGCGAATACGAGGAACTCGTGAACGGTCATCTCGCCGTACAGCGGCGGAGTGTCCGGCAGGTAGCCGATGCGCCGCCGGACTTCGTGCGGCTGATCCACCACGTCGATCCCGTCGACCATCACCGTGCCCGACGACGGCAAGAGGTCGCACGCGAGGACGCGCAGCGCTGTCGTCTTGCCGGCGCCGTTTAGCCCGAGAAGGCCCACGATCTCGCCCTTCTCGATCGAGAAGGAGAGGGGACCCGCGGCGCGGTGTTCGCCGTAGTACTTGTAGAGTTCGCGTACCTCGATCATGGTGAGTGAGGCAGCACGGCGTTGGTGCCGAGCCCGTCTACCACAACTTGTGAGGGGTTGGGATCGCGTTTTCTCGCCTGAGCTGCTCCAATGGCCGGAGGCTCACCGATGAAAGCTCGCGCCGCCGTCGCACACCGCGCAGGAGAGCCGCTCGCCATCGAGACGATCGAAGTGCAGGGACCGAAGGCGGGCGAGGTGCTCGTCGAGATCAAGGCGAGCGGCGTCTGCCATACGGACGCCTACACGCTTTCGGGAAAGGACCCGGAGGGGCTCTTCCCGGCGGTCCTCGGGCACGAGGGCGCTGGCGTCGTCGTCGACGTCGGTCCCGGTGTACGAAGCGTGCGCAAGGGCGACCACGTGATTCCGCTCTACACGCCCGAATGCCGCGAGTGCGCCTATTGCACGAGCGGGAAGACGAACCTCTGCCAGGCCATTCGCGCGACCCAGGGACGAGGAGTCATGCCGGACGGCACGAGCCGCCTCTCGCTCCCCGCGCGGGAAGGTGGCGAGCCGCTCTACCACTACATGGGGACGTCTACCTTCTCGAACTTCACCGTCCTGCCCGAGATCTCCGTCGCGAAGATCCGCGAGGACGCGCCGTTCGACAAGGTCTGCTACATCGGCTGCGGCGTGACGACCGGCATCGGCGCGGTCATCAACACCGCGAAGGTTCGACCCGGCGACAACGTCGTCGTCTTCGGACTCGGAGGGATCGGCCTGAACGTCGTGCAGGGGGCGCGCATGGCGGGCGCCGACATGATCGTGGGCGTCGACATCAACCCGCGGCGGCGCGAGCTCGCCGCGAGCTTCGGGATGACCCACTTCGTCAATCCGCGAGAGGTGGGCGCCGACCTCGCGGCGTACCTCGTCGACCTGACGAAAGGGGGCGCCGACTTCAGCTTCGAGTGCATCGGGGACGTGCGCGTCATGCGGCAGGCGCTCGAGTGCTGCCACAAGGGGTGGGGGACGAGCGTCATCATCGGCGTGGCCGGGGCCGGCGAGGAGATCGCGACGCGACCGTTCCAGCTCGTCACCGGGCGCGTCTGGAAGGGGACCGCCTTCGGCGGCGCGCGCGGGCGCACGGACGTCCCGCGAATCGTCGACTGGTACATGGAGAAGAAGATCCGCATCGACGAGATGATCACGCACACGATGCCGCTCGAGCGCATCAACGACGCGCTCGACCTCATGCACCGCGGCGAGTCGATCCGGAGCGTCGTCACCTTCTGAGCTTCCGCTGCGGCACATCGGCTGCACGGACGCGGCTCGACGGAGCCACCGGTTGACCGGCTGGCTCGACGGAGCCACCCATGAACCCGGACGAATCAAGACGCGCCTTCCTGAAGGTCGCCGGCGCTGCTGTCGCCCTGGCGGCGTGCACCCGAAGAGGCGCAGGCGGCGCCACGCTGATGCAGGGAGCCTCTCCCGGAAAGGACCCGATCGGCGGAGGTCCTGCGCCCGACGAGTTCCTCGTGCCCGCGGGCGTCCCGATGCCGATGCGCCGCCTGGGCCGAACGGGGGCGGAGGTCTCGTGCATCGGCCTGGGAGGCTTTCATCTGGGCGTGCCGAGCGACAAGGACGCGATGCGCATCGTCCACGAAGCGATGGACCGGGGCGTCACGTTCCTCGACAACAGCTGGGATTACAACGGCGGCGAGAGCGAGCTGCGGATGGGGCGCGCGCTCCAGGGCCGCCGCGACAAGGCGTTCCTCATGACGAAGCTCGACGGCCGTACGGCCGAGGCCGCGACCCGGCAGCTCGATCAGTCGCTTCGCCGCCTTCGCACCGACCACGTCGACCTCCTGCAGATCCACGAGGTCATCCGCCCGACCGATCCCGCGCGCGTCTTCGGCCCCGGCGGCGCCATCGAGGCGTTCATCCGCGCGCGTGAGGCGGGCAAGACGCGTTTCATCGGCTTCACGGGCCACAAGAGTCCGGCGATCCACCTGTCGATGCTCGACGAAGCGCGCAAACACGCCTTCCGCTTCGACACGGTGCAGATGCCTCTCAATGTGATGGACGCGCAGTACGACAGCTTCCAGAAGCTCGTTTTGCCCGTCCTCCAGCGCGACCATATCGGCATCCTCGGCATGAAGCCGATGGGCTCGGGCGTCATCCTCGAGAGCGGCATCGTCTCGGGTGTCGAGTGTCTGCGGTATGCGCTGAGTCTTCCCGCGTCAGTGGTGATCACGGGCGTCGACTCGATAGGCGTCCTTCAACAGGCGCTGCACACGGCGCTCACCTTCGAGCCGATGACCGACGCGGAGAAGGTGGGGCTCCTCGCGCGCCTGGCGTACGCCGCGCGGAGAGGGAAGTACGAGCAGTACAAGACCACCGGCCGCTTCGACACGACCGCGCAGCATCCGCAGTGGCTGGAGACGGCGCAGGCGAAGTAGGGGCGGCTGGCCGTCGCCTTGCAGCGAGCGTGCGAGAGCGCGCGCGCGCAAGCGAGGAAAGGAGGAGCTCTCATGAACAGGCTCGTGCAGCCCGTCGATCGCCGCGACCACGTGCTCGGTCCGGATGACGCTCCCGTGACGCTGGTCGAGTATGGCGACTACGAGTGCCCGTACTGCGGGCGCGCGTACGGAGTTCTGAAAGAGGTGCTTCGGCGCGTCGGCGATGACGTCAGGTTCGCCTATCGCAACTTCCCGCTCAGCCAGACCCACCCCCACGCGCTGATGGCGGCGGAAGCGGCCGAGGCTGCGGGTGCTCAGGGGCGCTTCTGGGAGATGCACGACACGCTGTTCAAGAGCCAGCGCGCGCTCGACCCCGACGATCTTCTCGCCTACGCCGAGGCGGTCGGCCTGGACGTCGTGCGCTTCGCGCAGGAGCTTCGGGACGAGGTCCATATCCCCAAGATTCGCGTGGACTTCAGCTCCGGCGTCCGGAGCGGCGTGAATGGTACGCCGACGTTCTTCATCAACTCGGAGCGGTTCGATATGCCGTGGGACCCGGACACGCTGACGAGCGCGATCGAACATGCCGCCTAGCGCGGCCGGGACACGCAGCACCGCGACTGTCCCTCGCGGCGCCTCGAGCTCGGCGCTTCGCTCGAGAGCGTCCTCCCGGGCCCGGCGATTGCGTGCACGACGGGCATGATCGACGAGGTTGTCCGGTATCTGCGTCAAGCAGGGGTGCCCTTCCGCGCCATGTCGTATCCATCGCCCGAGTCGGAGCCCAGGGTAGCCCTCCGACTCGCGCCGGGGACGCAGCTCGTCGACGTGCACGTCGTGCTCGTCGACGGCAACCCGGCCCTCGCGTGTGTCCCCGCGGGCGCGCCCATCAACTACACCGCGTTCGCGCTCACGACGGGAGCGACGGTGATCGAGTCGAACGCCTCCGATCTGCCCGAGCACCACCGGGGCACGGTCGGTCCACTGCCGCCGCTCGGAGGGGTCTTCGGTGTGCCGCTCTTCGTGGACGAGCGGCTGCTTGAGGCGGCGATGCTCGTGTTCCGCGCGTTCGACCCGAACGACTACGTCGAGCTGCTCTACGACGACCTCGCGCTGGTCGAGCACCCCCGGGTGGCGGCGTTCGTTCGCGGCGAGCTGCCGGAGCACGCACCGTAACGTCCTCGTCACGACAGGAGGCGTGCCCTGACCCGAGTGCGCGGAGAACGCCCAATGTCCGAAAGGTCGCTCGCGCAGCGCGGGACTCGCCCGCGGGTAGCGGTGATCGGCGCGGGATTCGGTGGACTCGCGGCAGCGAAGCGTCTCGGCCGCGCTCCCGCCGACGTCGTCGTCGTCGACCGGGAAAACCACCACGTATTTCAGCCGCTCGTATACGAGGTCGCGATGGCGGCGCTCTCGGCCCCGAGCATCGCGGCACCCATCCGTTCGGTGCTCTCGCGCTATCCGAACACACGCGTCGTGCTCGGCGAGGCGAGCGCCGTCGATCTCGGTCGTCGCTGCGTCGTCACCGATCACGGCGCGATCGCATACGATTTCGTCGTCGTCGCGACGGGTATGGAGCCGAGTTACTTCGGTCACGACGAGTGGGCGGCGCTCGCCCCCAGCCCGAAGGTCTCGACTCCGCCCTCGAGATCCGCCGTCGCGTCCTGCTGGCGTTCGAAGAGGCGGAGTGGACGCGCGACCCCGTGCGCCGACGCCGCCTGCTCGAGTTCGTCGTCATCGGAGGTGGGCCGACCGGCGTCGAGTTTGCCGGTGCCATCGCCGACTTGTCGAAGATCACGCTGGCGCGCGATTTCCGCAACATCGACCCGCGCCTCACGCGCGTACACCTCGTGGAGGCCGGCGGGCGCGTGCTGCCGACGCTCCCCGAGGACCTGTCCGCAAAGGCGGAGAAGCTATTGCGGCAGGTCGGCGTGGAGGTCCAACTGCGGTCGCGGGTGATCGACATCGACCGGCACGGCGTGACTCTCGCCGACGGCAAGCGGATTGAGGCAGCCACCGTCATCTGGGGAGCCGGCGTGCGGCCGACCGCGATCGTGCGCGAGATGGCCACCCCGCACGACCCACAGGGTCGGGTCATCGTCGAAGAGGACCTCTCCGTGCCAGGTCATCCGGACGCCTTCGTCGTCGGCGACATCGCCCACGTCGAGCAGGGCGGCGAGGTCCTGCCGGGTGTCGCCCCGGTCGCCATCCAGCAGGGGCGCGCCGCCGCGCGGGCGATCCGGCGCACGCTCCGCGGGAAGGAGCGCCGCGCCTTCCGCTACTTCGAGAAAGGGATGCTGGCGACGATCGGCCGACGACGTGCCGTCGGGATCGTCTTCGGGTTGCACGTGAGCGGCTACATCGCGTGGCTCGCGTGGGCGCTGGTGCACGTCGCTTACCTCATAAGTTTCCGCAATCGCTTCGCGGTCATGCTCGAGTGGCTCTGGAATTACCTCACGTTCAAGCGAGGCGCGCGCGTCATCGAGGGGCTGCACGCGCCCCGCCCGCCGAGTCGGGTGCCGTCGTGAGCCGGCGCTTCCGGCTCAGCGAGCGGCGAAAATCCCGACGAACTCCCCCCGCTGCTGCGAGATGTTGTAGCCCGGCACCGACCACCGGACGACCTCGCGGACCGCATAGCCCTCGACGCGCATCTCATCCGCGAGCGCATCGACGCGCTCCACGAAGAGGCGGCGTATGCCGTCGTCGCCCTGGACCACGGGTCCCGCAGCCGTGTCGCGAACGACGGATCCCCGCGCTTCGAGCGCGTCGCCGCGAGCCTTGAACGAGATTCCGAGCACGCCCCGTTCGACGAGCGCGTTCCGAAGGATGCGATACTGCGTCCGTCTCTCCTCTGCCGACAGGAAGTGGAATACGGAATTGGCGTAGACTCCGGAACAGGAATCCGGGCCGAGCCGTGCCGTAAAGGCGAACAGGTCTGCCTGGACGATCTCGAGCGAGAGGTTCGGGTACCCGGCGGCGCGCTCTCTCGCCGCCGCGACCGCCACTCCGCTGTACTCGACCGCCGTCGTCGAAAAGTCCTCGCGCGCGCAGCGCAGCGCGTGGTCGCAGGAACCCGCGCCGAGCTCCACGACGCGCGGGCGCGGCATGCCCAGTGCCCGCACGTGCCGCAGAAACGCCTCCAAGAAGGGGGTGGACGTCTCTCCGGACGTGTTCCGGCTGAACCCCGAATACGAGCCGCGCTGCCAGACGTCGCTGAACAACTCGGCTGCCTCATTTTTCTCTTTGCCCGCCATGTGGCGCGCAACCCCGGTGGTCCCCCCGATGTTCCGGGATGGGCTCCGCGCCGCGTCCCAGGCGTGGGCAGGCTACTGCTTCGAGCGGTCGGCTGGCTTGTGGTGCTCTAGGACGCCGCTGTGAAAAGCGAGGACCAGGCGCGGCGACATGGCGGGCGCTCGCGCAGTCGCGCTTCCGATCGGAGAACTCCGCGGTGCCGAAGGAGGGACTTGAACCCTCACGCCGTTTCCGGCGACGGATTTTGAATCCGCTGCGTCTGCCATTCCGCCACTTCGGCCGGGCCGGGCAAGCCTTCTAGCAGACTCCCACGCGAGGGTTGCCGAGTTCTTCTGCCGGACGGGCACGTCCCGCGTTCCGGAGGTGGATCGCCCTCGCGTCCGTCTCGGCACGATCGGGCCCGGGCCGTGCCTCGGCACCACCCCATGCGTCCTTGGTACGTCACGCTGTTGCTCGGTGCATGCGCTGCACACGAAGTTCCGGTGGCCCCGGCGACCGTGGCCGCCGATCCCGGGGAAGAGTGCAACCCCGTCGGAGCCATCCAGCGACGACCGCGCTGCGCCGAAAGCGGCGACGTGTGCCCGCCGGCCACGTGCTACTGCGCAGACCGTCCCTTCAGCGACCGCGCGCACTGGGTCTGCCCGCCTGCGAGCGAGGAGGCCGACAGCCGCTAGTGTCCCGAGTCGGAATTTCGCGCCCAAATCCTCTACTCGGGACACGACCTCTCCGCCCCCTCGTCGTGCCCGACGGTCAGCGGCGTCTGCGCTTCCTCACGGGTGCTTCCGGCTCGTGCGAGCACTTCGGGCAGAGCGCGTACCCGGTCAAGTTCGTATTGCCCCCCGGCCAGTAATACGACCACCCCAGGCGCTTGAGCGTCGCCCACGCTTGCGCGGCCTCGGGGCCGTCGACGGGGATGGAGGGCAGCATGCACCTGCCGCAGAGGAGGCTCCAGCGGCCGCCGACGAGCGCGTGCAAGGTGGGCTGCTCCACTCCCGACACGCCGGCGAGCATAGCGCGTGGTGTACGCCGCCTCGCACCGCCCTACGGCCGCGCCATCCAGGGCGAGAGCTCTGCAGGGGCTCCCATGCGCCCACGACCGTCCGGGCGGGATGAGTTGCGTCGAGGCGCCCCACGCACCGCGCGGAGCCGCCACGCTGTGGCCGTTTGCTACACCGCACTCCTCCTTGCTACGCCGCACTCCTCGTAGACGAGGCCGTTTTCTTCTATAGTTTAAGCAGGCACGGCTGCTGCTAGCGGCTCGCAGCCTCCATGCGACGCTCGCAGAAGCCGTTCTCCCTACGTCTGTCTCCGGACCTCGTCGCACGGGTGGACGAGTGTGTCGAACGCCTCCGTGCCTATGGCCTCTCGGTGTCTCGAACCGACGTTACACGGATGTTGATCGTGCGAGCCCTCGATACGACGGGCGGAGACCTGCAGAAGCTCTTGTCCACCGCGCCGATTCCCGACGAAACGAGGGGCTAAAGGAGCCGTCATGGCGAACGTCCTCGATCCGGACTCCCATTCTTCCGTCGGTGCGTCCACCGGTGCGTTCGCGCCACCGGCGCCCACGACGAACGGCCACCACGAGGGCGCCTTCCCGCGCGAGCTGCTCGACGCGCTCGTGCGCTTCAGGGACGGCGACTTCTCGGTCCGACTCGCGTCGGATTACGCCGGGATCGACGGGAAGATCGCAGACCTCTTCAATCAGATCCTCGCCGTCAGCGCCCGCCGGTCGAACGAGATCGCGCGCGTCTGCCACGTGGTCGGTAAGGAGGGGAAGCTCAAGCAACGCATGAACGTGCCCGGCGCGGTCGGCGGGTGGTCCGACGAAGTGGTCTCGCTGAATACGCTGATCGACGACCTGGTGTGGCCGACGACCGAGGTCACGCGCGCCATCGGCGCCGTCGCCAAGGGCGACCTCACACAGGCGATGGCACTCGAGGTGGACGGGCGCGCGCTCGAGGGCGAGTTTCTCCGCTCGGCGCAGCTCGTGAACCGGATGATCGACCAGCTCTCGGTGTTCACCTCGGAGGTGACGCGCGTCGCGCGCGAGGTCGGGACGGAGGGCAAGCTCGGCGGAC
>CALKVG010000051.1 GCA_937998045.1 uncultured Myxococcales bacterium
TCGGTCCCCTCCGTGGGAGTGGGCTCGGTCGAAGCTGTGCCGCCGTACGGGCCGCCGAGCGGGTTGTCGGCCCCGCTGCACGCCGGCGTCACCGTGGCCGCCGCGCCCAAGACGAGCAACTTTCGTCGACCCAGAACGTTTTGCTCTCCGGACATCCTGACCCTCGCTTCTCCAGTGAGTTGACTGCTTGCGCGGCGCTTCGGTGAGCCGAATGATCGCGGTTCTGCTTCGCTCTCTCGGGCGGTCGTCCCGCGGGTCAGGGGGTCCGGCGTACCGGATCCACAAGACTGTCGCCGTCCGAAGAGCGAGGCAACCGAAGCAATCCTCGGCCCCATACGTTAGCTGTGGGGATTCTCAAGAGAAAGGAGCATGCGCGAAACGAGGCTCGACGGAGACTTTAGTTCACGTTCGCGGTGAAATGACGCGATGCCCCTGGAACACGGCGGGCTTTGCCGGGGAAGCATTTCTTGCGTGTGTAGATAAATCGCGCTCCGCGGCGCCCGCTTCGAACGAACGCCCGTGAAGGCTGTGAAGGCGAGAAGGCGAGAAGGCGAGAAGGCGAGAAGGCGAGAAGGCGAGAAGGCGAGAAGGCTCTGAAGAACGCCGTCGGCCGCCCCGTGCTATGTGCAGACTGCACCCGTGGGATCTCGCGCGAATTCTCTCCGAGTGCCGGCGAACGCGATCACTCATCGTGTGCTCGAGTGGTGCGCAGACGATCCACCGCCGGCCGCGCCGACCGTCACCGTCCTTTTCTTGCACGGTGTGATGGATGCCGCGGCGACGTGGGACCTCGTCGCGCCCGCTCTCGCCGACGCGGGACTTCGCGTCCTCGCACCGGACCTTCGCGGCTTCGGCGAAGGGCCCCGCGTGCCGGCCGGCGGCTACTACCACTTCCCGGACTACGTCTTCGACGTGGCCGACATCGTCGACGCGCTCGTGCCGCCGGGGTCACCGCTTCTCGTCGTCGGGCACTCGATGGGCGGGACGATCGCCACGCTCTACGCCGGCACGTTCCCGGAGAGGACCGGCGCCCTCGCGCTTCTCGAGGGCGTCGGCCCGCCGGATCAGTCGCCCGACGAAGCCCCCGCGCGGATGCGCGCATGGGTCGACGGCGTTCGTATGGTGCGCGCGCGCGGCGACCGCACGGTCGCCTCGCGTGCCGAAGCGCAGCAACGCCTCGCCGCCAACCACCCGCGCGTCCCGCCCGACGTTCTCGCGTCGCGCCTCGACGCGCTCGCTGCGGCGCGCGAAGACGGCCACCTCGCCTGGCGCGCCGACCCTCTGCATACGACGCGAGCCCCGGTGCCCTTCTACGCGGCCACGTACCGGGCCTTCGCTCGTCGCGTGACCTGCCCGGTGCTCTTCGTCTCGGGCGGGCCGCTGGGGTGGCATCCGCTCGACGAGGAGGAGCGTCTGGCTTCGTTCGCGCGCCTCGAGCGCGCCGAGCTCAGTGGCGCCGGACACATGATGCACTGGACCGAGCCGCTGGAGCTCGCCCGCATCGTCGCGCAGTTCGCGCGCGCTCAGGTCTCCGACGCCGCCGAAACGCCCAGCGTTCCACACTGACTCATCCGTGTTTCTGGGTCGCGGCGTCTCGAGAGTGGCCGCTGCGCAGCTTGAGTGCTTGACCCACGGCGGGACCGCAAACTCTAATGGCGCCGGCACCATGAGGATTGCAGTCCGCAAGGAGACGGCACAGGGAGAGAGGCGCGTCGCGATCGTGCCCGAGTCGATCAAGCGCCTGATGGCGAAGAAGGTCGACGTCTCCGTCCAGGCGGGCGCGGGGGCTCCCGCGTTCGCCAGCGACGACGAATACCGGGCGGCCGGCGCCCGAATCGACGGAGCCATCCCTGCGCTGCTGGCCGATGCCGACGCGGTCCTTCAGATTCGTCCTCCGACGCCGGCGCAGATATCGGAGCTCAAAGAGGGTAGCGCGATCGTGTCCCTGCTCTACCCGCTCGTGAACGTCGAGCTCGTCCGGGCGCTCGCGGCGCGCAAGGTGACCGCGATCGCCGCGGACATGATCCCGCGGACGACGCTGGCGCAAATGATGGACGTCCTCTCGTCGCAGGCCACTGCGGCGGGCTACGAGGCCGTGCTCATGGCGGCCGCGGCTCTGCCTCGGTTCTTCCCGATGCTGATGACCGCCGCCGGGACGATCGCGCCGGCGAAGGTGCTCGTCCTCGGGGCGGGTGTGGCCGGCCTCCAGGCGATCGGCACGGCGCGTCGCCTCGGCGCGGTCGTCGAGGCGTTCGACGTGCGCAGGGTGGTCAAGGAGCAGGTCGAGAGCCTTGGCGCGAAGTTCGTCGAGGTCGACACCGAGGACGCCGCCGGCGCGGGTGGCTACGCCAAGGAGCTGAGCGACGCGTCCAGGCGAAAGCAAGCCGAGGCGATCGCCACGCACGCCGCGAAGGCGGACGTCGTCATCTGCACGGCGCTCATCCCGGGGAGGCGCGCGCCGGTGCTCCTCACGGCCGACATGGTGCGCGGGATGAAAGCCGGCAGCGTCGTCGTCGACCTCGCGGCCGAGCAGCAGGGCAACTGCGAGCTCACCAAGCCCGGCGAGAACACCGTCGAGCACGGCGTCACGATCATCGGTCAGACCGACGTGACGAGCCGTATGTGCGCCCACGCGAGCCAGATGTATTCGCGAAACATGGAGAAGCTCCTCCTCTACGTGACCAAGGACGGGGCGTGGAAGCTAGACTTCAAGGACGAGATCGTCGCCGGCAGCGTGATCACGCACGAAGGGGCCATCGTTCACCCGAAAGTGAAGGAGCTCGCGGAGCCGGCGCCGGTCGCAGCGAGCGCAGGGGCAGCCGAATGACCGCCGAGTGGGTATTCAATCTCTACATCTTCGTCCTGGCGACGTTCGTCGGATACCAGGTGATCTCGCGCGTGCCGGCGCTCTTGCATACGCCCCTCATGAGCGGAACGAACGCCATCAGCGGCATCTCGCTCGTGGCGTCCCTGCTGGCGGCGGGCTCACACCATCGCCTCAGCGAGATCCTCGGGTTCGTCGCCGTGGCGTGCGCGAGCATCAACGTGGTCGGCGGCTTTCTCATCACCGACCGCATGCTTCGCATGTTCCGGAAGCGTGAGCCCGCGGTCCAGGCCTCGCCGCCGAAGGCGCTCGGGGAGGGTAAGGCTTCGTGACGCCCACCGCTGTCCTGCTCAGCCTCTGCTACATCACCGCCGCCGTTCTCTTCATCTTGTGCCTGCGCGGCCTGTCCGGGCCGCAGACGGCCAGGCGCGGCCTCGTTCTCGGCGAGGTGGGCATGCTCATCGCGGTGGTGGGCACGCTCCTCCACCGCGAGATCGTGACCTACGAGTGGATCATCGCCGGCATCCTCGTCGGCAGCACCATCGGCGTCGCGATCAGCGCGTGGATCCCGATGACGAAGATGCCCGAGCGAATCGCGTTCTCGCACGCGTTCGGCGGCTTGGCGACGGCCCTCGTCGGCGTGGCCGAATACATGCGCGAGAGTGAGGCGCTCACGCTGTTCAAGATGGGGGCGCTCGGGTTCGAGACGTTCCTCGGCTTCCTGACGTTCACCGGAAGCCTCATGGCGTACGGCAAGCTTCAGGGCGTCATCACCGGGGCGCCGGTCACCTGGAAGTTCCAGAACTACCTCAACATCGGCCTCTTCTTCGGCGCGATCGGGGGCGTCGGGTACATCGTCTTTTTGCACGCGACCGGCGGCGACCATCAGCTGATGAACGCGATCTTCTTCGGGATCGCCGGAGTGGGGCTCGCGCTCGGGGTCATGGCCGTGCTCCCCATCGGCGGGGCCGACATGCCCGTCGTCATCTCGCTCCTCAACTCGTACGCGGGCCTGGCCGCGTGCGCGACCGGGTTCGCGCTCGGGAGCCAGATCCTCATCATCTCCGGCGCGCTCGACGGTTCTTCGGGCTTGTTGCTGTCGATGCTCATGAGCAAGGCGATGAACCGCAGCTTCGCCAACGTCCTCTTCGGTGCGTTCGGAACCGCGCTCGAGCCCGGGGGCAAGGGCGCGCCGCAGATCGCCAAGTCGTACAACGAGGCAACCGTCGAGGACGCCGGCGCCGTCCTCAAGGCGTCGCAGACCGTCATCTTCGTCCCTGGCTACGGCATGGCCGTCAGCCAGGCGCAGCACGCCGTACGCGACCTCGCCGCGTCCCTCGAGCGACGCGGCGTCGAGGTGAAATACGCGATTCACCCCGTCGCCGGGCGCATGCCGGGCCACATGAACGTCCTTCTGGCCGAGGCGAACGTGCCCTACGACAAGCTGTTCGACCTGGACGACATCAACGACGACTTCGCCCGGACCGACGCCGTCATCATCGTGGGCGCGAACGACGTCGTGAACCCCGCCGCCAAGAAGGACCCGTCGAGCCCGATCTACGGGATGCCGGTCTTCAACGTCGAGCACTCGCGCAGCGTCATCGTCCTCAAGCGCAGCATGAACCCGGGTTTCAGCGGCGTGGAGAACGAGCTCTTCTTCCAGGCGAACACGATGATGGTCCTCGGCGACGCCAAGAAGACGATCCTCTCGATGATCGGCGAGCTGAAGGAAGGCCATTAGGGCCTATCTCCAAAGCGGCGACGTAGGCGCTCGCGGAAGACGTCAAACACCCGCGATCAGGCGCGGTCCCGGCACGGCCTCGGGGATGCCGAATTGCAGCGGCTTCTTCACCTCGTCCGGATTGACGAAGGTCCCGAACATTCGATCCCAGATCGAGAGGAGACTCCCGAAGTTCCGCCCGAAGTGAGCCGGATCGCTGCTGTGATGGATGTGATGAATGCGCGGGGTGACGAAGATCCACTCGAGCCAGCGGCACTTGAACCCGAGGTTCGAATGCATCCAGTGGTTTAGCAGGATGCCGCCGAGCGCATACCCGCTCAGGGCCTCCTGCGGCACCCGGAATCCGATGTAGACGAGGAAGGGGAACGAGTAGACGACCCCCTGGGTGAAGCTCGCGCGCGCGCCGGCGAGCCAGTACATGTGGCGCGGCGCGTGATGCCACCGGTGAACGCACCAGAGCGGCGCGGTGTGGATGAGGCGATGCGTCCAGTACATCGCGCAGTCGCTGCCCACGATGGCGAGCGGAACGCTGGCCCACGGCGACAGAACCGGCACGCGGAGGAACAGGGAGAGCACCGGGACGTGCTCGAGAAACGAGTTCATGATCGCGCCGGTCGGCACCCCCAGGAACGCGACGACGACGTAGGCGCTCACGTCTCGAGCCAGCACGGCGGGGTAGGCGAGGCGGTGCGCCGCGAACTTCTGTTCCAGGAGAACGAACGGGGTGCCGAGACTCAGAAACAGGAGCACCGACTTCAGGACACGGAAGACCATGGGACCCCCCTTTTGATTCTCCTCTCAGCGCATCCGTTGACCGACTGGCGGCGCGGGCCGACGTTGCAGACCGCGGTCCATCGGGGTGCGGACGAGGCCCGAGCGGCCCACGGCTCCGGCCGCGTTGCTTGCGGGGCTCATCGCTCGCGCCGAGCAGCGCGGCGGCCTTGCACCGTTTGACGACCTACGGCGCGCCGTCAGCGCGGACTGGCCGTGCGCGATCGCGCCACGTCGTGCTCGCGAAGGTGCTCGAGGTCCCCCGCGGATGCCGGGGACCAGCCTAAGCGCCGCCCCACCCCTCGACGACGCGGCCCAGGTGATCGTCGTCGCCGTCCTCGAGCAGTCCGACAGCGACGACGTTCAGGCGCTCGGGCCGAGCGAGCTCGCGCGCTGCGTCGCGTACGCTCTCGGCAGTCACCGAGTGCAGCTCGCCGACGTGCTCGTCCGGCGTCTGGAACCGGTCGAACAGCACCCCGGCCGCGTAGAACGAGCCCGTCTCCTCGGCAGAATCGGCCATCGAGCGCGCGTCCCACGCGATGCGACGCCGCGCCTTCTCGAGCTCCTCCGCGGTGGGCCCTTCGCGCGCCAGCTCCTCGAACATCGTGAGGATCTCGCGCGTGACGCGCGCGGCTCGCTTGTGCTGGACGCCCGCGGCCACGTCGACGACGCCGTCGTCCTCGTACCCGTCGTACGACGCGGAGACGTCGTAGCAGAGGCCCCGGGCGTCGCACAGGCGGTGGTAGAGGCGCGTCGACATCCCGTCGTCGACGACGCGCATCAGGACGTCCAGCGCCGGCCGAAGGCGGTGCTTCTCCGAGAACGCGCGGAAACAGACGCGGAGCTCGGTCTGGCTAGACACGTTGTCGACGATCTTCAAACGAGGTTCACGCTGCGCGTGCTGCGGCTCGTCCGCGGCGACGCGCGTGCCGCGCGCGAGCGATCCGAAGTCGCGCTCCGCCAGCCGGAGGGCGTCTTCCACGTCGACGTCACCGGAGAAGACGAGCACCGCGTTCTCGGACGTGTAGTGCCGATCGTGCCAGCGCCGGAGCGCCGACTGATCGAACGACCGCACGTGCGCCTCGCCGCCCGTAATCGTGAAGCCCAGGGGATGCTCCTGGTAAATCAGCGCGCGCGACAGGTTGTCGGCGTCGACCTGACGACCCTCGTCGTCGAGGTCTTCGAGGATCTCCTCCAGGACGATCCCTCGCTCGATGTCGATGTCGAGGAACGCGGGCTGCGACAGGACCTCACCGAACGACTCGCACGCTTCGTCGAGCGACTCCGGCGGCAGCGTCAGCGAGAAGATGCCGTGGTCCACCTGGGTCGACGCGAAGAGCGACCCTCCGAGGCGCTCGAACGCGAGGTTCACCGCGTGCGCGTTGGGCACTCGCCGCGTCCCGCGATAGATCATGTGCTCGAGGAAATGGCTGATGCCGTTCTCCTCGCGTCGCTCGAAGCGAGACCCTACTCGGGACCAGAGCGCGACGTGAGCCCGATGCAGCTGGGGAAGCGGCGCGACGACGACGCGGAGCCCGTTGGCGAGCGTCTTCGTTCGGTACGTCTGCATGGGATCAGTATTCGTCCTCGTCCTCGCTGGTGCCGCCGTCGACTTTCGCCTCCAGGATGAAGGACTCGTCGATCTTGAGGTCGTTCTTGGCCTGCTCGCGTAGCCGCTTGACGTACAGGGAGAGCGCCTCGTCGCGCTTGGCCCGCACGAGCTCCTCTTCGAAGGTCTCGCGATCCTTGGCGAATTCGTCGTAGGTGGCGGCTTTGTGCTGCTTGAGCTGGACGACCGCAAAGCCGTCGGTCAGCCGAAGCGGCGCGGCGATGACGTCCCCTTCCTTGCCGGAGAACGCAAACGCGACGATCGAGGCCGTTCCGTCGGGCGACAGCTGTCTCTTATACACATCTGACGCTGCCGACGATCTTACGCGT
>CALKVG010000052.1 GCA_937998045.1 uncultured Myxococcales bacterium
CCGACGCGCCGACCGCAAGGAGGACGCCGACCGACCAGCCGCCCGCGCCGCCCCCTCCGCGTCCGCCGGTACCCCCGTTGCCGCCTTGACCTCCGTAGGCCGCGCACTTCAGGCCCATCTTGTCCGTGCTGGGCGTCGGACACGTCGGAGGGATCGCGCCGCTGGGGATGCCCCCGGCGGGGGCGGTGCCGAGACCGCCCGATCCGCCGGGGCCACCGCTGCCGCCGTCGCCGCCGGCTGCACCGAGGCCCGCGCCGATCTTCGAGCGCGTCACCTCGAGCTGGCCGGCGAGCACCAGGACGGCCACCGAGGTTCCTCCCGTTTGTCCGGGAGCACCGCCTCCTCCGGGACAGCCGCCCGCGCCGCCGCTCCCGTTGTCGATGTAGAGGTACCCCCACTGCGTCGAAAGCCCGCCCTCGCCACCACCCGCACCGCCGAAACCCGGGCTACCGTCTGCCTTGCCCGCCGTTCCGACGTCGCCGGCCACCAGATCGCCGGCGATGCGCAGGTCGGCCGTTGCATCGGCGCCGTCCGTGCCTACGGCTCCCGCGCTGGCTTGTGGGGACGCACTGGGAGTGCTCAGGTTCCCCGGTGGGGTCGTTCCGTCGGGCGAGAACTGCCCCGAGGATGCTCCCCGGGCGAAGAGCGGCAACGGAGCGCCGCTGCACGTCGAACCGGCGGCTTGGCCCGCTGCCCCCGAGGCGCCGTCCACGCCGGGCGCCGCGTCGGCCGACTCGATGTCCACGTCGTCGAGCGAAAGCTTGCCCACTCTCGATCGGAGAGCGTGGGCCGAGGGCTGCTTGGGATCGGTCGGTGTACCGCCCGTCACCGTGAAGTGCACGAGTCGAGCGGTCGTCGCTTGATCCATCAGCAACCCCGAAGACGACGACTTGAGCACCGTCAGCGCGCGCGATGGGGTACCGAGGAATGTGCTCGCGTACCCGCCGAAGGCGCTCCAGGTCCCCGCGACGGACAGGGAGTCTCCGTCGATCTCCCCCGCGGCGACGAGCACACGGCCGCCCCGAGACGTGGCGAGCGTGAGGGCCGCGAGAAGAGTTCGCAGCGGTGTGCTCGGAGTGCCGTCGTTGGTGTCCTGGCCCGCACCCGGGTCCACGTACACATCCGTCCCCACGATGCCGTCGGCACCGTCGCAATTCGCGTCGATGCCGTGGTCGTCGGGCTCGTCGACGCCGGGGGTGCAGGCGTCGGCTTGCGCGTCCGTTGCCACGGCGTCGCCGGCATCGGGGTCGACCGCTGCGCCCCCATCCGCCCCACCGTCATCGCCGAAGGCGCCCGCCTCCGGGGCGTCCGACGAATCCGGGCCCGACGGCGGCGAAGGCGGCGGCGGCGACTGCGCGTCTGTCCCCGTCGCGGCGGGGCCTGCGCCTCCGCAGTGAAGGAGCATCCCAACAAGCGGCCCAATGAGAAGCTTTCGGTTCATGGTCACTTCCCCACGTTGGCGAGACAAGAGAGGTCGACGGAGATGGGCGACGTGTGGCGCGGCAGCGCCTTGTGGTCGAACTTCAGCACCACGTCGTCGATGTGCGTGATGTCCACGTCCGCGTTGGTCGGCGCGTCTTGCCCGCCCGGGACGACGAGCACCCAGTTGGCGCGCGCGACCGGCTGGCCGAAGAGCGAGGTGTTCGCGGGAGCGTCTCCGAACGTGTTGACGCCCGCCTGGACCACGGCGAACGCGGTCGGATCGCCCGCGCTGTCGCTGCCCAGCGACCAGCTCACGAGCTGTTCGGAGTCGCACGCGCGCATGACTCCTCCGCCGCCCATCGCCAGGTTGATCTGGGCCTGGTTGTCGCCCAGGAAGTCGCCGACGAGCTGCGCCTGCACGCTGGCGATCCGGTCGTTGCAGACGTCGGAGGCCCAGAGGCCGTTTCCCGCCTGCAAGTTCGTCGAGAAGGTCAGCCCCACGCCTCCGCGGCCGTCCAGGTTCTGGTTCTTGAGCAGGAGCTCGCGAAACTGGTCGCCCTCGGAGAGGGTCTGTCCGGTCACCTCGTCCTTGCGCGGGCCCTGGATGCTGAGCATCTGCCGTACGGAGACTGTGGTCACGTAGTCCTGGGGCGAGCCGTACGCGACGCGCGAGCTATCGAAGATGCTGCGCAGGCAGCTCTGAAGCTGACCGATGCTCGTCGAGTTCTGCGCGTTGAGGACCGCGCCGTCCAGGTTGGCCATCGACACGTTCAGCTCGTACTCGAGGGCGCGTCCGGCCAGATCGAGCTCCGTCTGCGCCGCGGCTCGGGCGCCGAGCACGTTGAGCGCGTAGGAGTCGCGCAAGAGGCGGTAGCTCGGGTCGCGCGTCGGATCGTGGTCAATGACGTCGATCTGACGCTGCCGGTCCTGCCAAATCTGCTGCACCTGGTCGAAGAGGTTGCGCGCGGCGAGCTTGGCCTCGACGACCGCGATGATCTGCTGCGTGCCGTCGACGGTCGCCTGCCCGAGGTCGATCATCTCCTTCTGGATGTTGGCCATGCCCTGGATGTATTCGACCTGCGCCTGCGCTTGCTGGATCTGCATGGTCTGCGCGGTCTGGAGTTGGTCCTTCTGCAGGTCGAGTTCGGCCTTGGCGGAGTCGAGCGCGAAGACCACGGCGGACTCCGCGAGCGGCGCTCCCGCGTTGAGCAGATCCGCATGGGACGCCACGTCCATCGCGTGACTGAACGCGTTGATCATGCTGTCCGCGTAGTCGATCGCGGCGATGTCGTTGCCGGTCTGATCGATGAACGCGATGGTATCGGCGTGCACTTGCTGGGTCGCCGCAAGGGCGTTGGTGTCGATCTGGATCTTGGATTGGATGCCCGCCGCGTTGGTCTGCGCCGACTGGAGCTTGGCGGTTGCCTCGTCGATGTTCTCCAGGGCGAGGCCGTAGCTTCCGGCGTTGTTGGCTCCGCAGTTGCTCCAGTCGTCGGGGCCCATGACCTGCGCGGGGTTGAACGCGGTCCCGCAGATTTCGCCGATGCGCTCGTCGTACTGCGTCCGGACGTTGAGGAGCTCTTGCTGGAGTTGTGCCGCCTGCGCCTCGTATGCGCGGTTGTTGGCGAGGAACTGCGTCTCGAGCGTCTGCTCGTTGCTCACGTCGTTGGACGCGACGGCCAGCATCTGCTCGAAGTTGGTGGCTCCCTTCGAAACGTCCTCGGGTCGGTAGACGAACGGCACGAATCCGTCCGGAATGCCGAAAACGTCGGCGCCCTCGATGGTCGCCGTGAACCCTTGGTCTAGGGGCGTGAGCACGCCGGTGAACTTCGCTCCGACCGACGGGGGCGCGGTCGTCCACTCCTTGAGGATCTCACTCAAGGTCGCCGACTCGAGGTACGCGAGCACGGCGCGCTGCTGAGCGCTCGAGGTGACCGTCTGGACGTCGCCGCTCGCCGCAGCGACCCGCGCGGTCTCGCCGTCGATCGTCGACATGGTGAAGAAGAGGTCCGCCAGCGCCCGGGCCGCGGGGAACGACTGCACCTGGCTCTGCGTGTCGGTGCCCGGATCGGCGCCCTTCGCCGACGCCACCGGCATCCCGCGCAGGTATTCGAGGATGGCCGGCTGGGTCACCCACGTCGCGAACGGAGCGAGCGTCGTGGTCGCCGCGTTGTAGTCGACCTGCTCCTGCGAGAGACCGCCGACGAACGAGTCGTCGAGCGCTTGCACGATCTCGTTCTTGGCGACGAGCAGGCCGGGAGCGAGCGTCTCCTGGGTGAGCCGCCCGACCGCGAGCGCCAGCGTCGCGTCCGCACTCGTGTACGCGGTGGCCAGTTGCATGGCGCATGCGGTACCCGCGACCAGGCCGCATGCCTGCGCTTGCGCACTCGCCTGGTAGTCGGCCAGGCTCGTTGCGGCGAGCGAAGCCTGGCAGTTGGACGCCATGTCCGCGAAGAAGGGCTTCGTCGGGTCGACCGGCGTCATCGTCTGAAAGCCCGCGGCCAAGGGATTGGCGTAGGTCTGCTCCAGCGCCGCGACTTGCTTCTCGGTCGCCGTCTGGCTGTTGCACTGGCCGCTCCCGCAGAACGGGCTCGCGCCGCACGAACCCGCCTGCCAGGGAAAGACGCTGCCCACATCCCACGTCTGGGTCTGCGCGGGGGACGCGGGCATCGTCACGTCGGCGCCCAGCGTGAAACTCGGGTCGCTGTCCTGCGGCGTGTATTGAAGCGCGACGTGACCCGAGGTCGTGACGGGCTCCGCGAACAGCCCCACGATCGTCTCGTCGAACGTTCCCGAGAGGCCGTTGAGCGAGTCGGGGGTGAGGCGAAAACGAACTTGCCGCCCGACGTCGCGCCGGAAGTGATTGCGCGCTCCCCCGAAGCTCGCCGGAATGACCTGACCAACGGTCGCGTCTACGCCCCCGCTCAGCGTGTAGCTGCCGCGTCCGGTCGTCTCGCCGCTGCCGGTCGCGGGAAAGAGCATCGAGTTGTGCGAGTCGACGCGCATCTGCACGTCGCCGCTGCTTTCGAGGATGTCGAGCGCGAGATGCGTCTCGCCAAGGTTGATGGGCCCACCGTCGTAGGTCAGCTTGCCCTTGTACGAGCCGGTGATGCCCACGTGGATCGGCGCGTTCACGATTGCGTTGCCGAGCGTCGTGAAGACCTTGATCGTGCCAGGAAGGTTGCGCGCCTTGAGCTGTGAGCCATCGACCGCGACCTTCAGGTCGGTCGACCCGGTGAACTGCCCGCGCGGCTGCGCGATGCTCAGTTGCGGCCCGTCGAGCTCGACGCGATACCGCACCACGTCGGTGCCCGTCGCGGACAGCTTGACTGTGAGGTTCGTGTCTCGATCCGTCAGAAGAACCGTTTGCGGCGTGACCGTTAGAGCACCCACGTACTTGCCGCTCGGCGTGGGGTCCGTGTCGGGAGCTCCCGGAGGCGAGCAGCGCGCGCGTGGCGAGCATGTGAGCTGCCCCGTGCACGGGTCCACGGAGTTGCAATCCTGCGTGCACTCGGAGAGGTCGCAGTGCTCGCCGGCCGGACAATCGGCGCTGATGACGCACGGCGGGTTGCTGCTTGCCGGAGGTGGCGGAGCGCTCGGCCCGGCGGGCCCTGAGCCGGAGGATCCGGATCCGGAGGACGCGGTCGTTCCCATCCCCGGGCCGCCGCTGTCGGCGCTACTGCTCGAGGAGCAGCCAGCGGCAAGTAGAACCCAAAGCCCGATCGTTCGATGAAGTCGCATGGTCGTATTCGCTCCTCTCTCACTCGCTCGCCGCATCCACGCCGCCGTCGGCCACGCCGAGCGTCAGGATCTCGGTGCTCACCCCGTCGGCCC
>CALKVG010000053.1 GCA_937998045.1 uncultured Myxococcales bacterium
GGCAGGGGCAGGGGTGTCGCGGGGTGCGATCGATCGCACCGCACTTCGCGCTACCTCGCTGCGTTCGATGCTCGATTGTCACGTCCATTGGACAGTCAAGTAAAGACTTTGACCAATTAATATAGGCGCACCGAAAAAGAGAGATGCGATTGAGATTGGACGAGCGTACCGTCGCGCGGTTCCATTCTTGGGTTCTGGGCGCGCTGCGAAGCCCCGCGGCCAACGGAGTACCCCAATCGACCACACGCTTCGTTCTTGCGTGCGAGGGGATCCAATCGACGCGATCGCCGGCGCCGCGGACGCAACCACCTGCGTTCCGGATCGTAATCACCGTGTGCATTCCTCGTTGAACGGAGAGATATGAGCCCGACTCGCACCACCCGATCCGCCGCCGCGAAGGTCCGCTCGCTGCGCTCGCTCGCCGACGGCGCGCTCCTCTTCCTGGTCGTCTCCTGCGCGGCCGCAGCCTGGAGCTGCGGCGCCAACAAACAATCCGGGTTCACTCCCACGAGCGACGCCGGCGGTGACGGAGGTCTATTCGGCGGAGGGGACGCGGCTCCGCCCCCGATCCAGGGCCTGACGAGCATTTCGCTGACGCCGACCACCACGACGCTCACGCTCCAGTATCCCGTGACCGCGCCGGGAGCAACGACCCAGCTGAAGGCCGAGGGCACGTTCCAGGACGGCCACACGGCGGATGTCAGCGCGAGCGTAGCGTGGTCGGTTTCGCCGAACGACATCGCCGTCGTCCGCGGCGGAGCGTTCTCGTCCCTCGCGCCGGGGAGCTTCACCGTCACGGCGCTCGCGGGCTCGGTCACGAGCAATCCGGCGACGGTCACCGTGAACTTGACGGGCACCGTCGTGGGCATGGGCGTTACCCAGGGCGATCTCGACGGGACACCGAGCGGAGGTACACCGGCGATCGCCTATCCGCTCGACGGCGCGCTGTTCCCCTATCAGCTCGGCCCGATCGCGTTTCAAGTCGTGCCGACGACCCCGTCGCAGACGGTTGGCCGCATCGCGTTCGAGGGCGACAACGTCGACCTCAAGGTCTACGCGCAGTGCGTCCCCATCATGAACCCGACGATTCCCAATGCATGTACGATCCAGGTCCCGTCCAGCCTCGAGCAGGTGCTCGACGGCGCGAGCGAGGGCTCGAAGCTGACAGAGACCGTGCGCCTCGCCGCCCCCGGCGGCGGCTCGCTCGCCGAGAGCAAGCCCATCTCGGCTCGGTGGTCGAGCTCGCAGCTTCACGGCGGCCTTTATTACTGGAGCGCGGACATCGTCTCGGGCAGCACGCTCATCATGCGCTACGACCTCGACACGCCGGGCGCCCCGCCACAACAATATTTCACGCAATTTGGCGCGAACGGGATGCCCTCGGACGAGCAGAGCATGGACCCGCCGGCGTCGACCAACAGCACGCAATGCTTCGGCTGCCACGCCATTTCGCAGGACGGAGCGAAGATCGGGCTCACGTTCGGCGGGAGCGGCCCGGAGCTCTTCGCGCTCATCGACGTCGCCACGAAGAAGACCATCGCCACGCGCCTCTTCGCCACCGACCCCAACCCCAACCAGCCCTTCGCCGCGTTCACCGCCTTCTCGCCCGACGGCACGACGATGGTCCAGGAGCGACAGGGGCAGCTCTGGCTGCGAAGCGCAGACGCGAACCTGTCGAACCTCGCGCCCAACGCGCTCTTCACCGCCGACCTGGGCATGGAACTGGCCTCGACGCCCTATTGGTCGCCGAAGGGCGACCTCCTCGTCTTCACGGGATGGGTGCCGAACCCCACTCCGATAGCCGATTACCCCATGGATACGGCGGACACGAACGGCGACCAGACACCCAATTCGGAAATCTGGGCGGTCTCCGTCACGGGCAATACGAACTTCGGCAAACCCACACGCCTCGTCCCGCAAGTGTCCGGCAAGACCGAGCACTACCCGTCGATCTCGGACGACAGCCAGTTCGTCGTGTACAACGAGTCGTCGTGCGACGGCCCGGGAGCGCCCGCCGGCGAGGTGTACGGTCTCTCTCCGTGCGACGGGTACGACGACGCCTCGGAGAAGCTGCACATGATCTCCAGCAAGGGCGGGACGCCCGTCTATCTTGCGAACGCCAGCCAGAACGACAACTGGTCGAACGCGTGGCCGCGATTCGCGCCCACGCACGGCAGCTTTCAGGGCAAGCAGCTCTACTGGATCGCATTCTCGTCGCGAGTCCCCTACGGCGCGACGCTCCCCGGGAGCAACAACCCGCCGGCAATGGATACCGAGCCGCAGCTCTGGTTCGCAGCGGTGGCCGTCGATCCCACCGGCGCGCTCTCCGGTGATCCCAGCTTCGCTCCGGTGTGGTTGCCGCAGCAGAACCCGACCGCCATGCCGCGAGGCAACCACTCTCCGGAGTGGGTCACCAAGGCTGTCCCCATCGCGCAATGAGGGACCGTGGCGACACCGGTGCGCCGCGCGGACACACGCTCAGCCGTGCGCCGGGGGCTGCCGCTGGATCTCGGTCGTGCCCAGCGCCAGCGCCGAGACGACGGCGCTTCGGATCTGCGTGCGGCGCTCGGGGGAGAGCGTCGCGCCGCCGAATTCGGCCAGGACGAACCGGTTCCATACGCGCTTACCGGCGGTGCGTACGAGTGAGCGGACAATCTCGGCCCCTTGCTGGAAGACCGCGAACGTGATCGTGAGCAGCAGCGCCGGTCGATCCGTCGTGTCGACGAGCAGCACGGCGTGCCCGTCCTCGTCGCGATCGTCGAATCGAACGACGACGCTCTTGTCACCGAGTTCGTCGTACACGCCGGCCTGGTGTGCGATCTCCGCGACCGCGATCCTCCCTGCCAGGACGGCGCCGAGCACCTCGGAGATCGAAGTGGCCTCGTCCGCGTCGATCGGAGCGTCGTCGGTCGAGCGGCTGCGCCGTACCCACAGCAGGTCGACCGCCTCTGCCTCGCCGGACTCGAGGACACGGGAGAATACGAGCGCGGTGATCACGTCGAGTCGATGCGACACGAGAGTGGCGGCGATGGCCGAGAGCAGGCCCGGCCGGTCCTGAGCCACGACGCACAGAGCGGCGCTGCCGTCCGGCAACGTCCTCCAGACCTCGGCGTGTGCGGCCCGCCCATCGCGACGGAACGCGATCGCGGAATGGGTGCGGATCGCCCGCGGCTCGAAGAGCACCGCGTAGCGAGCCGGCATCGACCGAACGAAAGCGTCGACGGTCCCCGGCGGGAGAAGCGGCCCAGGCTCCCCTTCTGATCCTTCGTACCGACCTTCCCGCCCCCACATCGTAGCGGTACGATCGACCATGGTCCGGTGAAGCAACGTTGCCGCTGCGTTTCGCGAGGGTGTCTTGGCCCTGAATCTTCAGAACTCGGGATCGCGGGCGATGCTCGAGGCTACGTCGGTCGCGACGGTCGAACCGAGCGTAGCGGCGGGAACGACGGCCGAAGGCAGGCGTCGCCGCGGGGGTCGCGGATGGTCGTCGTAGCTCGAAGACACCCCCGTGACAGTCCCGAGAGATGCGCGCGATCGGAGTGCCCGCTTCTTGTCAGCGGAGTCTGCGAGTGGAGCGGATCCTAGAGGATCCAGTGCGGCGAGCCGCGCCGCAGGATCGCCGAAAACACAGCGGCGTCCGGCGCCGCCGCGACCGCTTAGGTCCATGAAACTTAGGACCCCATATGTGGATCGCGCGCTGCACTGCAGCCGGCCCGGAGCCATGAACAACCGCGACTCTCTGCTGGCTGTCTCGGGCCTTCTGGCGACGACGCTCGTCACCGGATGCAGCTTCGAACCGAGGGAGTCCCACGCGAGCTCCGCCGAACTCGGCGTCACCAAGAGTGTCGACAAAAAGGTATACGCGCACATGATGCCCTGGTTCGAGGATCCGTCGACCTCGGGCAACGGTGCGTGGGGCATTCACTGGACCATGGCCAACCAGAACCCCAACGTGGTCGACGGCACCGGACGCCGCCAGATCGCGTCGTACTACTACCCGCTCATCGGCCCGTACGGGTCCAGCGATCCGGCCGTGATCGAGTACCAGCTGCTCCTCATGAAGTATTCGGGCATTGACGGAGTTCTCATCGACTGGCCGGGGAAAATCCAGGCCTGGGATTACCCGAAGAACGTACAGAACGCCGAAGCGATCATCGCCGGGACGGCCAAGCTCGGCCTGGAGTTCGGGATCGTCTACGAGGATCATAACGTCGCCCTGGCGCACGACGCCGGGATCGTCGGCGACGAGATCGGCGCCGCGATGAACGACATGGCGTACGTCCGCGACAACTACTTCTGGCGACCCAATTACGCTCGCGTGAACGGCGCTCCCTTGCTCCTCGACTTCGGGCCGCAGACATTCTTCGATTCCGGGAGCTGGAGCGCGATCTTTTCCGTGTTCCCGACCAAACCCACGTTCCTGACGCTGTGGTACCAATCCCAGCAGGCGGGCGCGAACGCCCAGGGCGAATTCCCCTGGATCTATTCCGACTTCGTGACGGGCCTCCAGAATTTCTACGCATATCGCCCGGTCGGTGTGAAGCTGGGAGTAGCCTATCCAGGGTTCAATACGTTCTACGCGGCCGGTGGGTGGGGCGGTCCGGGATGGGGACTCCCCTACAATGGTACCGGGACGTTCTCGCAGACGCTCCAGCTCGCCGCGAACAGCAGCGCCGGCGTCATCCAACTGGCCACGTGGAACGACTACGGCGAGGGGACGATGATCGAGCCCACCCGCGAGTTCGGGTACGGCTTCCTGACCGCGCTGCAGCAGATCCTGGGGGTGGGTTATTCGCAGAACGAGCTACAGCTGGTCGACACGCTGCTGCATCATCGCAGGCAGTACGCCGGAAATGGAACGAGGCAGGCGCAGCTCGACGCGGCGTCCAGCGCGCTCGCGAACTTCCAGGTCGCTCAGGCAGAGAGCATTCTCAACCT
>CALKVG010000054.1 GCA_937998045.1 uncultured Myxococcales bacterium
GGCGGAGGTCGCGCGCGCCGTCGGCGATCGGCGCGTCGAGGTTGCTTGCCACGACCACAACCGCGGAGTCGGCGCGGCGATCGCGACCGGCTACGCGCGCGCGGCGGCGGCTGCCGGCGGCGGCCGCGATGCGTTCGTCGTCATGGCCGGCGACGGGCAGATGGACCCGCGCGACCTCCCGTCGCTGGTCGATCCGATCGCCGCCGGTCGAGCCGACTACGTCAAGGGGAACCGCTTCGCGTCGCCCGCCTTGTCGCGCGCTATGCCCATCGCGCGTCGCGTCGCCGGGCTCGCCTTCTCGCGCCTTACGTCGCTGGCCATCGGCGCGCGTATCTCCGACAGCCAGTGTGGATATACGGCGATCTCGCGTGAAGCTTGCGCGCGCATCGATCTCGGCTCGCTGTGGCCCGGCTACGGGTACCCCAACGATCTCCTCTCGCAGCTTGCGGTTCGCGGTCTGCGCATCGCGGAGGTGCCCGTCCTGGGGGTCTACGCCGACGAGGTGAGCCGCCTCAAGCCGCGGCACGTGCCCGTCGTCGCCGCGCTGGTGGCGCGCGCCTGGACGAGAAGGATGCGCGCGATGGTCCTCGCCCGGTCCAGGGGGCTCAGCTCTTGAGCGCTCGCTCGAGGATCGCGGGGACGTGCGAGAGGGCGCGATCGAGGTCGAAGACCTCGGCGAGCTTCGCTGGACCGAGCCTGCTGCTGACGTCGGGATCGGCGGCCAGCAGGTCGCGGAAGCGGCCTTCGCCGCGCCACGCGCGCATCGCGTTGCGCTGTACGAAGACGTAAGCCTCCTGACGCGGCAGCCCTGCCTCGACCAGCGCCAGAAGGACGCCCTCGCTGAAGTAAAGCTCGGCGGCGCGTTCGACGTTGCGCGCCATGTTCTCAGGGTAGGCGACGAGCCCGTCGACGAGGCTCGTCGCGCGATCCAGCATGAACCCGAGCGTCGCCGTTGCGTTGGGGGCGATCATCCGCTCGACCGACGAATGGGAGATGTCTCGCTCGTGCCAGAGGGCGACGTCCTCGAGGGCCGGAATGACTGTCGACCGCACCACGCGGGCGAGACCGCACAGGTTCTCGCTAGCGATGGGGTTCCGCTTGTGGGGCATGGCGCTCGAGCCCTTCTGCCCCACGGTGAATGCCTCCTCGGCCTCGGCTACTTCGCTGCGCTGCCAGTGGCGCACGTTCGTCGCGAGGCGCTCGATGCTCGCCGCGGCGAGCGCCAGGGCGGCGAAGAACGCCGCGTGCCGGTCGCGCGCCACGACCTGCGTCGCGACCGTCTCCGGCTCCAGGCCGAGGCGCGCAAGCGCGCGCTTCTCGATCTCGGGCGACAGGTGGGCGTAGGTCCCGACCGCGCCGGCGATCTTGCCGACGGCGATCTCGCGACGGGCGGCATGGATGCGCGCCCGGGCGCGCGCGATCTCGGCGTGGTGGCCGGCGAGGGCGAGACCGAAGGTGATCGGTTCGGCGAAGATGCCGTGGCTCCGGCCCATCATCGGGGTTTTCGTGTGCTCGCGCGCGCGCCGGGCGAGGGCCTCGAGCAGCCGGTCGGAGCGGACGACCAGCTTGTCGGCGGCGTCGCGAAGGAGGATCGCGAGCGACGTGTCGAGGACGTCGCTCGAGGTCATCCCGCGGTGTAGCCAGCGCGCCTCGGCGCCAACGAGCTCCTCGACATGGGTGAGGAAGGCGATGACGTCGTGCTTGGTGGTGCGCTCGATTTCGTCGATGCGCGCCGGATAGAGGACGAGGTCCTTGGCGCGAATCGCGGCGGCCGTTCCCTCGGGCACGAGGCCCGCGTCTTCCATAGCCTCGCACGCCGCCAGCTCGACGTCGAGCCACACGGCGAACCGGCGCGCCGGCGACCACAGCTCCGCGAAATCGGTCGGGGTATATCGAGGGATCACGGCCGCGCGCGTAGCACGCTGGCTCAGGCCCTGCCATATAGCGGCAGGGCAGCGCCCGAGACGTCGCGCGACTCGTCGCCGAGCAGGAACGCGACGACGCCCGCGGCCGACGCGAGAGACACCCACTTCGACGGATCTGCCTTCGGCATGGCCGCGCGGTTGGCGGGCGTGTCGAGAGTGCTGGGCAGCAGCGCGTTCACACGCACGCCGTGCTCGAGGACCTCGGCGGCGACCGCCTCGGCGAGGGCGACGACGGCGGCCTTCGACGCGGCGTAGGCCGCGGCGCCCGCGCTCGTTGCCGGCTGGACCGCCGCGCGCGAGCCGACGACGACGATGCTCCCGCGCTTCTGCGCGACCATCGCCGGGAGGACGGCGCGCAGCGAGCGATAGACCGTGTCGAGGTTGGCGCCCATCATCGCGCGCCAGACGTCGTCGGTCGTCTCCTCGTGCAGCCGCTTCCCCCCGCGCCACCCGCCGGCGATGAACGCGGCCCTCGTCGGTGCGGCGCCGAGCTCGCGCGCGATGCGCGGCGTTGCCTCCACCCAGGTCGACTCCTGCGCGATGTCCCCGGCCACGACGCATGCCCCGCCGACCGAGACGGCCAGCTGTTCGAGACGCTCGCGCGCCTGCGGACCGTCGGCGAGAGCCAGCTTGTACCCGCGCGTCGACAGCTCCCGAGCAACCGCGGCTCCGAGCGCTCCACCGGCCCCGGTTACGAGCGCAACCTCTTCTCCTGCCATGGTGTCCGAGAGCCTATCTCGGCTATCGCCGCAAGGCGGAGGTAATGTCCCGAATAGCGGGCCCCCGCGACCGCGACTCAGGAAACTACGCAGCGATGTCCCGCATCTCCTCGAGCTTGGCTCGCAGCTTTCCGCACGCGCGCTCCTCGATCTGGCGCACGCGCTCCTTGCTCACGCCGAGCTTCACGCCGAGCTCCTGCAGCGTTCGCGGGTCGTCGCTCATCAGCCGCTCGCGAACGATCAGGCGCTCGCGCTCGGTAAGCTCGTTCAGCGCGTCGCCCACCGCCGCCTTCGCCAGCCTGCGGCGCTGGAGCGCGCTCGCTTCGTCCTCGGGAGTGGGCGCCGCGCCGGCCACCCGGTCGAGCATCGAGCCGTGCTCGTCGCTGTGCGCGTCCAGGCTCGCCTCGCGGGCGGCCAGGATCGGCAGGAGCTGCTCGGCCCGTTCGCGCGACATGCCGCTCGCCAGAGCGAGCGCCTTTGCGTCGCTCTCACGGGTCTTACGGTATGCACGGAGCGCGCGTCGCTCGGCCTTGGTGGTGCCCAGGCGCACGACGCGATACGCGCGGACGACGTAGTCGCGGATCTCCGCGCGGATCCAGTAGGCAGCGTACGTGGCGAGCCGGCAATCGCGATCCAGGTCGAACTTCGCGGCGGCGCGGAGCAGGCCGATGTTCCCCTGCTGCACGATATCCTCGAGCGGCACGCCCCAGCGGCGGTACTCGAGCGCGATCGTGATGACGAACGGCAGGCACGCAGTGACCAGCGTGTCGCCGGCGCGCTTGTCTCCTGCGCGCCAACGGCGCGTAAGCTCGCGTTCAGCCTCTCGATCAAGCGGCACGATGTCCGAAACGCTGCTCCGGTACGCGCGCACCGCGTGGCTCTCGTTCGCCAGCATCGCCGCACTCCTTTCGGCCCCCGCCCGGCTGGACGGCGGGTGCACGGCCGGTGCCATTCGTAACGAGCGAGAATCGCGCGAGTCACGTAAATGATGCGCGCAACGGCGCACTGCGGCGCGGCTGCGAAACGCAACCTTTGCGCGATCGACCGCCGGGAGAGGGTGCCGGCGTGGTTGGCTGCGACGCCGGCCGATCGCCTCGTTTCAGACGTCGATCGTCAGTCCCTCGTGCGCCGCGAGCGAATCGGGGAACACCTCGCGCGCGCGCCGCTCTTTGTCGCGGACGGCGGGGTCTCCTTGAGTGGGGTCGTGGTGGAAGAGGACCAGGCGACGCGCGCCCGCCGCGCGCGCGATCTTTGCGCCCTCCTCGAAGGTGCTGTGTCCCCAGCCCTTCTTCGGTCCGCCGATGCCGCCTTTGCCGACGTACTCCTCGGGGGTGTACTGCGCGTCGTAGACGAGGATGTCGGCGCCGCGCGCGAGACCGACGAGCTTTTCGTCGATGCGCCCTTCGTAGTGCTCCGTGTCGGTCGCGTACACGACCACCTTCCCGCCGTGCTCCAGGCGGAAGGCAAAGACCCCCTGCGGGTGGTTGCCGCTCGCAGTCGTCACCCGGGCGACGCCACCGGCCCCGTCGTCGATTTCGACGGTCTCTCCTTCGCGGAGATCGCGAAAGATCATCTTGGCGCCCATGGCGGTCAGGTGCACCGGGAAGTTCGGATGATCCATCTGCCCGGCGAGGGTCTCTTCGAGGGTCCGCGACACGTTGTTGCCGCCGTACAGGTGAAAGACGTTGCCGGCGACGAAGGCCGGCTCGAAAAAGGGGAAGCCCTGGATATGGTCCCAGTGCACGTGGCTGAAGAACATGTGGGCGGTGATGGGCATCTCCTTCTGCAGCTTCTTGCCGAGGAGGCGCAGGCCGGTTCCGCCGTCGAAGATGAGGATCGCCTTGTTGGCGCGGACCTCCACGCAGCTCGTGTTGCCTCCGAACTGAACCGTGTTTGGCCCGGGCGTGGGGATGCTGCCGCGGACTCCCCAGAACGTCATCTGCATTTCGTCCGTGGCTCCTGTCGGGCTGGGGCGGGCTACGACTCTCCGAGCGTACCTCGGCACGGCGAAGAAAGGTATTCCTGTCCTCGTGGAGGACCTCAGCGCGATCGTGGTCCTCGGCTGCCGCGCGGTTCTCGACGAAGCGGGCCGGCTTCGTCCGGGGGCCCTCGCTGGCCGGATTGATGCCGCGGCGCGGCTTTATGAGCTGCGCGGGGTGGCCCGGACGGTGGTCGTAACGAGCGGGGGACGGCGGTGGGAGGGTGGAGTCGAGGCTGACGTCATGCAGCGCGAGCTCGTCCTCCGAGGAGTGCCCGAGCGAGCGATCGTTCGGGAAAGATGCTCGCTCTCGACGCGAGACAACGCGAGGTTCGTCTTCGAGGCGCTCGCCCGTCGGGCGCGGGAGCGGGAAACGGTCGCTCTTGTCACGTGCGACTGGCACATGCCGCGCGCCAGTGGGCTCTTTCGGCGCGTCGGTCTAGTCATCGAGACGGTCTCCGCCCCGTCGAGCCCGACCCCCCTGCGTACGCGCGTGTGGCGGCGCGCGCGAGAGACCTTCCTCCGGTGCCTGGCCGTGACGCTCCTCGCCCTCGTCTCGGCGTGCTCGCGTCGCGCTTCGCCGCTGCCGGAGGCCTCCTCCGCAGGATCTGCGGCCCCCGCCGCCGGCGCTTTCGACCTCTCCGTTCTCGCGAGGGCCGAGGACCTGCGCCGTGCGCGCGACGTTCCCGCGACCGCGCGGCGCGACCACGATCCGGCCGTCCGCCGCCGGGCAGCTCGCGCGCTCGCGCGCATCCTCGACGCCGACGACAAGCCGCTGCTCGTCGCACTCGACGACGACGACGACGAGGTGATCGCCTGGGCCGCGTACGGGCTCGGCGAGTCGTGTCGCGCCTCCGAGGAGGTTGCGCGAGCGCACGTCCGCGCGCTGGCGGCGCGGCTCGCGTCTCTTGATCCGTCGCGCCCCAGGCAGGGACGACTCGACGTGTACGCGACGCTCCTGCGGGCCCTCGGACGATGCGGCGGCGACGAAGCCGAGCAGACGCTCACCGCGTGGCTTCGCCGACAGGGGAGCGCGCCGGAAGCAGCGGCTTATGCCTTGGCGGACATCGCCTCGAGGCGCGGCTCGCTCTCCGTGGAGTCGACGGCGGCGCTGCTCGAGGCGGCCGAGCGCTCGCCTCCGCTCGACGCGGCGCTTTACCCCTTCGCACGCTCGGAGCTCGGAAGCCGATCCGGCGTGCGCGCTCGTCTCCTCGCCGTGGCCCGGGCCGCGCTGGCTCGCGCAGGCCCGGCGCGCACCTTTGCCGTGCGCGCCCTCGGCCGGTCCGGCAGCGTCGACGCGGCCGCCGACCTGGAGACCGTTCTCGCCTCGGACGCGTTCGCCCCTGCGGAGCGCGCCGAGGCGGCGCACGCGCTCGCAGCCTTGCGCAAGGCAGGGCAGTCCGCACTCGGCGATGCGCTCCACGTGCTCGCGCCGCTCGCGCTCGACGGTCGCGCGCTGGGAGACCCCTTCGGCGTGCTCCTCGCCACACTCGAGGCGTTGACCGATCCGCCCCGTAACGCCGACGCGGACCTCGCGTCGATCGCGCGCCTGCGGCCGGCGGATCCTGCCGCGGCCCCCGCGCTCGTGCGCGCCTCGGCGTTGCGATGCGCCGCGGCCGTCCGGCTCGCCCGCGGAGCGTGGGACACCGAAGCCCTCCGCGGCTGCGACGTGGGCGACGGGGAGGCCGGCGAGCGCGCACGGCTCGCCATACTCGACGCTGGTACCATGGCGCAGGCGCGCCGGTCGGCGTGGATCGCGCTGGCCGGTTCGAAGCACGTGCGCGTCCGGGAGGCGGCTCTCGAAGCCGTCGAGCGCCATCCCGAGCTGGGCGATGCGGCGATCGGGGCGCTGGGCGACGCCCTCGCGTCCCCGGAGGCAGGCGTCGTCGCGACGGCAGCCCAGGTGGTCGCCGCGCACCCGGAGCGTGTGCTGGTACTCGCGGTGAGGGAGCGACGCGCGGCCCTCGACCCGCGCTCTCCCCCGCCCGGCCCCACCGCCGCGCACGAACCGGACGCGCGCATCGCGACGGCGCTTCGCGCGGCCATCGCCCGACCCTGGGCCGAGGATCTCGTCGAGACGCGGGTCGCGCTCGTCGACGCGTCGCTCGCGCTCGGCCTCGAGGAGGGGCGCGCCTTTGCGCTGGCCGCGTGCCGGGACGCAAATGCCACGGTCCGCGCTCGCGCGCAAAAGGCGCTCGCCGCCGCCGGGACGAGGGACGCCAGCTGTCCGATGCCTTCCGCGGTCTCCGAGCCGGCTCCCGAGGTCGGCCACGAGCTCACCCGCCCGGTGCGTGTCACGTTCGAGACGGACGCCGGCCCGCTCGGCGTGCGGTTCGATCCCGCCTTCGCGCCCGTCGCGGCCACCCGCTTCGTCGCGCTGGCGCGCTCGGGGTTTTACACGGGTGTGGCGTTCCACCGCGTCGTGCCCGGGTTCGTCGTTCAGTTCGGGGATCGCGGTGGCGACGGCTACGGCGGCTCGGGGCGGCTCCTACGGTGCGAGACGTCTCCCGTTCCGTTCCAGGCGCTCGACGTGGGCGTCGCCCTCGCGGGGCGCGACACCGGCTCGAGCCAGATCTTCGTGACGCTCGCTCGGCAGCCGCACCTCGACGGCGAATACGCCTGGATCGGAGGTGCAGAAGGCAATTGGGACGGCGTCGTGGAGGGGGACGTGGTACGCGACGTCCACGTAGAGGAGTAAGTCATGGGCCTCAGCGAAGGCGCGCAACATCGCATCGCGGTCGTGCTCGCGGACGTGCTCGGAGAACCGCTCGACGTCGCCCGCGAGGTGGCCGCGTTCCTCGACGGCTACCTGCGCCGCGTGCCGTTCATAGCCGCCCTCGGCTTGCGCGTGGTCGTCTGGGCGGTCACCTGGCTACCGCTGCTCTTCGTCGGCGTCCCCCTCACGGCGAACGCGCTGTCGTCGGGCGTGCGCGCGCGGTACATCCGGCGCTGGGCGCACTCGCGCGTCTACTTTCTGCGCGAAGGGTTCTACTTGCTGAAGGCGGTCGCGCTGATGGGCTGGGGCGTCCAGGCGGGCGTTCGTGCGCGCCTCGATCTGGGCCCGGTCGCGGCGGTGCGGCCGTGACGGCGACGCCGGTCGGCCGGCGTGCAGGTAGCACGCCGGCACTCTCTCCCTCCGAGTCGATCGCGGACTACGTCGTGGTCGGTAGCGGCGCCGGTGGAGCCACGGCGGCGCTCGTCCTTGCCGAGGCCCGGCGCGACGTGATCGTCCTCGAAGAGGGTCCGGTCGTGCGCGACGCCGACCGCGGGCAAGGGGCGACCGAGGCCTTCATGCGCCTGTTCCGCGACCGCGGGACGCAGGTGGCGATGGGGCGCAGCGTCATCCCGATCCTCCAGGGGAGGTGCGTCGGCGGTACCACGGTCGTCAACGGCGCCATCGTGTGGCGTCTGCCCGAGGACGCGTACGAGCGCTGCTTCGGGGAGGCCGGCGCGCGCGAGGTGGTGCCGCTGCGCGAGCTCGAGCGGCGTATGGAGCGGATCGAGCGCGACCTCTCCGTCGCCCCCGCGCCCGATCGCCTGCTCGGCGGGAACGGCACGCTGATGAAGGTCGGCGTCGAGAAGCTCGGGTGGCGGGGCCACGCCATCCGACGCAACGTTCTCGACTGCCAGGGCAGCGGGCGCTGCCTCGAGGCGTGCCCGACCAAGCGCAAGCAGAGCATGGAGGTCACGTACTTGCCGCGCGCCCAGGCGCTCGGCGCTCGCATCCTCGCCGATCACGAGGTGCGCCTCGTCGAGACGAGCGCGGCCCGCGCGGTGGCCGTCTCCGGGACGCGTGCCGACGGCTCGCCGTTCCGCGTGGCCGCGCGTCGGGGCGTGGTCCTCGCAGCCAGCGCTGTGCAGACGCCATGCATTCTGCGGCGGTCGGGCATCGGCCCGCGCGCCCACGTCGGCACGCACTTCCGCGCGCACCCCGGCACGGCCGTGGCGGGCGTGTACCGCGACGCCGTCCGCTCGTGGGAGGGCGCATCGCAATCGTTCGAGGTCGACGAGTTTCGTGGCCAGGGTTTCAAGATGGAGGTCGTGAGTCTGCCCGTGGAGCTCGCCGGCGTCCGCCTCCCGGGACTGGGCGAGGGTTTCCAGCGCTCGATCGCCGATTACCCGAACATGGCGGTCTGGGGCGTGCAGGTCCGCGCGGAGGCCGAGGGCACGGTCGCGCCGCAGGGCGACCGTTCGCGGATCGTCTACACGCCGTCTGCCGCCGACATGGCGCGCTTCCGGACTGGCGTCGAGCGCCTCGCCGAGCTCCACTTCGCCGCCGGCGCGATGCGCGTCTATCCCGGCGTGCACGGAGGGCCGGACGTCCTCCGATCGCCCGACGAGATCCCCCTCTTGCGCGACCTCCCGCTCGATCCGCGCAACTACTCGCTCATCGCGGCGCACTTCTTCGGCACCTGCCGCATGGCTCGCGACCCCGACGCGGGCGTGACCGGCTTCGACGGCGCGGTGCACGGCGTGCGCGGCCTCTGGGTCCTCGACGCTTCGATCTTCCCCACGAACCTCGGCGTCAACCCGCAACACCCGATCATGGCGCTGGCGATGCTGCTCGCCGAGCGTATCGCGGGGTAGCGCGCGCCCCGGAGCGCGACGCCCTTTGCCACGGGCGACCCGCCGCGCTTACTCTGCCAACCCATGCTCCTCGCAGTCGACGTGGGCAACACGAACATCGTCTTCGGGCTCTTCGACGGCGAGCGGCTCGCGTATCAGTTTCGGGTCGAGAGCGCGCGCGGCCGCACGGCCGACGAATACGCGGTCCAGCTGCGCACGCTGCTCTCGATGCACGGCGTCGCGCCCGACGCGGTGCAAGCGGCCATCGTCGCGTGCGTCGTGCCGTCGCTCACCGAATCGATGCTCCAGCTGGTGCGATCGTCCTTCGGGCGCGAGGCCCTCGTCGTCGGGCCCGGCATCCGCACCGGAATGGCGATCCTCATCGAGAACCCGCGCGAGGTGGGCGCGGATCGCATCGCCGACGCCGTCGCCGGCTACGAGAAGGCGAAGGGCGGGGTCATCGTGGTCGACTTCGGCACGTCGACGAACTTCGACGTCGTCACGCCGAAGGGAGAGTACCTCGGCGGAGTGCTCGCGCCTGGCCTCCAGATCAGCGCGGACGCGCTCTTCGCGCGCGCCGCCAAGCTGCCCCGCGTCGAGATCGTCAAGCCGCCCAAGGTCGTCGGCCGGAACACCGTGCACGCGATGCAATCCGGCATCGTCTACGGGTACGTAGGCCTGGTCGACGGGCTCGTCGAGAGGCTCCTCGCCGAGCTCGGGTACCCGTGCGCGGTCATCGCGACCGGCGGACTCGCGTCGCTCATCGCGCCGCTGTCGAAGACCATCGGCGAGACCGACGACATCCTCACGCTCACCGGGTTGCGCCTCCTCTACGAGCGCAACCGCTCGTAGAGCGGGCGCTGTCGATGCGCGGCATCGTCATCGTCGGCGCGAGCGTGGCCGCGCTCCTCCTCGCGATCGCGCTGGGGGTGTCCTTCGGCAGCGGCTCGGCGACGGCGCTCGATCTCCTCCGCAGCGGGTCGCGCGCGCACGACATCGTCGTCGGCTACCGCCTCCCGCGCGTGCTCCTCGGCGCCGTCGCGGGCATCGGGCTCGCGACGGTAGGAGCGGCGTTCCAAGCGGTCCTGCGCAATCCGCTGGCCGAGCCCTACATCCTCGGCGTCTCCGGTGGCGCCGCGCTCGGGGCCACGCTGGCCATTGCGGCGGGAACGTCGGTCGGTCTGTGGGGCGCGGCCGGCGTTCCGGCGGCGGCGTTCCTGGGCGGCGTCGGCGCGACCGGCGTCGTCTGGGCGCTCGTGCGCGCCGGGCGGGCCGGCGGCGCCTCCGTTCTCCTCGCCGGTGTCGTCGTCAACTCGATCGCGGGTGCGTGCATCACGCTGATCGAGTCGCTGGCCGAGCCCACTCGCCTGCAGTCGCTGCTCTGGTGGCTCATGGGATTCCTCGACGTGCCGTCGTGGGAACAGCTCGCGTTCGTCGCGCTGTACGTCGCCGCCGGCGTGACCGTGCTCGCGGCCGATGCGGCGCGAATGAACTTGCTCGCGCTCGGGGACGAGCAGGCCGCTTCCCTGGGCGTGGACGTCGCGTCGCTCGAGCGGCGGACCTTCTTCGCGTGCGCCGCCGTCGTGGGAGCCGTCGTCAGCGCGACGGGGCTCATCGGCTTCGTCGGTCTCGTCGTCCCCCAGGCCGTCCGCCGCCTACTCGGCCCGGACCTGCGCGGCGTCCTCCCGGCGTCCGGGTTCGCCGGGGGCGCCACGCTCGTTGTCTGCGACCTCATCGTCCGCGTCCTCGCGCCCCGGTTGCACACGGAGGTCCCCGTCGGCGCGGTCACGGCCCTGGTGGGAGGGCCGGTGTTCCTCGTTTTGCTCCGGAAGACGGCGACGTAACTACTTGAGCAGCTTGAAGGCCCGCGGCGACCAGTCGCTACGCGCGATGCCGGGGATGCACCACAGCATGCAGAGCGGCTCGATGGCGCGCGCGGCCTCCGCCTTGCCCATGTCGGCCGACTCCCAGCCGAACTGCTCGAGGATGCCCGTAACCGTCTTCTTCGCGGCATCGTCGTTGCCGCAGATGAACATCGTCGGGCGCTCCTTGAACGACGGATTCACCATGCACGTGCCGCCGACCGAGTTGAACGCCTTCACGAAGCGAGCCTCGGGAAACTCGCGCTGCAGGCGCTCCATCAGCGAATCGTTGATCCCCGTGAAAAACTGGAGGACGCCGTGCACGGGCGGTGCTTCCGCGATGGGGTTGGTCGCATCGATCACCGTCTTGCCGCCGAGGTTCCCGGCGCCCGCGAGGCGAAGCGACTCCGCGGCCGCCGTGCCCTTGGCCGCGAGCACGATCACCTCGCCGAAGCGCGCGGCGTCGGCGTTCGAGCCGAGTTTGGCCTTCGGGTTCTGCGCTGCCCACTCCTTCAGCTTCGCGGAAGCGCGAGTGCCGAGCGTCACCTCGTGACCGTGCTTCAGGAAGCCAGCGCCGAGAATCTGAGCCACGCCGCCCGAACCGAGAATGCCGACCTTCATGGGAGCCTCCGTTGGTCTTTTCGACGACGAGGGTAGCGCTTGACGCGGAGGGCCGATGCCGAAAGCATTCCGCTCGGTGGGCGCTGCGACTCCGGATGCCGCGGGGAACCGACCGCCCACGCGCCGCGCGGGTACGGCATTCGTCCTCGTCACGGTTCTGCTCGACACGCTGGGGTTGGGGCTCATCATCCCCGTCGCCCCTCGCCTGGTCGCGAGCTTCCTCCACGACGACCTGAGCGCCGCCTCGCACTACTTCGGCGTCCTCGTCTCGCTTTACGCCGCGATGCAGTTTCTCTTCGCGCCGGTCGTCGGGGGCATCAGCGACCGGTTCGGGCGCCGCCCGGTCATCTTCCTCTCCTTGCTGGGGGCCGCCGCGAGCTACCTCCTGAGCGGCTTCGCGCCCGCCCTCTGGTGGTTGTTCCTCGGCCGCTTCATCACTGGCATCACCGCCGCCAGCTTCTCGGCCGCCAACGCCTACATCGCCGACGTGACGCCCCCGCAGAAACGCGCGTCGAACTTCGGCATGGTCGGCGCGGTCTTCGGCCTGGGCTTCATCCTCGGCCCTGCGCTCGGGGGCGCGCTCGGGGACGTCGGCCTGCGACTCCCGTATTTCGTGGGCGCGGGCCTGAATTTCGTCAACCTGCTCTACGGCCTCTTCGTTTTGCCTGAGTCGTTGCCCCGCGAGAACCGAAGGCCCTTCTCCCTTGCGCGGGCCAATCCGCTCGGTTCGCTGCGCGCACTCGGGCGTCACCCCGTCGTCCTCGGGTTGACCGGAACGATGATGTGCAGCTTCCTCGCGCAGTGGATCCTTCAGAGCGTCTGGGCGCTCCACACGCAGTCGCGCTTCGGTTGGTCGCTCCGGATGGTCGGCGTCTCGCTCATGGTCGTTGGCCTCGCGACCGCCGTCGTGCAAGGGGTGCTCGTTCGCGCTCTCGTCCCGCGCCTGGGAGAGCGCCGCGCCCTGCTCGTCGGTCTCGTCCTCGGCGTGGCCGGACACACGGCGCTCGGTCTCGCGTACCGCGGCTGGATGATGATGACGTTCGTGCCCTTGCTGGCGCTCGCGGGACTGGCGGGCCCGGCCATACAGGCGATCATCTCGCGTGAGGTCGCGGCGTCCGAGCAGGGGGAGCTGCAGGGCGCGCTGAATAGCCTGTCGGGCATCGCCGCGATCGTCGGACCACTCATCGGGACCAACCTGTTCGCGCGCTTCGCTCCTCCCGACGCGCAGCCTCATCTCCCCGGCGCGCCGTTCTTCGCGTCCGCCCTGTTCGACGCAATCGGACTCGCGCTGGCCGTTCGCCTCTTTCGCGCTCCACGCCGTGCCGCGTCGGCCGCGCCCGAGGAGGGGACGGCTTAAGTGGGGCTAACGCCCCCTCGTCGCTTCGAGCGCCGAGTATTGGGCCCCGGTAGCTCCGCGACTCGGCGCAGTACGCGCTCAGGTCTTCTGCTGGGCGGTCTGCGCGAGTTGCTGCTGCTGCTGCTGGAGCATCTGCGAGACGGCGCGCGATCGCTCGATCGCAAACTGCTTCACGTCTCGCACCTGGCTCGTGGCCAGCTTGTTCAAGAGGGCGGTGATCTTCTGAAGATCACGCAGATGGAAGAGCGCCTCGAAGTAATTGTGCGCGATCCGCACGTCCCGCATCATGAGCGCCTCGTGCGGGGCGAGTAGCTTGACGACCTCGTCGATCTTGCCGGCCTGACCGTGCAGCGCAGACAGGCACAGGAGGGCCAGTGCGTCGCCCGGCGCGCGGTCGACCGCCTTCTTCGCGAAGCCGATCGCCCTCTGCCGAGCGGCCTCCTCCTTGGCGTCGCTCGCGTAGAAACCCTGGAGCGCAATGTACGGCGCCGAACACTTCGTGTTCACTGGCGCGTTCGCGAGCTCCTCGATCTCCTTGATCATGTCGTCGTCGCCGCGCTGCTCGCGGATCGAATTCGCGAGGTAGGCCCAGGCGTCGACCGAGTTGTTGTCGATCTGGATGGCGCGCTCGGTGTTCTCCCGCTCCCCCTTGCGGTCGCCCTTCTCCTTCATGACCTTCGCCAGCTGCAGGCTGGGGAAGGGGGAGTCCTTCAGCAGGTTCTGCGCCCCGCGGAGCGTGGCCTCTGCCTTGTCCAGTCGCTTCTGCGCGAGCTGCGCGACGCCGAGACCGAGCCAGTCCTCCCCGTCGCCGCCGAGCGCGACGATCTTGGACAGGACCTTCTCCGCCTTCTCGTGCCGGCCGTACTTCATCAGCTCCTGAGCGAAAATGCGTCCACGGTTCAAATCTTCGCCGCCCTCGTTCCAGTGCTTTTCGAGGCCGTTCAGCAGGTCCTCGAGCCCGATCGCGATGGGCCGGCCCTGCTCGTCTTGCACCTGGACGGCCGGCCCGTTGAAGCCGAGGAGCTTCCACACCTCATCCATCTGGAGGGCCACCGGTCCGTCCACGATCTTCTTTTCGACGGGGGTTCCGTTCGCATTGATGGGAAGGAGCACGAGCGCGTTGCCGGGCACGCCGTTCGGGAAAGCGGTGATCGGCGCCAGGATTGCTGCGCCGCCCTTGAGCTGAATGCCGGGGCCGACGGTTCCGGGCGCCGGCGCGGGCTTGGTGGGCAAGTTGGACATGGGGGAGCCTGCTCTAGCACACGCTTCGTCGCGTCGCGCGCCGCTCGTCGCGCGTTACTTCGCGGCGCCCGACGAGGGCGCCGGCGTGGGGGTCGCGGCAGCAGCCGAGCCGCCGGGCGCACCCGGTTTCTCTACGGTTACGGTGGTCTGGTCGTTTGCCGGCTGCTGGTTCGAGGCGCCGCACGCACCCAGGCAGAGAGCGCCGGTCGCCAGCGCGGCGGCGACACAAAGTCTGCAGTATTTTTCCATATCTCGAGCATACGCTTGTTCGGACACTCGCCCCAAGGGCGGAGGGGCAGCGCGAATGGCGCACAAGCAGCCGTCAAACTTCGAACGCCCCGGGGTCGAAATGAGTCGCCCTTCGCGTGATTTCCCGCATTTAACGAGCGGCCCCGGTGTTGCGTATAGGTGACCCATCCATGGGGGTACCGTTGAACCTCGCACGAAGAACACCAGTGCCGCCCAGCCGAGCACGCAACTCCCGCTTCCTCTCCGGCGCCTTCAACGCGCGTCCGGAGCCTTCCGCAGCCGACGGCGCACGGAGCGAACGCCCTCCCAGCCTGCCTGTGCCGTGCGGCGCGCAGAGCGATCATCCTCCGGCTACCCACTCCGCCCGACCCGACAGAACGTCGGACGCACCTCCGCGGAGTGAGCGATCGCCCTCCTCGCCCGGTGACCTCGGGAGCCGTCCCCCGCCCAGCGGCGAGTTCGCTCGCCCGAGTCCCGCGAGGGAGCGAACTGCACGAGACGACTTCGCACAATCCGAACTGGACCGTGCGCTGTCGAGCTCGCCCACTCTGCCTTGCTCCGGACCCTCCGCGAGGAATACATACGGGGCCGTGATGCCGGTGCAGTCCGAGCTGGCCACGCAAGACGAGCTGCGCGCCGTACCGATGTTCGGCGAGCTCTCGCGCGAAACGATCGCGGACCTCGGCATCATGGCCACCCAGCGACGGGTGCACGCGGGGGTGACTCTCGTCGAGCAAGGGTCGATGGCGACGCACTTCGAGGTGCTCGTTCGCGGCGCGGTGAAGGTCGTTCGCACGACCCGCCACGCGCTCGGCGAGTCGACCGTGGTCCTCGAGGTCGCCCGCGCCCCTGCGGTCGTCGGGTGCACGTCGATCTTCGACGGTCAGGCGGAGTCTGCGAGCGTCGTCACCCTTCGCTCGTCGCACGTGATCGCCATCGACAAGCGCGTGGTCTTGCGCCTTGCCGCGCAGCAGCCCGCGTTCGCGCGCGCCCTGCTCGGCCACATGGCGCAGAGCGTCCGCCGTCACGTGCGCCGCATCGACGAAGTGGCCTCCGGGCCGGTCGACGACCGGGTGCGCCACCTGCTCGAGGGCCTTGCCCAGGAGCATGGAACGCCCTTCGGACAGGGGCGCTTCATCGCGATCCCGCTCCGCCGCCGCGACATCGCCTGCATGGTCAATGCGACGACCGAGACGGTCAGCCGCGTCCTCGCTCGCTTCGAGCGCGAGGGACTCACCCGGAGCACGCGCGACGGCATCTGGCTGCGCGTCGGCGGTTCCCCGTCGCCTGCGCTGGCCCGGCACGAGGTACGCGAGCGCGATGAGGAGGCGAGCGGCCTGCACGCCTCGACGTCGCGGGCGGGTCGGTAGAGAGCCCCGCCCAGCTCGACCTGGGGTGGTCTGGCCGACCCGGGCGGCCTGGCCGGCACGGCCGACCTGAAGAAGTTATTCCCGGAACGTCCGAGGCCCATCGGGAGGGGACGCCCTCGTCGGAGATGGCGTAGCCCTCCCGGCCGTCTTAGAGTTACTGCATCGATGACGGTCGCGCTCTATCTCGTCGCCATTCTGGGCCTTGCGGTTCTGATGATCGTGCACGAGGCGGGGCACTACTTCGCGGCGCGGCGCTTCGGCATGCGTGTCGTACGGTTCAGCATCGGCTTTGGCCCGACCATCTGGAAGCACAAGCCGAAAGAGAGCCCGACCGTGTACCAGGTCGCGCTCATCCCTTTTCTGGCTTACGTCCAGATCGCGGGGATGAACCCGTACGAGGAGACCGACCCGAACGACCCGGGGAGCTACGCCAACGCCTCGCTCTGGGGCCGCATCGTGACGATCGCGGCGGGGCCGCTCACGAACTACTTCTTCGCGTCGGTGCTCATCTTCTTCGGCTTGCTCATCGGCGGCAGAGAAGTGGCCGACGAGGCGAGCATGAAGGTCACGGTGGAGCCCGGCCCGGCCCAGGTCTCCGGTGTCGAGACGGGCGACCGTGTGCTCGAGGTGAACGGCGTCCATATCGGCAACTGGACCGAGCTGAAGAAGGTCGTCAAATCGCACCCGAACGAGGAGATCGACGTCGCGATCGAGCGTGGCGGGCAGGTCATCCACAAGGGAATCACCCCTGACAAGAACGACGGCCTCATCCACCTGCGGCCGCTCACGCACGTCGAACCAGTGGGGTTCGCCGAGGCGGCGAAGATGAGCGTCATCGCGCCGCCGCTCTTCGTCTACGAGAACGTCCGCGAAATTGGGCGCGTCCTCACCGGGAAAGAGAAGCTGCAGGTGAGCGGTCCGGTCGGCATCGTAAAGGAGACGGCCAAGCAGGCGAGGACCGGCCCGGGCGTGCTCCTGCAGTTCCTCGGGATGCTGAGTGCGTACCTCGGGGCGTTCAACCTGCTCCCGGTCCCCGCGCTCGACGGCGGACGCCTCCTCTTCCTCGGCGCGGAGGCCGTGTCGCGACGTCGGCCCGACGCGAAGCTCGAGGCGCGCGTTCACGCGATCGGCCTCCTGATGCTCCTGACGATCATCGCGTTTGTGACGTACGCGGACGTCATCTCCAAGTAACTTCCCGCGGCAACGCGCCCCCCAACCGAAGAGCGGGCGGGGTGTGTTTTGGGACCGGCCGGAGGCGACACCCGATCGGCCGCGGCGCACGCGGGCCAGAGACCAGAGCCTCCGGCCGGGACCAAAACACACGCCGCCCGCGATGGCCCGTCCGCCGTCGCTAACGCCGTAACTTCTGCGCCATCTGCTCGCCGAGCTCGGCCGCGCGCTTCGTCGCGACCTCGACGGCGTCGATGAGAGTCCTTCGCAGGCCGCCGCTCTCGAGCGTGTGGAGCCCCGCGATGGCCGTCCCGCCCGGGCTGGTCACCATGTCCTTCAGCCGCCCCGGATGTTCGCCCGTCTCGAGCAGAAGCTGCGCCGATCCGAAGACGGTCTGCGCCGCCAAGAGGAGCGCGGTGTCCCGGTGGAGCCCCACCTTCACGCCGCCGTCGGCGAGCGCCTCGATGATGAGCATCGTGTAGGCCGGCCCGCTCCCCGACAGCCCGGTCACCGCGTCGAGCAGCGACTCGTCGAGCACGACGACGCGCCCGACCGCCTCGAACAACTCCCGCGCGATGCGTAGATCACTCTCGCTGGCGTGCGAGCCTCCTGCGATGGCCGTCGCTCCGGCCTGCACGGTGGCCGGCGTGTTCGGCATCGCCCGCACGACGTGCGACCCGCGCGGCAACCGTCCCTCGAGCGCATCGATCGGGACACCCGCGGCGACGGAGACCACCAGCTGCTCTGGTCGCACGTCCGCCCCCACCTCCGTAAGTACGCGGTCGATCACCTGCGGCTTCACGGCGAGCACGAGGACGTCCGACTCGCGCAACAGCGCGTGGTTGTCCGTCGTCGTGCGAATGCCGTGCGACGCGCGGAGGTGCTCGAGGCGGTCCGCCTTGACGTCGCTCGCAACGATGCGCTCCGCCGGCACCACCTTGCCGTGCAGGAGCCCCTTGATGAGCGCCGCGGCCATGTTGCCCGCGCCCAGAAAGCCGATCCTTCGCGTGTTCATTGGAGCGTCCTTGCTATCCCCGCCAGGGCTTCGTCCATCCACCGTTCCACCAGCTCTCGCGCGCTGGGGTCGTCCTCGCCGAGGTCCTGGGAGAGCCTTTCCCACCGGGCGCGCAGGAGCGCCCGCCTGCCCAGACTGGGGCTGTCCACGAGCGCCGCCGCCCAGGCGATCCCCAGCGCGGCCATGCGGTCGTCGGCGTGCAGTCCCGCGTGGCGCTTGCTCAGGACGACCGGCGCGCCCTGGCCCACTCCGGCGAGGATCTCGTCGCGCCAGCGCTTTGGCAGCATGAGCGTCGCGGTGAGCGCGGAGAGCTGGATGCCGAGGCCCGGGCAACGGTCGCTCAGGAGATAGCGCACCGCGTCGACCGCCGCGGCGCCGACGCGACGCCGTGCCTCGATGCGCTCGAGCGCCTCGCGCCGCCCCGCCTCGACCTCCTCAGCGGGGACGCCCATCTTCTGCGCGGCCAATTGCACCGCCTGCTCTTCGCGCGGGTCGAGCGCGTCCCACGCTGCCGCCACCCATGCCCCACGGACGATCGCGCGCGACACGACCGCATCCATGTCGACGTAGACGTCGAGCGCCTCCGGACGGATGATCGGCTCCGCGGCGAGGGCCTGCGCGTCGCCGTCGGGCAATCCGAGCGCCCCGATGACCGAAGCGACGAGTGTACGCTCTTCGGGGTCGAGCGCGCCGTCGGCCGCGAACACGCCCCGGAGGACGCGCACGCCCAGCGATCCGTACCGCTTCACCCGCGTCAGGTCCTTGTCGCTCGGCTTGTTCGAGAACAGGCTGCGCAGGCCCCGCGCGCCGATCTCGAGCGTAACCTTCTCGCGCACCATCTCCATCATCGGCAGCCACGCGGCCGGGGCGACGGGCGCCATCGCGCGCACCATGTCGACCAGCCACGTCTCGAACTTCGCCGTCATCCGCGTGTAAGCTAGCCCCTGGACCGCCGCGGCATACGCCTGGGATCGCCGCTGGAGAAGCGCCTCGAGCGCCTCGCGCGCGTCGCGGGACGCCGACGCGAGGACGAAGATCGCGTCCTCCGCGAGAACGCCGACCAGGCGATCGAGCGCGTGCGTCGCGACGTTGGCGTCGGCGGCCGGCGGCATGGGCCGACCCTAGCGCAGTCCCGCCAGGCCGAAAACTTGGCCATCTCGCTGGCGTTCCTTTTTCTATCCGGCCATGCGCTGGCTCTCGGCTGCTCTCGGCCTGCCGTTCCTGGTCGGGTGTCTTCAGATCACCACGGGGACGGGCGACGGAACGGGGGGCGGCGGAGGCAGCGGCGGCAGCGGCGGGAGCGCGGCCTCGGGCAGCGGCTCCGGTGACGCTGGGCCGAGCGGCTCCGGATGCACGGAGGACCCGCAGTCGCAGGTCATTCTCTGCGAACAGATCGACAGCTGCCCCGGCGTGGTCGTCGACCAGGGCCTCTACCCCGGCTGCGGCTTCCGCCTGCACGGCGCCGCCGCTATCGACCTCGAGTGCGTCTGCGCGGACGAGCTCTGCCCCGTCGGCGTCGCCTCTACCTGCGCCGATGCCCAGCAGCTGCTCGCGGCCCAGAGCTCGCTCCTCGTCTGCCAGCAGGCCAGCGAG
>CALKVG010000055.1 GCA_937998045.1 uncultured Myxococcales bacterium
GGGTAGTACACGCGCGTCTCGACGCCGTTCTGGCGCATCCATCGCGCGAGGTCGTCGCGGCGCTCCGTCCGGACGACGAAGGCGTGCCAGGCGTGGACCTGCGGGAGCGGCGGCGCGTGGGGCAAGAGCAGGGGGAATGCCCGCAGCTCGTCCAGGTAGCGCCGCGCGAGCCGCGTCCGCGCCGCCTGCCAGCGCGGGACATGGGAAGTCTTGGCGAGAAGGACCGACGCCTGCAGCGCATCGAGCCGACTGTTGCGGCCCGGTTCCGCGTGAACGTACGGAAGGGTGGCCCCGTGCGCGCGCAGCCTGCGCAGCCGCTCTGCGAGCCCGCTGTTCGACGTCACGACCGCCCCGCCATCGCCCCACGCGCCGAGGTTCTTCGTCGGGAAAAAGCTGAAGCACGCGGCGTCGGCGCGCGCGCCCGGCGGCTGCCCGCCCTCGCCCGCGGCCCCGAACGCCTGCGCCGCGTCCTCGACCAGGGCGGCGCCCTCGCTTCGGGCGAGCGCGGAGAGCTCGGCCATCGGGGCGCACAGCCCGAACAGGTGCACCGGAACGAGGCCGCGCACGCGCAAGCCGAGCCCGCGAGCGCGCTCGACGGCGTCGGCCACCTCGCGCGGGGTCGCGTTGAGCGTCGCCTCGTCCACGTCGCAGAACACCGGACGCGCGCCGGTCGACGCGATGGCCTCGGCCGCGGCGACGAACGAGAACGCCGGCGTGACGACCGCATCTCCCGCGCGCACGCCCAGCGCCCGCAGCGTCAGCTCGATCGCGTCGGTTCCGGACGCGACGCCGACCGCGTGCGCGGCGCCGCACGCCCCCGCGAGCCACCGTTCGAAGGCGGCGACGCGCTCCCCGAGGACGAAGGTCGCGTCGCATGCGAGAGCGGCGATCGCGCCGAGCGCCTGCGCCGCGACCGTCGCCTCCTGCGCGGCGAGGTCCACGAGCGGGACCCTCATCGCCATTTGCGATGAAGGAGCGACGGCAGCGAGTTGCGGACGCGATCCTGGTACTCGAAGTCCAGCTTCGCCATCGCAAAACCCTCCCCCTCCGAGCACTGCGCGATCACCTCTCCCCAGGGATCGACGATGAGCGACTTGCCGTACGTCTGGCGGCCGCGCGGGTGCTTTCCGTGCTGGGCCGGCGCGACGACGTAGACGAGGTTCTCGATCGCGCGCGCGCGCAGGAGCGTGTGCCAGTGATCCTTTCCGGTCGTCAGCGTGAAGGCCGCGGGCACGGTCACCACGCGCGCGCCCTGGTCGACGAGGCGGCGGTACAGCTCGGGGAAGCGCACGTCGTAGCAGATGCTGAGCCCGAGCCGCACGCCGAGCACCTCGACCGTCGCAGGTTCGGAGCCCGCGCTCGTGGCCGCGCTCTCCCGGAGAGACGTGCCGTCGGGCAGGCTCACGTCGAACAGGTGGACCTTGCGGTACGTCGCCGCGACGCGCCCGCGCGGGTCGACGACGACCGACGTGTTGTACGGCCGCGTAGGGTCTTCGCTCTGCTCGGGCATGCCGCCCGCCACGATCCACACGCCGCGCTGGCTGGCGCACTCGACCAGAGCACCCAGGATCGGACCGGGGAAGGAGACGTCGAGCCACTCGGCGAGCTCGCGCTTTCTCGCTTCCTCGCCCATGAAGGCGAAGTTCTCCGGGAGCGTGACCACCTGCGCGCCGGCGTTCGCCGCTTCGGTGACCCAGTGCCGGACGCGCGCCAGGTTCTCGCGCAGATCGTCCTGCGTGTTGAGCTGTACGACGGCGATCCGCATCCGTGCCTGCCGGCAGAGGGTACCGGGGGACCGGCCGCCGTCAACCGGAGCGGCCGAGTCGTCCGTGCGACGGCGGCGCGGGGCGCGCGCGAAACGTCAGAGCGCGTGCCCCATCTTGCGCGCTTTCGCAGCGAGATAGTCGGCGTTGTGCTGGTTGGGCTCCGCCTTGATCGGCACGCGTCGAACGACCTCGATGCCCTCGTCGGCGAGGCCCTGCACCTTCTTCGGGTTGTTCGTCATCAAGGCGACGCGCTCGACCCCCAGGTCGCGGAGGATCGCGGCCGCGATGTCGTAGCTGCGGGCGTCGTCGGCGAAACCGAGCAAGCGGTTCGCCTCGACGGTGTCGGCCCCCGCTTCCTGGAGCGCGTAGGCTCGCACCTTGTTCCCCAGGCCGATCCCCCTCCCCTCCTGCCGCAGGTAAACGACGACGCCGCGACCGGCGCTGGCCACTTCACGCATGGCCTGGTCGAGCTGATCCCGGCAGTCGCATTTTCTGGAGCGGAGGACCTCTCCCGTCCAGCACTCGGAGTGGACCCTCACGAGCACCGGCTCCCGCTCGGCGCCATCGCTCACCGGCGCGCCGACGTCGCCGACGACGAGGGCCACGTGCTCTTCCGGGGTCGTCGCGCCGGGGGTCGTGCCATTGGGCCGGTATACGATCGTGCGGACCTGGCCGTACTCGGTGGGAACCAGGGCCTCGGCATAGCGGATGAGCAGAGACGCCAACTCTTTCACCGTAATGTCGCCCGTCCGCGCATGCAAACGAGCTCTTTGGAGGGCGGCGGCCCCGCCCCAAAGCGGGCCGCGGGAGGGGCCGCGCGTCTCGTCCCCGTTTCTCCGCCTCGGGTCACGAGCGTACCCGTCACGGGCCGGTTATAGACCTCCCGAGCGCCATGCAACTCCAGAACCTCATCGAAACGCACCTCGATGTCTCGCGACTGGCCAAGGACCTCGACGAGATCGGGCACGCGGGGCGCGTCTGGGCGGTCCGGCAGTGGACCCGCGACAACATGGCGACGCTCTACGAAGCCGTGAAGGGCTTCCGCCCCGTCACGCTGGACTACTACGTGCCGCCGGGGCTTCCGCCGCTCACCGAGGTCATTCATCACGGCAAGAACTCGCTGCCGGCGCACAACTTTTTCCAGAAGCGCTTCGCGCTGCCGAGCGACCCCGAGGCGAGGGATCAGCTCATCGGATTCAACTTCCAGACGCTCTCGCCATTCACGGGCCCCGGATACTACGTCGCGCACCCGTCGACGGACCCCGCCGAGGTCGACATCGATTACACGATGATCCCGAAGGAGAAACCGCAGGCCTGGCCGCCCATCGTGCCCAACTCGGTCCGCCTCGGCAGGTTCGTGTACTACGGTATGATCGACGTCATGCGCGGGATCTCGTCGCACGTGTCGATTGGGCGCGCGAGGAAGAGCCACGGTTGGATGGACGCGTGGTTTGTCCTCATACGGGAAGATCCGCAGCTTCCCTCGTGAGAGACCGGTCGCGTGAGTCGCAAAGACGACGCAAGCTTCGAGGTCCGCATCCACGAGCGCGTGCGCGAGGTGCCGCGCGAGACCTGGGACGCGCTCCTCGGGGAAGACAGCTCGCCGTTCGTCGAGTGGACTTGGCTCGATGCGCTCGAGGAGACCGGATGCGTCGGCGGCGACACCGGCTGGCTGGCCGCGCACCTCACCGTGTGGCGGGAGGGCAAGCTCGTGGCCGTCGCGCCGTCGTATGTCAAAGGCAACAGCGAGGGAGAGTTCGTCTTCGACTGGAGCTGGGCCGACGTCGCTCACAGGATGGGCCTGCGGTACTACCCGAAAATCGTCGTCGCCGTCCCGTTCACGCCGGCGACCGGGCATCGCGTGCTCGTCGCGCCGGGGGAGGACCGCGCAACGGCCGTGAGGGTGGTCGCCGACGCGGCGCGGCAGTGGGCGGGGCGTGTCGGCGCGTCCGGGGTGCATGTTCTCTTCCCTCGCGAGGAAGAGGCGCACGCGTGGGAGCGGGCCGGCTATCTGCGACGGGAGGGATTCCAGTTCCAATGGCGCCGGCAGGGCGCCCGGACTTTCGACGAATACCTCGCGCGCTTCACGTCGAAACAGCGCAACCAGATCCGCCGCGAAATCCGCGTCGTCCGCGAGCACGGCATCGCCATCGAGACCCTCGCCCCGGAGCGCCACACGCACGAAATCGCCGACGTTTTGTACGGCTTCTACGCGTCGACGATCGACAAGCACGGCGTGTGGGGGCGCATGTACCTGAACCGCGAGTTCTTTCACGCCGTCGTCGACCGCTTCCGCGATCGGCTCGCGTGGGTCGTCGCTCGTGACGCAGGGGGTCAGGCCATCGCGGGTGCCTTCAACGTCGCCAAGGGCCGCCGCCTGTACGGACGCTACTGGGGGACGACGGTCGACGTCCCGTTCCTCCATTTCGCGGTCTGCTACTACGCCGGCATCGCCTTCTGCGTCGAGCGCGGGCTCGACGTCTTCGAGCCCGGCGCCGGCGGAGAACACAAGCGCGCCCGCGGCTTCGTCCCGACGCTCACGCACTCTGCGCACTGGATCGCCAACGTCCGCCTCCGCTCCCTACTCGCGCCGTGGCTAGAGCAGGAGCGCGCCAGGGTGCGACGCGTCACGGACGAGGCGGACGAAAGGAGCGAGCGCGAGAACGAGGGCGGGGGTGACGACGGCGGAGGCACTCCGTGACAAACCTGCGACGACGCGCCGCGCCGAGGCGCGCCAAACGCACCGCACGAGGGTGAGCTGACAGAATCGTGATAATCGGCGCCCGCGAATGACGGAAACGTGGCGGCTCGTGCGGCGCCGGCAGCGTACGTAAACTTCGTGGCGATCCTCGCGTTCTTCGTCCTCCACTGGCAGCTCTCTGTCTATTTCCAGAGCTTCTTCCATCACCGCTACGGCGCCCATCGGCAGTTCACGATGAGCAAGGGCTGGGAGCGGACGATGCATTTCCTTGCCTGGTTCATCCAGGGCTCGAGCTACCTCAACCCGCGCGCCTACGCGATCTTGCACCGGATGCACCACGCGTACAGCGACACGGAGAGAGACCCGCACTCGCCCGTCTACCAGCGCAACTTCTTCAAGATGATGTGGCGGACGAAGGCGATCTACGAGGACATCAAGGAGCGGCGCGTCCCGATCGAGCCGCGCTTCGAGGGCGGTTACCCGGAGTGGAAGCTCCTCGACGAGACGCTGTCGACGATGCCGCTCGCGGTCGGGTGGGGCGTCCTCTACTCGCTCTACTACATCGCCTTCGCCACGCACTGGTGGATGTTCCTCCTCCTCCCCTTCCACTGGTTCCTCGGGCCGGTGCACGGCGCCATCGTGAACTGGGCGGGGCACAAGCTCGGCTATCGCAACTACGAGAGCGACGACAACTCGAAGAACACGCTGGTCTTCGACGTGCTCACGATGGGCGAGCTATTCCAGAACAACCACCACAAGTGGGGCCAGTCGCCGAACTTCGCCGTGCGCATCTTCGAGATCGACCCGGCGTACCAGATCATCCGAGTCCTCGACCTCCTCGGCATCGTCGACCTCTCGGGCGCGCAGCGTGCCCGCTGGACTCCGCGCGATGAGCGTGCGACCGGCTCGCTCAAGGCGACCATCAAAGCCAAAGCGCCCCTCGGCCTCGCCACGCCGTCGCCCATGGACGGCGAGTAGCCCGGCCCTTCCATCGGCTTCGATCCCCCTGCAGGGGGCGACGACCACCTACGGCGGCAGCGCGACGGGATCGGCGAAAACGCGCTTCTACCGGAAGCCGTCTTTGGCGGCGCGGATCGCGGCGAAGGCCGTGACGGGGTCGGCGTCCAGCGCGATGCCGAGGGTCTCGCGGATCTCGGGCGAGTCGACGCGCAGGAAGAGGTTCGTGCGCCGCTCCTCGTCGAGCGTCGTGCCGACCGTCGGCTCGCCGCGCGATCGCAGCTTCTCCGCTCGACTGCGGGCCTGCGCGATGTCCTCGTTGTCCGGCTCGACGTGGGCCGCGAAGCGCAGGTTGCTCTCGGTGTACTCGTGCCCGCAGTACACGCGCGTCCCTGCGGGCAGCGTCATCAGGCTCGAGAGCGACGCCTGCATCTGCGCGGGCGTCCCCTCGAAGAGCCGCCCGCACCCGGCGCAGAACAGCGTGTCGCCGGTGAAGACCGCACGCTGACCGCTCGACTCGACGTAGTACGCGACGGCCCCGAGCGTGTGCCCGGGGACGTGCATGCACCGCGCCTCGATCGCGCCGGCGCGGACCACGTCTCCCGTCTCGACGCCGTGCGACAGGCCGGGGAGCCTCCCGCGGTCCGACGAATGCCCCACCACCTCGACACGAAACTCGCCCGCGAGCTCCTCGTTTCCGCCGACGTGATCCCAGTGGTGGTGCGTGCTCCAGATCGCGCGCACGTTCGCCCCCGCGCGGCGCACGGCCTCTCGGATCGGGTCCGCCTCCGACGCGTCCACGACGACGGCGTCCCCATCGTCGTTCATGACGAGGTACGCGTAATTGTCCTTGAGGCACGGCACCGGCAGGATGCGCATCAGTTTCCCTTCTTGAGATAGCCGTTGTTCAGGCAGTCGGATCCGCAGGCGTACGGGGCCACCTCGTGGATCGACTTGGTGCGCTCCTTGTAACGCTCCCGCATGTCCTTGAAGTCGTCGCCCTTCGTGATCGGCGAATGCTCGAGCGGATCCTTCTCGAGGTCGTACAGCTTGCACAGGCTGTCGCCGTCGAAGCAGATGATCTTCTCGTCCCCGTGAACGAGCGCGCGCCGCTTTCCGTTGTTGCTCGTCGCCGGCAGGTCGACGACGACGTCGCGCGCCTCGGCCTCCGCGCCGTACACCTCCGGCACGAGGGACTTCCCCTCGAACGACGGGTCCGGCGCGACGCCGAGGAACTCGAGGATGGTCGGCGCGAGGTCGATCGCGCTGCGCGGCACGTCGACGCGCCGCGGGGTCGCGCCAGGGGCGACGATCATGAGCGGCACGCGCACGAGCGTCTGCCAGACCTCGAATCCGTGCCGGGTCATTCCGTGCTCGCCGAACTCCTCCCCGTGGTCGCTCGTCACCACGATGACCGTCCTATTTGCCCAGGACTTGTTGGCGATGAAGTCGAGGAGCTTGCCGACGCTGCGATCGGTGAACGTGATCTCCCCGTCGTAGCGATCGCGCGCGCCCTTTCCCCAATCGATCCCCTCGTGGCGCATGTACTGGTCGTGCGGATCGAGGAAGTGCGCCCAGAAGAAGAAGCGCTGGCCGTCGTTCGCTGGTTCGCCGAGGAGCTGTTCCGAGAGCTGCTCGGACTGCTCCGACGTGATCTCGTTGTCGGTGTTCGGGTCGAACTTGATGCCGGGCACGATCTTCCACTCGTCGAACCCCTGCTCGAAGCCGGCGGCGTTGAAGTACATGTGCGCCATCACGCCCATCGTATGGACGCCGGCGGCCTTGAGGAGCTTCGGGAAGAAGACGTCCTTCCTGTACGTGCCGAAGAAGTACCCGCTCCGCGTGAGCTCCGACGGCAGCCTGCCCCCGAGGAAGCCGCCGAGGCTCATCGACGTGTACGACGAGATGGAGTACGCGCGGCTGTAGCTCACCGCCTGCTTCTCCAGGTCGGTCAGCCGCGGCGCGATCGGTCGCGCGTAGCCGCTCCAGGGCATGTCCGCGCGCAGGCTGTCGATCGATATCACGACGACGTTGGCGTCCTTGGGAGGACCTGGAGGCGGTCCCTTCGGCGCCGCGGCGGAGGCCGAGGTGACCCCGATGGCCGACGCCGCGCTGGCGGCCGCAACTGCGTTCGCGCCCGCCCCCGGCGCCTGCTGCGGGTCGACGCGCCGCGCGGCGAGCTGCGCGGAGGGCGTATCTTTCGAGCAGGCGGCGACGAGGAACGCCGCCAGAACCGTCGAACGTCGCGCCGACATCCTCGTCGCCAGCCTCAGGACTCCACCGTGATCTGGAGCTTCTCACGAAGCGCGAGGTACGACTCGCTGATGCTGAAGAGGACGACCTCCTTGACGCGCTCCTTGCCGGGCACGCTGGAGGCATCCTCCGTCGCGCGCATCACCTCGGTCGCGACGTTCAGGTCGTGCGCAAGGAGGAACCCCGCGCGATCGGCCGTGAGATCGATCGCCGCGACCCACTTCTTCAGGTCGATGGCGCCTCCCGACTGCAAGAGCTTCGAGACGGTGCTCGCGAGCATCTCGCGCTGCACACCCTGGAACTCGCGGTTCATGAAGCCCATCGCCTCGGCGACCTGTCCCTGCACGTCCGGCGCCACCGGGAACTGCGGGACGCACAGCTTGATCGCCGCGAAGAGCCACGCCTTCAGGCCCGTGCCCGTGGGCACGAGGTGGCGCACGTAGAAGCCCGGGCGGAAGTAGGTGACGTGCCGCCCGGCGACGAACGCGAGCGACTGGTTGGGCACGACGCTCTCGAACGCGGCGCGGCCGAGCACGATGGACGGCGTGTGCGCGTGGAGGAAGCCGAGCCCCGCGGGGTCGTTCGGGTTCTGGAAGACCGGCGGCGCATCGAAGCCGAGGACGCCCTGGACATAGTAGAGCGTCTGCGTGACGGGATATGGCTGCGACGCGAGGTCCACCCGGTACGCTGGCTGGTAGCCGAGCGCCTCGAGCGGCTGCGTGCGCGCGCGGATGATCGTCGGCTGGATCGTCGCGAAGATGCGGGTGACGAGCGGGTCGGTGTCCGAATGAACGAGGAGCGCCGTCCAGTCGTCCTCGGAGAGCGTCGCCTGCGCGGGCGCCGCGTTGTCGGCACGGTGGCGGCGATAGAAGCGCTCCTCGTCGGGCTCCGCGAGATTGAGGACGCTGAGCGCCTGGCAGAGGCACCAGGCGGGATCCGGACGCCGCGCCTCCGTGTACAGACGCCGGAGGAGCTTGTAGCTCTCGACGCGGTACGGGTTGCGCTGGAGGATCTGCGCCTGCGCGCGCACCGCCTTGTCGAGGTATTGCGTGACATCGCTCGCGTAGAGCTCGGCCAGGACCTCGCTGCGCTCCTTGCCCTCGGGGTCGAATGCCTGCGCGGCCTCGTAGGCGTCGATCGCGAGCTCCGGTTCGTTCAGCAGCTTGCGATAGAGCTCTCCGAGCTGATCGAGCACCTCCACGATCTTCGCGCGGTCCTGCGACTGCTTGGCTTGTTCGAGCTGGCTCTTGAGGAGCCGTTCGACGCCGTCGTGGTCGCCGATCGCGCGGCGCAGCTCGATCGCCTCGTCCACGGCGCGCGTGAGCGTCGGGTCGAACTCGATCGCACGCTCGTAGAAGGCGAGCGCCTGCGCGTTCTCGCCGAGCTGGCGCGAGCTCACGATGGCCGCCGTGTGCATGTACTTCGCGCGCTGCTTCGGGTCGTCGACGAAGTCCGCGAGGCGCTGCACGACCTCGACGAGCTTCGCCCAGTCCTTCTCCTCAGAGTACAGCTGCATCAGCTTCGTCAGGAGCTTGCGGTCGTCGGGCCGCTCCTCGAGTGCCGCGACGTAGGTCTTGCTCGCGCGCGCGCGGTCGTTCAGCTTGCCGAACTCGATATCGGCGATCTCGAGGAGCAGATCGAAGCGCTCGGCGCCGACCGCCACCTCGAGACGGCGGCGCTTCGTGCGAACCACTTCCTCCCAGTCGCGGGTCGCCTCGTAGACGCGCGCGAGGGCGGCCAGCGGCTCGGGGCTCGCGGGGTTGATGTCGGCTGCCTCGCGCAGGAGATCGACCGCGCGCTCGAGCTCGTTCAGCCGCCGGAGCAGCTCGCCGAGGCGCCACATCGCGTCGGCGCGGTCGGCGGCGGGCATGTCGTCGCCGTGGACCTTCAGCAGCTGCTCGTAGATCCCCTGCGCGGCCGCCGTATCTCCGGCGTCGAAGACGACGCGTCCCACGCGCGCGAGGGCGCGCGGATCGTCGGCCCCCACCTGCACGATCGCGTCCACCGCGGCGTTCAGCCGCGGGTGCTCGATCGCGAGCACCGCCGACGATTCGCGCGCATCGCGGATCCCCGGCGACGACGGGCGCGGCGGCGGCTGAGACACGCGCGCCGCGGCGCTGCGGCCGTACGCCTCGGCGTAGCGCACGAGCGCCCGCACCGCGTCCTCCTTCGGGAGCAGCGACGCGCGCCCGACGAGCGACTCCAGGTGCTTGCTCGCCTCGACGAAGCGCTCGGCCTCGTACGCCAGGTCGCCGAGCACGAGGAGGGCGTCGGCGTTCGACGGATCCAGGTCGAGCGCGATCTTCGCGTTCGCCTCGGCGGACTCCGGGTCGCGCAGATCCTCGCGCTGCACGCGCGCGAGCTCGGCGTAGAGGCGTGCCTTCGCCATCTTGCCCTCGGCGAACTCGAGCTCCTTTTCGATGAGCGCGACCACGCCGGCGGCCTCGCCGCGCGCCGCGTACGCGTGGCGAAGCGCCGTCGACGCCACCGCCTCCCTCGGGTTCGCTTCGAGCGCCATCTTGTAGCGCTCGATCGCGCCATCTCGGTCCCCTCGCCCCTCGAGCAAGCGGGCCGCGCGGACCCATTGGTCGGCGCGCACCTCCGGCGTCGGCGCCTTCGCGGCCAGCGCCTCAATCGCCGCGAGCGCCGCGTGCGCGTCGCCCGACATCTCGCGCAAGTGCGCGAGCGCCTCGAGCGCGCCGGCGTGCTCCGGCGCCATCGCGAGCGCCTGCTCGTACGCCCGCATGGCCCGCTCCGGGGAACCGATGTTCTCGGCCAGCACGCGCGCCCGCGCGAGCGTCAGCTCGAGGCGCCGGGCGTCGTCCGACGGCACGTCTGCGGCTCCGCCGGAGCGTGGCCGAAGCCTGGCGACCAGCGCCGCGTGCTTCTCGTAGAGCTTCTCGAGCTTGTCCCACTCCTCGAGCGCCCGGTAGTGGCGCGGGAGCACCGTCAGCGCGCCGTCGTTGTCCGGGTCGAGCGCGAGGATGTCCTCGAGGCAGCCCGCGGCCTTCGAATGGTTCAGGAACTCCTCGTCGTGGAGGGCCGCCATCCGCTCGTAGAGGGTGATCTTCTGCCGAGGCGTGGCGGCGATGGCCGCTTGCCGTTCCAGGTTGTCGAGGAGCTCGTGGTACTTCCCCGTCCGGCTGTAGATGCGGTCGAGCCCCTTGAGGGCTGCGAGCTCGTGCGGCTCCAGGGCGAGCACCGCCTCGAACCGGCGGCTCGCTTCGAGCAGGTCGTTGAGGCGATCCTCGTACACCTCGGCCGCCTTGAGGAGCGCCTCCACCTTCTCCTTGCCGCGACGCACCTCGGCGCGACGCTCGAGGACACCCACGAGCGCCTTGAAGTCACCCGTGCGCTCGGCGATGCGCCCCATCGCGTCGCCGGCGCGCGCGTGCGCCGGGTCCTCGGCGAGCACCTGCTCGAGGAGCTCCCTGGCGCGCACCGCGTCGTTCAGCCTGTTCTCGACGACGTCCGCCGCCTCGGTGCGCAGATCGCGCCCGCGCGGCGAGCTGCCCGCGGAGTCGGCGCGCGAGAGGAGGACGTTCACGAGCTCGGGCCACTGCTGCGCCTTGCGGTAGATGCTCGTCAGCCCCTCGCTGGCCTCCTCGTGGGCGGGGTCGCTTGCGAGGATCTCCTGGTACGCGAGGAGCGCGAGGTCCGAGCGGCCGACCCGCTGCTCGTACCAGCGCCCCGCGTACGAAAGGAGCGTGTTGCGCTCGACCTGCGACAGCGCCTCCGAGTGGGTTCCTTCCGTGATCGTGGCGAGCACCTCGTTGTAGAGGGCCACCTTGCGCTCGGCGAGCAAGTCGATCTCGTCCGCGTATTCGCGCGCGGTAGGCACCTCGCAGAGCGCGCGGGCGTACGCGAGAATGCCTTGATCGGGGTCCCCGAGCTCGGTCGCGCAGATCCGCCCGATCTCGGCGAAGATCCGCGCGCGCTCTTCCCCCGGCGTGGCGCTCTCGCTGCGGGCGATGAGCGCGTCGACGACTTCCGCGTACTTGCCGAGCGACTTGCGGACCTCGTCGAGCGCGTTCTGCGCGACCTCGTCGTTCGGGTCGAGCCGCGCGAGCTCGACGTACACGCGCTCGGCGCGCTCCTTGTCGTGGCCCGCGGAGGCGAAGATCCGCCCGGAGCGATAGAGGAGCGACTTCTTAGCCTCGGCGCCTTCTTCAGAGGTGCTGTCGACGAGCCCTGCGGCGGCCTCGAACGCCTCGGCGACCTTGGTCGGGTCGGCGCCCTCTTCGATCGCCCCTTCGAGCGCGATGGCGGACTCGGGGTCGTCGGGGGCGTCGATGAGGATGTCGACGAGGCTCGTCAGGCGCTCGTCCGGGAACACCTCGGAGTCGTCGCGCATCGGCGACGACGACGCGCGCCCGAGGGACTCGATGGCCTCGAGGAGCGCCGCCGCGTCCTTCGGGCGGCGGTCGGGATCTTTCGCGAGCAGCGAGAGGACGAAGGCGTCGACGTCCCGCGGGATCCACCCGCGCGGCGCCTTCGCGCTCGGCGGCTCCGGGGCCTGGGTCACGTGCGCGAAGGCAGCCTCGGTGGCGTTCTCGAAGGAGAACACCGGCTTGCCCGAGAGCAGCTCGTACATCATCGCGCCGAACGAGTAGACGTCGGTCGCGGCGTCCGAGCGCATGCCTCGCACCTGCTCGGGGGCGACCGTCTTCGGCGAACCGAAGACGACGAGGACGCCAGTATGGCCGTTGGCGACCGTCGGGCGCTGCCGGAGGCGATCGGTGCCGAAGTCGATGAGCTGGACGCGGTGCTTTCCGTCGGCCTCCCTGCCGACGAGGACGTTCTCGAGCTTGAGATCGCCGTGGGCGATGCGCGCGCGGTGGAGCGCGGCGAGCGGCTCGAGGATGGCACGCAGGATCGCGCGGATCTCGTTGATATGCGACGGCCCGGTCCGCGCGAAGCGCGCGCTGAGAGGCTGGAGCGACTCGACGTGCAGATAGCTGATCCAGTAGGCGCCATCGGTCTCGCCTGCCTCGAGCCACTGCGGCAGCCCGGGGTGCTCCACCTCGGCGACCAGGCGGTTGGCGGTGAGGAACCGCTGCACGGCACGGCGATCGCGGCACGCCTCGCGTCGCAACACCTTGAGCACGCGCTCTTCGGAGCCGTGGCGCGCCGTGTAGACGATCGACAGTTCGCTGTCGCCCAGCTTGCGCCCGACGACGAACGGCCCCAGCGACTTGCCAGGCGTCAGCTCCTCTTTGCCGAAGAGGCCCACCACGTCGCGCACGCGGGGGTCGACGCCCTGGCGCGAGACGAGGATCACGTCGACGAGCGCGTCGATGCGATCGCCGTCGATGCATCGCTCCGTGAGCGCCTGCGCGAAGGTCGCCTTCGCGGCGGCACCGCCCACTTCGTCCGGGTCGAGCCCCAGCAACCGCTGGCTCATCGACGTCAGCTCATCCAGGGAGAAGAGCCGCTCGAGCTCCGCGCGAAGAATGTCGATCGTCGGGTTCATGGGGTTCCTGCTGCGGCGGGCGACACACCTCCAGCCACACTGGAGCGTGGTCGAACTTAACGAGGCGGGGCATGCTAGCGGACCCGCGGCAGCCGGATCCATACGTCAGGCGCGAAGCGTCCGGAGTCCGTAGCGAAAATTCCGCGGAGCGCCCTCGCTTCGATGGACGCTAGAAAGCCTGGCGGGCGCCTACCCCGACCCACCTGCGTCGACGACATCGGTCGACGCTGCGTCGACAAGTCCTGCATCGGTCTCGCCGGCGCTTGCGTCGGCGGGCGCGACCTTGCATCCCGGGATCAACAGGCCGCAGACGGCCATCGAAACTCCCGCGTCCGCCAGCTCGCACATCTGCGCGATGCAGCCCACCCCGGGCTTGCAGTCGCCGTCTCCACCGCAAATCTGGACAGCGGGTAGTCCGAGCAAGATGGGCGAGCAAGACGGTCCGTCCTGGCAGACGGGCACTTCGACGACGCCGGACTGGGTCGCGGACAGAGTCAAACAACAAACTTTACCGGCGCCGGTGCCGCAGCTCGCCGTGCCGCTGCAACCGGAGTCCGCCTCGACGAGGCGGTAGCCGTCCGTGCTGCCGGTCACCGCGAGGCAGCTCGCGAGGAGGCCGGTCACGACAACAGCCGTCGCCGTGGCGATCGCGACGCGCATCAGAACGCGCCTCGCAGGCTCAAGCCCGCGCCCGACCCGTTCGGCGCGATGACGAACGAAGTCGACCGTTCGCGATCCGGAGGATTCGTCGCGAGCAGAATGATCCCAGCGCCCAGGCCCACGGCGGCCACGGCGTAAGCGCCCACGTTCCACCACGCGAGGTTGCCGATGGTTGCGTTCGCCGAATACGCGTCGGGGGTGCACACCTTGTCCGCGTTGCAACCCGCGTCCCGGACGTCCTTGTCGTGGAGCATCATGAACGACGTCACGACGGCGAGCACGGCCGCCTCCGCGCCAAGGGAGAGGCTGACCCATCCGAGGGTGCGCTCAGTGCGGCCCGACTTGCGGGGTGGCGGAGCGTTCTCCGCAGCGGCCGGCGAGCTCGAAGTGGACGAAGGAGAAGCGGGCGCCGAAGCGGGGGCAGGTGCGTCAACCGGCGCCGGTGCGGCGGCCGAAGCAGGTGCCGCGGGGGCGGGCGCCGCCTCGGCGAGAATCGGGTGCGCGACCTCCGTCGCGTGGAGGTCGTCCGCGGCTCCGCGCACCGCGGGTCCGCGCACAGCGCACGCGGTACTCACGAGGAGCAGCAAAGCCCCCGCAGTACGCGCTCCGCCGCCGGCACCGTGTCTCATGCGGGCTGCAGGCTAGTGGACGAACGCCTGACCTTCAACGTCGCGACCTTGCACTCGACCTTGCATCAGCGCCCGTCGAGAGCGCACGGGATCCGATTCCGGTCGCGTTTCATCGCGTGGATGCGCCACTTGAGCACCGAAAGCGGCTGCTATTTCGCAGAGAGCGGCATTCGGTGCGCAAAGAGCGGCGAAATGAGCCCAAAGAGCCGCCGGCGGTCAGCCCCCACGGGACCGTCACTCCGTTCAAGGTCGTGCCGTCAGGCACGACCTTCGGGCGGAGAAAATCAGCGTTCGTCATTCGCAGAATCACGAACGCTGATTAGTGCGGCTGATGCTCTCGCGTGATCCCGGGGTGCGTCTTCTCTCCGGGCTCGTGTCGCGGGTTGGCCGTCTCGTAGGTACCGTCGCGTCCCGTGAACGACAGGAGCAGGTCGCGGTCGTAGATGAACTGGTCGCGCGAGTCGTACGGCGCCGCGTGCATCCCGGTGTCCATGCGGATCGCGTCGCAGGGGCACGCCTCGACGCAATAGCCGCAGAAGATGCAGCGAAGCTCGTCGACGACGAACTTCACCGGGTAGCGCTCGTAGCCGCGCCGCGAGTCGCCGGGCGGATACTCGCCGGCCTCGATGAAGATGCACTGCGCCGGGCAGGCCGTGGAGCAACACAGACACGCGACGCAGCGCATGCTGCCGTCCGCGCGCGTCGTCAGGCGGTGAACTCCGCGGAAGCGCTCCGGGTACGGGCGCTTCTGCTCGGGGTACGAGATCGTCGTGATGCCGTCGTCGAAGCGGTCGAGCACGGGGTCGGGGCGATTGCCGCGCACCATCTCGCGCGTGTTCTCGAAGAAATGTTTCATCGTCACGGCCACGCCGCGGAAGATCTCCGGCAGGTAGCTCTTCACCTCGAGATCGCGCGGCGCGTACTCCACCGGCTTCGCGTTGAGAGGTGCCTTCTTCTTGGGGAACGTGGTGGTTGCCATATCGGTTCTCGGCTCTAGAGCTCTCGGCTGTGGGATCTCGGCTTCCGGGTCATGCCTGCATCGGCGCCGCCTTGGTGCCGCCACGACGCGCGGCCTGGTGCGCTGAGCTGCCGAGCATCGTGCGGTCGTGCTTCACCGGGGCGAGGAAGATCATGACGATCCGTACGACGGTCAGCGCGATTCCGACCGCGAGGATGCCCTGAGTGATGTCCGCGAGGAGCTTCAAGCCGTTGGAGACTTCCGGCCCCGCCTTGTCGAGTGCCAGCCAGACGACGCCGGTGACCAGGATGTTCGCGAACGAGGCCGGCAGGAGGATGCGCCAGCCGAGCTTCATCAGCTGGTCGTAGCGGAAGCGCGGGAGCGCCCAGCGCACGAACACCTGCAGGAAGCACAGCGCCAGCACTTTGCCGAAGAACGCGAGGACCCCGATGATCGTCATCCAGACGTGCGGGATGAGCCACGTCCCCAGGTGCCACGAGCCGAACTCGATGGTGAGCCCGTCGCGGTGGAAGAACGGCAGCGCCCAGCCGCCGAGGAAGATCGTCACGAGGAGCATCGACCCCGTCACGACCTCCGCGTACTCGGCGAAGTAGAACATCCCGAACTTCATCCCGGCGTACTCGGTGAAGTACCCCGAGACGAGTTCGCTCTCCGCTTCGGGCAGATCGAACGGGATGCGCTTGTTCTCGGCGACCGCGGCCGCGAAAAAGAGGAAGAACGCGAGCGGCTGCACGAAGATCCCCCAGGTGTGCTGCTCCTGCCAGCGCACCATGTCGTCGAGGCGCACGGTTCCGTAGATCATCATCGCGCCGATGAGCGACATGCCCAGGGTGACCTCGTACGAGACCATCTGGCTGGCGGCGCGGAGCGCGCCCATCAAGCTGAACTTGTTGTCGCTCGACCAGCCGGCGATCGCCGCGCCGATGATCCCCTGCCCCGACATCGCGAACACGTAGAGGATGCCGACGCCGAGCGGGGCGACGACGAGGTCGACCGGGTAAACCCCGTTCTTCGCGTCGATTGCGCACGTCCCGTAGCGAGGCACCGCCGGTCCCGAGAAGATGTTCGGCCAGTTCAGGTGGAACTGGTGCATGCAGACGGTGTCGCCGAAGGGGATCGTCCCGACGAGCGTGAACACCATGGCCATCGCCATGATGGGCGCGAGGATGAAGAGCAGTTTGTCCGCGTTGGGCGGCATGAAGTCTTCCTTCGTGAAGAACTTCAACCCGTCGGCGGCCGGATGGAGCAGGCCCGCGAGCCGGAACTCCTTCCCGAATATCTTCACGACGGCGCGGTTCGGCCCGATGCGGTCCTGGATCATCGAGCTCTGGCGCCGGTCGGCCCACGTGAGGATGGCGGCCAAGTTCAGCACGAAGCCGACCATGATGAGGACCTTGACGAGGATCCAGACGATCTGCGCGGGGGTCATCGCTTGCTCCTCTCAGGCGACCACGGTTGCGCCGGGCGGAGCCGGCGCGTCGGCGCCGGCGGTGCCCATCAGCTGGGAGCGAATCTGGCTCAGCTTCGACCACGAGGGTTCGTAGCCGAGGGCGGTCGCCAGCTCGGCAATCTGCTTGTAGGCGGGCTTGCTAGCGCCGAGGGGCTCGAGGGCCTTCTCGCTCACCTGGCGCATCCCCTTGGCGTTGACGTACGTGCCGGCGTGCTCGGCCCACGACGTGGCCGGCAGGACGACCGCCGCGAGCGGCACGAGGGGACCCGCGTGCGCAGCGACGACGACGAGCTTTGCGCCCCCGAGGGCAGCGGGATCGACCGGGGCGTCGGCCCCGAGCGCGATGACGTGGGTGATGCGCGAGGCAGCGACGTCGTCGAGAAGGGCCTTCAGCGGCCTGGCGCCGGGCGCGATCTGCTGCACGCCGCGCGCGTTCGAGTTCTTGTCGCGGTGGATCAGAATGTCGTCGCGGTACCCGTCAGGCCGGCCCGAGACGTACACGTTCTTGCTGCCGAGGAGCACGGTGCCGAGCTCGCGCATCGCCCAGTTGTCCTCGAGCGAGTGGCGCGCGCTCAGGACGATCGCCACCGAGGTCGGCGCGACGCCCGCGAAGAGCGACCGCGCCTCTTCGAGCGCTTTGACGACGGGCGCTACCCTGCCGCCGACGAGGGCGTCGATGACGCGGCCGTCGTGCGCCTCCTTGTACGAGAGCATCCCCTCGTCGCACATCCAGTACTTGTTGACCGCCTCGTTGTCGCGCGGGCGGTAGCGGTACGCCTTGTTGTAGCGGGGGTCGTAGTCGAGGTGCGCGTTGCAGCCGGTCGCGCAGCCCTGGCAGACGCTCGGCGCCGTGCGCAAAAACCAGACGCGCGCCTTGAAGCGGAAGTCCTTCGTCGTCAGCGCGCCGACTGGGCAGACGTGCTCGGTCATGAAGGTGTAGTGCCCGTCGAGCTCCCGTCCGGGCGCGACGGTGATCTCGTTCAGGTTGCCGCGCTCGCGCATGTCGAGCACGGGGTCCTTCGCGATCTCGGACATGAAGCGGATGCACCGCGTGCACATGACGCAGCGCTCGCCGTCGTAGACGATCGTCGGTCCGAAGACGACGCCCTTCGGCTTGTGCACCGGCTCGTCCTGCATGCGCTTTTGCGTCTTCATGTGCAAGAGCCAGTAATCCTGGAGCGAGCACTCCCCGGACTGGTCGCAGATCGGGCAGTCCACCGGGTGGTTCAGGAGCAGGTACTCCTGCACGTCGTGGCGGGCGCGGACGACGTGCTCGCTCGTGTCGGCGGCGACTTCCATCCCTTCAGCGGCGGCCATGTAGCAAGCGGGCTGCAGCTTGGGCTTTTGCTTGACCTTGTACTCGCCCGTCTTCGGATCGAGCTCCAGCACGTCGAGCGAGAGCGGCCGCTGCCCCGCCTTGGGGAGGATCTCGACGAGGCACATGCGACAGTTGGCCGGAGCGCTCAGGCCGGGGTGCCAGCAGTAGTGCGGGATGTCGATTCCCTGCTTGTAAGCCGCTTTGATGATCGTATCGCCCGGCTCGAAAGGAATCGTCTTGCCGTCGAGCTTGAAGGTCGGCATCAGTGGTCGCACTCCCCGCCGATCATGTTCAGCGAACCGAACGTCGGCACGATGTCGCTCAGCATGCGGCCCTCGAGGATCTTCCCGAGGCCGCCGGTGATCTGGAAGCACGGCGGGCGGATGCGCACGCGGTACGGCGTGCCGCTGCCGTCGCTGACGAGGTAATACCCGAGCTCCCCGTTGCCGCCCTCGGTGTACGAGTAGCATTCGCCGGCGGGGACCTTCGCGCCCTCCATGACCAGCTTGAAGTGCTGGATCGTCGCTTCGATGGTCGTGTAGACGGCGTTCTTCTCGGGGAGGATGACGTGCGGGTCGCCGACGTTCACCGGGCCGTCGTCGGGCATGTGCTCGATGACTTGCTCGATGATGCGCTTGCTCTGGCGGATCTCGCCCAGGCGCACGAGGAAGCGGTCGAGCGTGTCCCCCTTGGTGCCGACGGGCACGTCGAAGTCGACCTCGTCGTACTTGAGGTACGGGTGCGCCTTGCGGATGTCGTACGGGACCCCCGTCGCGCGCAGACATGGGCCCGTCCACCCGAGGGCTGTGGCGTCCGCCCCGCTGATGGTCCCCACGTTCTCGAGGCGCTCGAGGAAGATGCGGTTCTTGAGGAGCATCCGCTCCCCTTCCTCGACGAGCTCGAGGATCTTCGGGAGAGCGGCGCGGCAGAGGCCCTTGAAGTCCGGGGTGGGCGGCGAGGCCATGCCGCCGATGCGCCCGAAGGAGTGCGTGAGGCGGGCGCCTGTCTCCTCCTCGAGGAGGTCCCACACCATCTCGCGCGCCTTGATGAACCAGAGGAACGGCGTGAAGGCTCCGAGCTCCATCGCCATGGCGCCGTCGCACGTCAGGTGATCGCTGATGCGCGCCAGCTCGCCCAGCGCCATGCGGTACCATTGGCATCGGTCCGGCACGACCAGGCCGCACATCTTCTCGACGGCCAGCGCGTAGCCGACGTTGTTCAGCATGGGCGACACGTAGTTGAGGCGGTCGACGTACGGGAACACTTGGGCCCACGTGCCGCGCTCGCACATCTTCTCGAAGCCGCGGTGCAAGTACCCGATCTGCACGTCGGCCTTGACGATGGTCTCGCCCGAGAGCTCGAGCACGATGCGCACTGTGCCGTGCATCGCCGGGTGCGACGGCCCCATGTTGAGGTGCATCGGCTCGGCCGGGAGCTCGAGCTCTCCTTCTTCCAGCTCGACGTCGAGCGGTTCCATCTCAGTTGTCCTCGGTCAAGCTTCGACGACGCCCCGGCACAGCCGGAGACGTGCCGTCTCTGGGCAAGCCCTTGCGGCCGAAAGGCATTCCCTCGTCGGCGCCGAAGGGCTCGAGTTTGTTCAGCGGCACGCCGGCTTCGTCCTCCGTGCGGTACTCGACGAGCGGCTGGGTCTTCTGGGCGGGATACGTCCTCTGGAGCGGGTGCCCTTCGAACTCGGGGTACATGAGGATGCGCCGCAGGTCGGGGTGACCGCGGAAGCGTACGCCGCTCATGTCGAACACCTCGCGCTCGAGCCAGTTGAGCCCAGGCCAGACGCCGACCAGGCTGTCGAGCTCCGCGCCGTCCATGTCGTCGTCGCCGACGCGCGTCTTGATGCGGACGCGCTGGCCCTTGGAGACCGAATAGAGGTGGAGGACGACCTCCATCCGCGGCATGCGGTTGGGGTAGTCGACGCCGCACAGGTCGACGGGCATGTCGAAGTCGAGCGCGGGATCCTCCCGCAGGAACGTGGCGACGGCCTTCCAGACTCCGCGGTCGACGACGGCGGTGTCGTCGCCGTAGTTCGTGTGCGTCTCGAGGATCGCCGTACCGAAGCGCTCGCGCAGCTTGTCGAGGACGATCTGGCTCACGAGGCGCTCCCCCCCACGTTTCGTTTCGTGTGCTCACGCATTGCCGGCAGCAGCGCGCGCGGGTCGGCGGCGGACCGGCGCAGGCGGACCATGTCGTGCACGCTCTCGGCCGGATCGAAGCGCGGCTTCACGACCGACGGACGCCGCTCGTTCCGCTGGATCTTGTCCTGGAGGAGCATGAGCCCGTCGAGCACCGCTTCCGGGCGGGGCGGGCACCCGGGGATGTAGACGTCGACCGGGATGATTTTGTCGATGCCGGGCACGGTCGTGTAGTTGTCGTAAAAGCCGCCGCTGGCCGCGCACGTACCGAAGGCGAACACCCACTTGGGCGCCATCATCTGCTCGTAGATGCGCTTGAGGACCGGCCCTTGCCGCTGGCTGACCGTACCCACGACCCAGAGGAGGTCGCTCTGGCGTGGCGAGAAGCGCGGCACCTCGGCGCCGAAGCGCGAGACGTCGAACCGCGGGCTCGTGAGCGCCATGAATTCCATACCGCAGCAGGCGGTGATGAACGGATAGGAGAAGAGCGAGTACTTCCGCGCCCAGCCGAGGAGCGCGTCGAGACGGGTGGTCGCGTACCCCTGCTCGCTCCCTTCGAGGACGAGGGACCGGTTCACGTCTCCCATTCGAGCGCTCCTTTCTTCCACACGTAGACCAGGGCAACGATGATCACCGCGAGAAACGAGAGCATCTCGGCGAAACCCGGCCAGCCGAGGTCGCGAAAGTGGATGGCCCACGGGTAAACGAAGACCGCCTCGATGTCGAAGACGACGAAGAGGATGGCGGTGAGGTAGAACTTGACGGAGAGCTTGAGGTGGCGGCCGCCGGTGCTCTCGCTGCCGCACTCGAAGGGGGCGTTCTTCCCCGGGGTGGGGTCCTTCTTGCGGCCGAGGATGGTCGCGACGCTCCAGAACGTGCTCGCGATGAGGGCCGCGACGGCGAGAAGCACGAACATCGGCGCGTAGATGGGGATGGGATTCATGAATCCTTTCGGGGGCCGCCCTTGAACCCGGCGCGCGGAAAAACCCGCGGGTTTTCTAGTGCCTGGGTGGGGAGTGTGTCAACGAGGGTAGGCCCTTTTCCGTACGCGTGCCCGTGCCCGTGCCAGCGCCCGAAACACCGGGTTCGGCCCATGATTGATCGCCCAGCTCCGCCGCTTTTTCGCGCACCGGCATGGGCACGGGAAGATCGCGTGGCTCGTTGCCCGCTCAGGCGCTTTTCGTTTCGAGCAGCTTGGCCTTCCAGCCGGTGAGCGATACCCCGAGCGCGCCCTCGATCTGGCGGAGCTCGTCCGCCACGTCGCGCTCGGCGACGCCCGCTTCCAGGGCATCGCGGACGCAGGCGTAGGCGGCGACCCACTTCTTACGGCGCATGAAGGCCCGCGCGAGCGGCAGCATGACGTCCGCGGACGAGCCGCCGAACGCCACGGCGCGACGCAAGGGGGCGATGGCCTCACCAGGACGGTCGCTCTTCAGCAGGGCCTCGCCCAGGCGGCGGAACAGGTCGGCCGCGGCGAGCCCCTCCTGCGCGTACTGGATGCCGATGCGGAAGACCTCCTCCGCTTGCTCGATCTCGTTCAGGTAGACGCATGCGCTACCGAGCAGGCCGAGGCCCTTGGCGATGAGGGCGCGCGCGTCGGGGGTGAGCAGCTGCCCTTCGGGGGTGCGCAGGAAGATCGCCAGCGGCGCCGGCCAGCTCCCGAGGAGCTGCACGACCTTCGTCCACTCGCCGGCGAGGGCTGCGGTCTCGGCCTCGGTGACCTTCGAGAGGTCGATGGCGCTGCGGGCCCCGCCCGCGACGCGATCGAGCTCCTCGCGCACGAGCGCGCGCACGCGGAAGCGAAACGCGTCGAGCTCGTAGGTCTCCTCGACGCCGTCGTGCAAGACGACGATCTGGCCGCCGTCTTCGTCGCCCAGCATCAGCTTGCGCAGCGAGTACCCGTACAGAGGTGCGAGCAGGAGGTACCGGACGCCGATGTAGAGCTGGATGACCTCGATCTCGGTGTCCCGCGTGGGCTCCGGCGCGGGCTTGTCGTCTTCGACGAGGAGCGCGCCCACGAGGCGCCGGCGAAAATCCGCGAGCGTGAGGCGCTGCGGCTCGAGCCCTTCCTCGGTGTCGCCGACGCCGACGACGAAATCGACCAGCGACAGATCCGGGTTGCGCCGGTCGACGGTGAGCGCCGTGATGCGCGCCCCGACGATGATCGAGAACGCAAAGAAGCGCTCGCCGATGATCTCGCACAGCGCCTGGAAGGAGCCGATGCCCTCGCCGATGCGCTCGAACCAGCCGTCGGTGCGCACCGCGTCGAGATCGAACTCTCGCTGCTTCGACGGTTCCGTCATTCCCTCATTCCGCAGAAGGGCCCACTTTATCAGAGCGTGCCCAGTGGATGCACACCGGCTTGACGCCGCAGCCCTCGCACCGCCCAGCGTCGCGCCGCGAGGGGCAGCCTTGGAGCATGCCAAGATGGCACAACGAAAAATCGTACGACACCGGATCGGCGGGATCGAGACGCGCCAGGGCCGAGGTAATTTCCTCCGTCGTCTTCCAGGAAAGGTCGCGGCGCCGGGTGAAGCCGAGATTTCGCGCCAGGCGGTGGATGTGGACGTCGACCGGGACGAGCAGGCGGGCGGGGTCGATGTGCCAGAGGCCGAGGTCGACCCCGTCGGGCCCGCGTACCATCCATCGGAGGAACAGGTGGAGGCGCTTGCTTCCGCTCGGCCCGCGGGGATCCGGCAGTAGATGCGCCGGGCCGCGGCGCGCGCCGTCTCCGTGCCCCGCCCGAAGGCCGGCCGCGGCACGGATTGCGTCGCACCAGGCCGCCAGGGCGTCCCGGAGGGACTCTCGACGCGCGAGCTCCGCCTCGAAGAGGGCCCCGAGCGTGCCGTTCTCTCGCTGCACGGCGCGGGCGCCGGAGAGCAGGCGCGCGACGTCGTCGCCGCGGAATACGCGGTGCTTCCAGCCGCGGAGACGCGAGCGCAGCGCGCGCGGGTCGTCTGCGGCGAGCGACGGGCGGGGACCGACGCGCTCGAGCAATTCGCCGAGCTTCCCCCGGATGGTCTTCGCGTTGCCGAAGGCGACGCACGCGGCGACGAGCGCGACGAGCTCGCGGTCGGCTGGGTCGTCGTACGCGTGCGCAAAGCCCACCGGGTCGGCGTCTCGGCGCGCACGGACGTCGCAGCGCTCGCGAACGGTGTCGAGGGCGGCCTTGACCGCTCGCTCGCGCACGACTCGTCTCGAGGTTTTCGGGGGCTCCCCCATGCGGCTCAGTCGTCGATCCATGGCCCCCCGATCGGCGGGCGTCGCGGCAGCTTCGCCGCGCGCTTCTCGACGGCGAGCCGCTCCGCGTGCGTCTGGTCCCTTCGCACGCGGGCGACGGCGAGCCAGGGATCGCCCGAACGACCCGCGGAGGACCCGGCGACGTACGTGTCCCAGTGGGCTTCGGCGTCCGCCCAGAGGATCGCGGCGTCGCGCGGGTCGTGAGCGCCGCGCGCGGCGGCGGCCGAGGCGAGCGCCAGGTACCACTCGCGCTGCCATTCGGGGACGAAGAACACCGCCGGATCGCCCCCGCGAGCGTGCGGAGCGATGAGAGAGCTGCCGCGCATCTTCATTCCGGTCGAAGCGATCGACTCCGTCGCCGAGGCCTTCGCCGCCGTCTCGAGCGCCCCGCGCGGGTCCCCGGAACGATCGAGCGCGACCGCGAGATCCCACAGCGTCAGGACGTAGGTCGCGCCGCCCGTGTTGGGCAGCTCGCCGCAAAGGCGCAGCACCTCGCGGAAGGTGGCGAGCGCGTCGTCGATCAGGCCGAGGCGCATCTCGGCCTCGCCCATGTTCATCATCTCGCCCACTCGCGTGCGGTCGTCGGTCACGCGCGCGAGGTGGCGACGCCACGCCGAGAGCTCCTCGGGCGCGCGGTCCAGGTGGGCGTAGGCGTCGGCGAGGCGCTCGAGCGCCTTGGTCGCCGCCGGGTGATTCGGCTCTGCGTCGACGGCCGGAGCGAGGACGGCGATCGCGCGCTCGTAGAAATCGTCGCGCCGCTGCCGCTCGCCCAGCTCGACGTAGACCGCCCCGAGATCGAACCGAAGTCGGACGTCCGGGCTGTGCTCCGCGTCGGCGGCCTCGAGCATCGCACGGGCGTGCTCGAGCTGAAGCTCGTAACCGCGGCGCAGCTCGAGCGGCGGCAGGTCCTCGCTCGACGGCGGCGGCACCAGCGCCTGCTGCACGCGAACGTGCAGACCCCAACGACTGCGAGCCCCCGGGTCGCGCGCGCAGTCCCAGAGGGTGGGAGGGGTGTCGGCGCGCGCTCCGACGGCGAAGAAGGACACGACGAGCGCGAGCGCCGCGGCGGCCCGTTTCATCGCGTCCTCCGACCCGACGCGGTCCGCTTCCCCGGCGAACCGGCGATATGGGCGCGAGCGTGCGCCAGCCACGGACCGTTCGGTGACGCCGCCGCGTACCTCTCCCATGCGTCGCGCGACCCCGCCGGATCCGTCGACTCCAGACCGAGACCGGCGAGCGAGTCCGATTCGGCGGGCGCCACGGCGAGCAGCTCTTTGCCGCGCAGAGAAGCGAGCGCCGTCCGCGGGTCGCCGTGGAGCCGCTCGCCGAGAAGGGCGCGCGCTTCGTCGACGTCTCCGCGCCGGTCGAGCGCGAGCGCGAGGGCCAGAACGGCCACCGTCTGCGATTCGTCCTGCGCCTCGCGCACGGCCTCTCGAAGCGACGCGACGGCCTCGTCGAGGCCCTGCGCAGCGCGCGACATCGCGACCAACCCTGCCTCGACCTCGGCCGCTGCGCGATCGCTCGCCGAGAACCCCGACGCGCGGGGCAGAAGCGCGCGATAGGCATCGGCCGCCTCCGCCGAGTGCCCCGTGCGCGCGAGCGCGCGCGCGTACGCCAGAAGCGCGAGCGGGTCGTCGAAGGCGCCTGGCTCGCGGTCCTTGGCTCGCTCGAGCGCCCCGAGGGCGTCGCCCAGCTTGCCGAGCGCGACGAGCGCGCGACCTTCGAGCACGAGCGGCGCGGCGTGCCCCGGCACGAGGGCGTCGGCCGCGCGCGCCGACTCGAGCGCGGCCTGCGCCATGGCCGCCGTGCCGGCCAGCTTCGACGACGCGCTGGCGACCCGATCGCAGTACTTGCGAAGCTCGGGCGATTTCGCCCGCTCCCAGACGTTCGCCGTGCGCCCGCCCGGCTCCCCGCACTCCGGAGGGCGACCGCTCGACCAGGCACCGCCTGCGGCCTGGGCAACGAGGAGGCAGAGCGGCGCGATCATCGCCTCCAAACGGTAGCGCAGGCAGGGAAAACCGCGAACGGCTTAGCCCGCGAAGGGATCTTTCAGCACGATGGTCTCGTCCCGTCGCGAGCCGACGCTCACGAGCACCACCGGGCAGCCGGCGTCGCGATCGATCCGCTCGACGTACGCGCGGGCTGTCGCGGGAAGCGCGTCGAGAGACCGGGCGCCGCCGATGTCCGCGGACCAGCCGGGCATCGACTCGTACACCGGCGTGGCGGTCTCGGCCTCGTCGATGGGGAAATCTTCGGTAGTGCCGTGCGGCGTCCGGTATCCGACGCACACCTGGATCGTGTCGAGGCCCGTCAGGACGTCGAGCTTCGTCAAGGCGATGCCGTCGAGCCCGTTGATGCGCACCGCGTACCTCAACGCGGGCAGGTCGAGCCACCCGGTGCGGCGCGGGCGGCCGGTGACCGATCCGTACTCGTCGCCGCGCTTGCGGAGCCGCTCGCCGGTGGCGTCGGTCAGCTCGGTGGGAAAGGGACCGCCGCCGACGCGCGTGCAGTACGCCTTGCCCAGGCCGATGACGGCATCGATGCGCGACGGCCCGACCCCGGTCCCGGTGCACGCGCCGCCCGCGGTGGCGTGCGACGAGGTCACGAACGGATACGTCCCGTGGTCGATGTCGAGGAGGGTGCCCTGCGCACCCTCGAAGAGGACGCGCGCGCCGTCTCGAACGGCCCGCTCCACGAGCTTCGCCGTGTCGGCCAGCATCGGCACGATACGCTCGGCCAGGGGACGCAGCGCCGTCATCACGTCGCTCACGGCGGGAGGCGTGCCGCCGAGCGCGACGACGACGGGCTCCCAGTGCGCCAGCGCGCTCGCGACGAGGGCCTCGGTCTTGCGCAGGTCGCGCAGCGCGCCGAGCGGGATGCCCCGTCGCGCGGCCTTGTCCTCGTAGCAGGGCCCGACGCCGCGCTTGGTGGTCCCGAGCGCATGCGAAGTCTGCTCCCGGAGTCCGTCGACGAGGACGTGGTACGGCAAGATCGCGTGCGAGCGGTCGCTGACGACGAGCGACGACGCGCTGCGAACGAGACCGCGCCTGGCGAGCTCGCCGAGCTCGCCGACCAGGCTGGCCGGATCGATGGCCATCCCCTGGGCGAGGACGCACGTCGTGTTTTCCCGCAAGATGCCGCTCGGGATGAGGCGCACGACGAGCTTCTCGTCACCGACGACGAGCGTGTGGCCCGCATTGGGCCCGCCGCCGTAGCGCACGACCATGTCGGCGTGCTCGGTATAGATGTCGACGATCTTGCCCTTTCCTTCGTCGCCCCATTGTGCGCCGACGACGACGACCGCAGTCATTCGCTATCTCCTGTGTTCGGTGCAGCGCCTCCGGGCGGCGCCGACGATTCGGTCTCTGGCGGCGCGATGCTAGCGCCGCTTGCCACATCCACCCATTGGCCGGCATCGACCACGTGGGTGAACCCCCACGCTTTCGCCCACTCGAGGGCGGACGCGCGATCCGCGAGCGTGACCGCGACGGTGCCTCGAGCACGCAGTTCGGAGGCGAGAGCCGAGCCGGCGCCGACCACGACGACCCGGGTGACGACCTCCGGCCGCGCGCCGGCGGCCCGCAACGCCTCGGCGGCGCGGTCCAGGTCGATCGCGAAGCCGGCCGCCGGGAGATCCCACCCGAAGCGGGCGAGCAGCTCGTCGTAGCGGCCGCCAGAAGCGACGGCGTCCCCGGTTCCGGGTGCGTATACATGGAAAATGGTGCCCGTGTAGTAGGCGAAACCGCGAACTTCCGCGAGATCGCCCACGAGGTGCGGGCCGAGACCGCGCGCGACCGCCGCGTCGAACAGCGCGAGGAGACGCGACGCAGCTGCGGCCGCCGGGGTCTGCGAGAGAGCGCGCACCCCCTCGGCGAGGACGTCCCGCCCTCCGCAATAGCCGAGGAGGGACCGCAGGATGGGGTCATCGATAGCGGCTTCGTCCTTGCGGGCGAGCGCCTCGGAGAGCTGCGCTTGCCGATCGGGGGACATCGGGGCGAGCAGGGCGCGCACGACGCCGGCGTCCCCGACGTCGATCGTGAAGCGCTCGAGGCCCGCTGCACGCAAGCCCTCGGCGGCGAGCGCAAGGAGCTCCAGGTCCCCATCCGGGCCGGCGACGCCCGCGAGCTCGACGCCCACCTGAGGGATCTGCCGATGCTTGCGCGCTCGACCGCTGCGCCGTCGGAGGACGGTGCCCTCGTACGCGAGGCGGAACGGCGGGGGTCGATCGCGGAGGCGGGTCGCGACGACGCGCGCGATCTGCGGGGTCATGTCGGGGCGGAGGGCGGCAACCTCCCCCGACTCGGGCTCGACGAAGCGCAGGACGTCCGCCGGATCGAGCGTCCCCAGGCCGCGCTCGAGGACCTCAGCGAACTCGAACACGGGGAGGGTCACCAGGCCGTAGCCGTAGAGCGAGAGACGGTTGAGCACGTTCCGTGCGAGCGACCTGCGGGCCGCGGCCTCTTCGGGCAACAGATCGCGCATCCCGGCCGGCAGCGGGTGCTCGAGCGATCGGGGGGGCGGCTGAGCGCGCATGGGCGAAGATTCGCTTGCTACCACATTCGCCGTCCTTCGCTGTCCTTCGACGCACCACCTGTCGGCGATCCAACAGCTCGCCAGCGCAAAATCACCTGGGTTTCCGCGCAGAACCTGCACGGCACGGCCGTCGCAATTGGGGGTGGGCGCGGTGACCAACCCGCAGCACTCCCCCACCCGACGGCGGTATCTCCCATGGCCTTCTCCATCGACAAGTCCACCCTTGCCAACGCGTCTCGCGGCGACAGCGGCGCCCTCACCACGTTGGTCAAAGCCCTCACGCCGCACATCGAGAAACAGCTGCTCCGGTATCCGCTCTCGGAGGACGATCGGCACGATCTCGTCCAGTCGACGCTGATGCAGATTGTCAGGCGCGTGGGGTCGTTCCGCGGCGACTCGAGTTTTTCGACGTGGCTCTTCCGGGTCACGGCTAACGAGGCGCTGATGATGATGCGTTCGCAGCGGCGGCACCGCGCGCGCCTGGCCGAGGGTCTCGACCTCGAAGATCTCGCCAACCTCCCCGCAGCCAACGAGGGCTCGGTGGACGAGCCGGCGGACTCGAGCGCTGCGCAGAACGAGCGCGACGCGTGGGTGCGCAGCGCCCTCGAACAGCTGCCGGCCGACTACCGCGACGTGGTGGCGCTGCACTACCATCAGGATCTCGGGCTCCAGGAGATCGCCGATCGGCTGTCGACGACCGAGAGCGCGGTCCGCTCGCGGTTGCACCGCGCGCGCTCGCGGCTCCGCACGATCCTGGAGCGCTCCGCCCTCGGCGAGCAGGCGGCGTGAGAGACCGTCTCACGGCCGCGCGGGGTCGCCCAGCGGCAGGCTGACCGTAAAGGCAGCCCCCTCCCCCGCCTTGCTCTCGACGGTGAGCGCGCCCCCGTGAGCTTCGACGGCGGCCCTCGCGACGTAGAGGCCGAGGCCGAGGCCGCCGTAATGCTTGGCCGACACGCCGCGCTCGAAGGCGTCGAAGATGGATGGCGAATTGTGGGGGGGCAGCCCGGGTCCGTGATCGCGCACGACGACGATCGCGGCGCCGCCTTCGGCGCTCACGGAGACCTCCACCGGCTTTCCCGCGCCGAATTTCATCGCGTTGTCGAGCAGGCTGGAGAGACACTGCTCGATGCGCAAGCGATCCCACTCGCCCACCACCGGCGCGTCGGCTCGCACCGTCAGCGCGCACCCGGCGCGCTCGAAGACCGGCTCCAGCGTCGAGGCCATCTCACGGACGATTTCCGCGAGGTCGACCCGTTCGCGGGTCAGCTCGACCCCCTTGGAGGAGATCCGCGACGCGTCGAGCATCTGTCGGATCAGCCGGGCCAGCCTCTTGACTTGGCCCGCCATGCTGTGGGCCGTCCGCGCGACGTCCTCGTGAGGGGCGTGGGCGGCGCGGCGGGCAAGGCCCTCCGCCGCCAGCTGCAGCGCGGTCAGCGGCGTGTTGAGCTCGTGCGCGGCGAGCGCGATGAACTCGTCGCGTACGCGGACCGCCGCTCGGGCGCTCTGGTGCAGGCGAGCGTTCTCGAGCGCGGCGGCAAAGCGCGTCGCGAGTTGCTCGGCCAGGCGCAGCTCGTCGGCGCCAAACTTCCGAAGGCCGGTGCCATAAAAGGTCATGGCTCCGACGACACGGCCGGCGATAAAGAGCGGTACGGCCATGCCTGTATGAATTCCGAGCTGGTGGGCAAGCCGAACCGTCTCCGGGTCGAGGCCGGCGTAGGCGAGCGTGCGTTCGTTCACGCGTGGAACGAGGACCGAGTCTCGCCTGGCCATCGCGCGCAGCGGCAGGAAGCCGCCTCCCTGGGTGAAGAAGACGGGGTTTTTATGCGCCGCCGCGCGGATCAGGCCCTGGGTCTCGTCTGCTTCCCAGCGATACGCAACGCGACGGAGGGCCCCCTCTTCGATCAAGTGGATCACCGCGCCGTCTGCGAGAGCGGGGACCGCGACCTCGACCGCGGCGCGCGCCACCGCGTCCGGATCGAGCGACTTGCCGAGCGCGAGAGAAGCCTTGTCCAGGAACGCGGCGCGCCTCGCCGCCTCCTCGGCCTGCGCCCGGTCCTGCGCCGACAGCGAACACGCGATCACCTGCGCGATGCTGCCGGCGAAGTGAACGTCTTCGGAGCTCCACAGACGCGGCCCGCCCACTTGCTCGTGGCATAGGATCCCAGCGACGCGCGCGCGGACCCATACCGGGAAGTCGAGGAGCGCGACGATATTCCTGCTCTCGAGGTACTCGCGGAGGCTCCGAGCCACAGGGTCCTTGCCGCAGTCGGGGATGTTCACGGGCGCCGCATGGATGGCCTCGAAGTACAGGGTGTGGTCCGCGGCGAGAAGGACGTGGCCTCGCTCGAAGATGCCCGTGTCGCGCTGATAGGCCATCTCGCAGACGATCGCCGACGGCTCGTCGCGCATCGCCCAGTAGCTCACACGCTCGACGTCCAGCACGCGCGCGTCGACGCGCAGGATGTGCTGGATCGCTCCGGTCCAGTCGGTGCGGTCCAGGCATCCGAGCTCCACGAGCGCCGAGATTACGGACCGGTCCAGTGAAGAATCCGCGCCAGCCGCCGCCATGGCAGTCGGCGTGCCTTCAGCGAGAACGGTGCCAATTCGATCGGCCCGAGCGGCGCTGCCGGTGTCCAGCGCACGACGAGCGACCGAGCGGCGCCGCTAGCCGACGCGGTGGAGGACGTAGCCGACGAAGAAGGGCCCCATCTTGGCGATGAATTCGCTCGTCTGCCGCGTCCTTCGCATGGCCTGAACGAGGTGCGAGAGCGGGTGGAGCTCCCGCCCGACGAGGCCGATGACGAACTCGTTGTCGCCTGGGTCGAGCCCGTGGCACGCGAGACGAATGTCGTGTGCGAGCTCCTGCGCGCCGTACGCCATGCCAAGTTGGGCGTGCTCCCGGAGGATTTGCGCCTGATCGTGCGGCTCGAGCCGC
>CALKVG010000056.1 GCA_937998045.1 uncultured Myxococcales bacterium
AGTTTCATGCCCCCTTGTCTCGCCCCCTTCTTCGGCCCCGATGAAGTGCCCCCGAACTTTTTCTCGAGGCCTGGCGGCCCGGATCAGGACATAGGTGACACTTCCGTCAATGCGGGGGTGACCGAGGTTCAGGGCGTCGCGACGTACACCGTATGCAGTCGGCCCCCTTGCGGGCCTACGCGCGCCGCGCCAGCGCGCTCGCGCGAGGGCCCGACGCTCGTTGTCGGTTGGTGCTGGCTACGCGCCCAGCCGTGGCCCAACTCGGCCCCCATTCGGTACGCGAACGCGCCAAGCGAGCCGTTGCCAAAGTTGATCGCGCAGTCAGACCCCGTCTTTCCGAACACGCCCAGAAAGCCGACGGCGAGCATCGCCCCGCCGACGATCACGTCCAGCGGGATGCCGGCGACCGCCACGTTCTTGGGTCCCGTCTCGGCCGCTCCCGGCGACGGCGAGCCATACTTCTCGTTGATCCAGCCCCACCCGAATAGGGCGCCGTTGGTCAGGGCAATGGACACTCCACGCCGGACCCACGCGCGGTCCTCCTGGGCCTTGTCTCGGTCATCGATTCCGTCGAGCCGTTGCCTGGCCCGAGCGAGTTCGCCGTAGCGCTTGACGGTTGCGAGCAAATGGAACGGCAGTGCCATGGGAGCTTCTCCAGTGGTCAATACGAGGCTCGTCGGTTGCCTCGAACACGCGCAAGAGTGGGTCTGGCGGGAGCTCGCGCAAATTCTGGTTGCATGCAGCTGGTTGCACCCCCTGCGCGGCGCTTTCTCGATCGAAAGACGTTGAGTTGCGCAGACTTACCCTCGCCCGCGGCGCGTGGGTTCGGCTGCATGCAAGTTGCCGGGTTGCGATCACTCCGCGATCGGCAATTTCCGGCGTTCGGGTGCGAGTTCGCGCGCCATGCAACATAGGCGCGGATTCGCTCCCTCATTTGCGGTCGCGCTGCACAGCTCGGCGGTACACGGCGCGGCGGCCGCTAGAGCGCCGATCATGAAGAAATCCTCGTGATGTCGATCCCTTGCGACGAGGGGATCGACAACCACAGCTCCGGCATGATCTCGTGCTTGCTGGAGGTACGAGGATGCAACGATGGAGCCCCCCGGTTGCGCTGTCGCCGCAAGAGAAGATGCTGATGAAGCGACTGACGCGTGTGCGGGCGCTGTTCGGGTTTCTCCGGCAGCACCGGCACGAGCTGTTCGACGACGCGTTCCAAGAGCAGCTCGCGGGCATGTACCGCACGACGGGAGCGGGCGAGGAGCCGCATCCGCCCGCGCTGCTCTGCATGGTGGTGTTGCTGCAGGGATACGTCGGCGCCTCCGACGCTGAGGCGGTGGAATTGTCGCTGGTCGACCTTCGCTGGCAGATGGTCCTCGACTGCCTGGGAGCGGCCACTCCACCGTTCTCGCAGGGAGGGCTCGTGGCCTTTCGTGAGCGCATGATCGCACACGACATGGACCGGGTGCTGCTCGACCGGACCGTCGCCCTGGTGCGTTCCGGCGCCATGACCGAGGCCGACGGACGCTCGGTATCAAAGGCTCTGCGCGCTGCTGTTAGCGCGCACGCCGGATGAGGGCGGAGAGCACGAGTTCGATCCGGCTCATTGAGGGATGGGGCGCATGGCGCCAACAGGCTCCCTCACGGACGTAGATTGGGCCCGATCCGAGCAAGGGGAGTAGTGGCGACGCCAAGGAGGCGGAGCGTCGGCGGAGGAGGCCCCACAAAAAGGTGACGGGAGGCACGGTCTTGGCGGGCCGCCTCCCGTCGCGCTCCGAGAGCTGTGCAGCAGCGGAGCAGTCATGTCGTCGTTCATTCATTGGTGGACGTCAAGTCTTGGGCGGAGCGCACGCCCGACGTAGAGACGTGCCGTCCGGCGCGTTGTCCCGAGTGCGGCGCGGCTGGTTGTCCGGTGGGGGGGCGTTTGGGGCTGATCGGACACGGGCTGCGCTCACGGCAAGCGGCGGTGACCAGGTGCGCGCCGTGGCACACGTCGCCATGCCAGAGGGCGCCGGGACGCTCGGCTTGCCAGCGCAGACGCTGCTTGGCGTCGGGGCCCTGTCGGAGCGTGCGCCGGTCCAGGCCGCGCGCGGCGAACAGCCGTCGCACCGCCGAGGGCGAGACGGCGTCCTTGTCGATGCGCCCCTCGACCACCAGCGTGTCGATGATGAGCTCCGCCGAGGCGCTGGGGTTTTCGCGTCGGACTTCGCAGACAAGCTCCTGCTGCTCGAGCGTGAGGGCGCGCGCCGCACCCCGATCCGAGCGTGGCTCGGGGCGCAGCGCTGCCAGGCCCCCCTTCCTGTACAGCCGGTACCAGCGCTCGAGCGTGGGCACGGCGAAGGTGCGCGTGGCGCCGGCGCCCGGTGGCCGGAATCGTTGCTTACTGAGTAGCTCGAGCCGGGCAGCGAGCTCGCCGCGAGGCAGGTCCAGGCGCGTGAGCGCGCCGACGACCTCGCTGCGGAACAGCGCGACCTCCTCGGCGTGATCTTTGGGGGTGAGCGTTTCCATCGAGTGGCAACCTTTCTGCGCCGTGCCCGTGCTCGGGCGGCGCACGGCGGTTGCTACGCGGGGGGCGTGTTTCTGCCGCGGGATCCTCGATGGCGGGACTCACCGCGGTCGGCGATCGGGATCAGCGCAAGTGAAGAGACCCGCCGGCAAAGGCGGCCTGCTCGAGGGACAGGCCGGCAGGAGCCAAGGCCACCAAAGCGGCGGCAGCCCGCTCGGCATGCTGCCGCCGCACAAAGCCCGGTGGCGGCGCGCGTGAGGTCGCGAACAGCCGACCGGCACCCGCGTCGGTCGCCCAGCGCCGCAGCGTTATCCAGCGCGCGGTGGCCGACGCACCCACGATCGCGAACGGGCTGACTCGTGTGCGCGTCGCCGCTTCGGTCGCGCCCACCAGCGACCAGAGCGCTAGGGCCAATCCGATCGCCGACGCGGTGTACAAGCGCCGCGGCAAAAGATCCCGAGGCACCACGACCATGCATGCGCCGCATCGCTGGCATTCAAAGCGGCGTACGCGCACGCTACCCAGCTCCGGCGGGCCTGCTGCAGTGGCGGGCCCGCGCACCTGACGCTCGCGCGTGCCGTCGCCGTGGACGACCAGGTTTGCGCCGTGCGGTCGGCTCGCCGCGCCACAACCACAGCAACGCGCCGGCCGCGCCTCCGAGGTCGACGGCGTTTTCGCTCGCCATGCCTTGACGTCGAGCGGGCTTCGGCAAATTCTCTCTGGGCTCCGCTTCTTTCCCAAAGGTCTCGGAGCACGACGCGAAGGATGGTCCGCTCAAAGATCCCCTTCGCGTCACCCTTTTTGTCGGGCCGGCACCGTGCCACTACTCCGCCTCTCGAGCAGCCCTACACGATCGTGCCCCGGTGGGCTTCTCCGCCGTCCGTGATCCCTGCCGCCGGCGTGACCGATCCCGACGATCAACGAGCCCGCGCGAACTCGGCCCCGGATCGATCAACCAGTGCTCCCGTTAACAGCACTGCGAGTCGCCGGTGGGCGAGAACACGAACGACACCCAGCGTGCGTTGGTCCAGCACCAGATGGAGGCGTTTCGGATGCCCTCAGTGGCCGCGGGATCGAGGATGGGCAATCCGGTCGCATCGGTGCCGAGCAGTCCGGGGGCGCGCGTCTGCTGCTCGATGGCCTGGGCGACGGGTGCGAGCAGGTCGATGGCGGCGGCGACGGCGCGGCCGAGCGTAGGCGGGGCGATGGGAACGCCGGCGCGCTCGAAGCGGGTGCATTGGCGCTCGATGGGCTGATGCTCGATGTACTTGTCGCAGAGCGCCTCGACGATGAGCGTGTCGGCGAGCTTGCCGCCTTCGACGATCTGCGGAGGCGGTGGAGCGGAGACGATCGTGTCGTCTTTGGGGCACGCGACGGTCTCGTCGATGCGCTCCTCGACGACGACGCGCGCCGGAATCACGTTGAGCCGAAGGCACCTCGAATGACCGACGGTGGTCATCTCGGTGCCGCAGCGCGGGCAGATGCGCATATGGGGCGGAACGGGATTGGGCACTTGAATGCGCGGCAGATGGGCCGGTGGAGCGCCACGGCCAGGATGCTTCGCTCGGGCGCGTTTTTTCGTCCGATCGGTGTCCTGCTCGGCCGGTGGCTTGGACGGATCGGCGACGAGGGTCTGGACACCGGGCAGGGTCAACTGGCGCTCGAGCCGCTCGAGAGTCTCGGACCGGGGGCGGCTACGACGCAGATGAGTGATCTGCCGAACGAGCTCCGTGTTGACGTCGCGCAATCGGCCGATGAGCGCGAGGATGGCCACGACCAACTCGACGAAGCGCAGCGCGGCGATCATCTTCTCGAGCCACGCGCGGACCTCGTCGAGGTCGGGGGCGAAGGCGGAGGTGATGCGGTCGCGCGAAGCCATCGTCGCCGGCTCAACGACGGCGATGAACGGGAAATTCCCGAGCGCGATCGATTTCTATGCGGGCAGTGCGGCGGGCTGCCATCGCGGGCGGCGCCGCGCGCCTGCCACCTGGCCGTCGCCCCCTCCAGACGTCCAGCATGAACGGCTTACGGTGAAGCAGGCTCCAGCCAGCGCGCGCGTTAACATCGTCGAGCGCCGCCCGGGCTTCTTGCTCCGTCCACTGCTGCCACCGTCGCCGTCCCCCCGCCGTCCTCGCTTCGTCGTCCATCGTGACCTCCGGGGACGCGGGTAGCGCACTCCGAAGGCCGCGCGAAGGACGTCACTGTGGTCTTGCCCCGGTTTCGTGGACACCAACGATGGCCCGGCGTAGCTGGGCCGGGAGGTGTTCATGGCAGCGAAGAAGAAACGGAGACACTTCACGCCGGAGTACAAGGCGGAGGTGATCGCGCTGTTCCGCAAAAGCGGCAAGACGGCAGGCGAGGTGTCGCGTGACCTGGGGCTGACCGAGACATCGGTTCGTGCGTGGATCCGGCAGGCGGAGATCGACGAGGGCAAAGGGCCGGCCGGAGCGCTCACGACCGCGGAGCGCGAGGAGTTCGCGGCGCTCAAGCGCGAGGTCAAGACGCTGCGCCTCGAGAAGGACATCCTGAGAAAAGCGACGGCCTTCTTCGCGAAGGAGAGCACGTGAAGTTCGCGTTCATCTCCGCGGAGAAGGCCTGGGCGCCGGTGAGCGTCCTTTGCAGGGTCCTGGGCGTTACTCGCAGCGGCTTCTACGCCTGGCAGCAACGAGCGGCCCTCCGAGGTGGCGATCGACGACCAGAAGCTCGCCCTGGAGATCGCCGCCATCCACAAGGCCAGCGGCGAGACGTACGGCAGTCCCCGCGTGCACGCCGAGCTGCGCGCCAAGGGACTGGAGGTGAGTCGCAAGCGCGTGGCCCGCCTGATGCGCGAGCTGGGCCTGAGGAGCCGCAGAAAGCGCCGCTTCAAGGCCACCACCGACTCGGGGCACAAGCTGCCCGTCGCCGACAACGTCCTGGACCGCGAGTTCGACGTGGACGCCCCCGACGTCGCCTGGGTCACCGACATCACCTACGTCTGGACCGACGAGGGTTGGCTGTACCTCGCGGCGATCCTCGACCTGTTCTCCCGGCGCGTCGTCGGCCACGCAATGAGCGAGCGCATCGACCGCGGTCTCGTGCTGGAAGCCCTGCGCGACGCCGTCGGGCGCCGCGTCCCCGATGCCGGGCTGCTGCATCACTCCGACCGCGGCTCGCAGCCCAGGTTCAAGCGGTCGTCGCAACATCTCATTTGCTCAGGGATAGCAGATGAC
>CALKVG010000057.1 GCA_937998045.1 uncultured Myxococcales bacterium
CTCGCCGCCGCCTCGTCTTCGCTCGGCGCCTCCGCCGGTGCGGCAGCGCTGCCGCGCTTGCCCTTCTTGCCTTCCCACTCGCGGAGCGCGAAAACCCCCGGCTTGACCTTCACGATGGGGACTTCCTTGTCGTCCTTCTTGATGGCCGACGTGAGCCTGTGGCTCATCGTCACCTCGGGAGTCTTGCCCACGTGCGAGAGGAGGTTTCCCGCGATGGCAAGCTCGGTAATCTCTTTGTAGTGTAGCGGTTTGCCCGCTTTGCGGAGGACCTCCGCCGCAGCTTCGATGAACGTCATGTCCCGCTTCTGCCCGTCCCCACGGGGGACCCTTTATGTCGTGGGGCGCTCCAGGACGGCCCGAATGGCCGCGCCCGAACACCCCTCCAATCGTCTCCACGCAGCGCCGCAGGCCCTGCCACGTGGGCGAGCCGCACGCTCTGCGCCTTTCACCGACCCATAGCCCGGGTCTTGGCCGCCGTCAATCAGTGGGCAGGGGCGGCCGGGGTAGGGGAGGGCGCGGCAGCCGCCGAGCCCGAAACCTCGGGAGGCACGGTCGCGGGAGCCGACGAGCCCGCAGTTGGACGCCCTCCTTTGTCGTCCGCTCTCTCTTGACTCGTCCGGTCGAGCAGCTCCTTCAGGAGCTTCTGCCTCATCGGCTCGCTCATGCCGCCCGCGCCGCCGAGCTTGCTCGCGTCGATGGTGAGCAGAGGGAGCTGGCCGGCGCTGTACTCGGGGAGCTTCCCGTCCCAGTGCTCGATGGCGCGGTACTGGAGGACGGACGCGGTCATCGACAGGCGTATGATCTCGTTTGCCTGGGCCTCCGCGCGGGCTTTGATGAGGAGCGCGTCGGCCTCGCCTTGCGCTTTCTGACGCGCGGCCTCGGCTGCGCCGTGGGCCTGCGTGATGGCCTGGGTGGCTTCGGCCTCGACCTGCGCGACTCGATTCCGGCTCTGGAATGCGTTTTGGGTCGCTTCCATCGCCCGGTTGATGGCGTCGGCGACGTTCTGAGGGAGGCGCAGCGCGCCGTTGATCGTGAGCTGATCGATGACGATGCCGTCCTTGCCGAAGATGTCCCGGCACTCCTGCGTCACGCTCGCGAGCATCTTGCTCTTGCCCGCGCCGTAGATGTCCTGCACGGGCAGGCGCGAGCCCACGTCGTTGAAGGCCTCGCGCACCGCCTGGCGCATGTACCCGCCGGCGAGCTTGGAGAGGTCGTTCAGGCGAAACCGCCCGTAGAGCTTGGGCGCGAGGCTCGGGTCGATGTGAAAGCTGAGGCCGATGTCGGCGTTGACGTTGACGCCTTCGTTCGAGCTGAAGGTGATCGACTCGTCCACCGGGTTGCCTTCGTGCGGCGACGCGGTCCACACGACGTTCTGCACGCTCGTCGGAAAGAGGACGATCTGCTCGGTGAGCGGGTTGTAGAACACCCACCCCGTGACCACCGGCATGTCCTGGACGCCGCGGTCGCTGCCCGCCAGCTTCACGCGGATGCCGACGTGACCGGCGTCGACGCGCGTCGTCGCCGCGCAACCCAGGTAAAAAACTCCGACGACTGCGACCGCCAGAAAAAGCAGCTTGCGCAGCGCCCTGAGCGCGCCTCCGCCATCGACCGAAACGAGCCGAGCCATGCGGCGCAGAGTACAGCATCTTCCGGTCTCTTCCCTCTATCGCTAAGGTGGAGAACCGCATGAGCTCCCCCTTGCAGCTTGTCGCCAACGGCCTCTGGCGCGTCGTACGCGCTTACAACGCCCGGTTCGAGCGGCCCTCGCCGCACCCGACCTGGGCGCCCGCGCCCTTGCTCAAGAAGCGCGAGCGCTCGTTTCCCCCCCTCGGCTGGCCCCGCGAGACGGATTCGTTGTGCCCGGCGTGCATGAAGGAGGCTCGTGCGGAGGTACTCGCCGGGTGGGCGGACGTGCGCTCTCTCATCGAGGGGAAGCCCGGCGAGCTGCGCGCACGCATCGAGCAGCGAGGGGACGCGCTCGTCATGACCAAGACGTGCCCCAGGCACGGCGTGTTCGACGACGTGCTGTCGGTCGATCCCGCGTTCACGGCGCGCATCGAGAGGCTCTTCCCGGGCCGTGACTTCCGATCGCCTCGAACGCGCCTGCGCGACCATGGCACCTCGAGCATCCAGTACGGGCGGGGGGCGGTGCTCACCGTCGACCTCACCAACCGCTGCAACATGATGTGCGACCCGTGCTTCATGGACGCCAACCAGGTCGGGTTCGTGCACGAGCTCGAATGGGAGGAGGTGCAGAAGATCCTCGACGACTCGCTGTCGATCGAACCCCGCCGGCAGATGAGCGTCCAGTTCTCCGGCGGCGAGCCCACGCTCTCGCCGCACTTTCTGACGGCGATCCGCCATGCGCGCGAGCGCGGCTACTTCTGCGTCCAGTGCGCGACGAACGGCATCCGCTTCGCGCAGGAGCCGGACTTCGCGCGCGCGGCCAAGTCCGCGGGGCTGCGCATCGCCTACCTGCAGTTCGACGGGGTCGGCGAGGAGGCGAACGCGCACCGCAAGGTCGGCAACCTGTTCGAGGTGAAGCTTCGCGCCATCGAGAACCTCGCCGCGGCCGGCATCGACGTCGTGCTCGTCGTGACGGTCGTCCGCGGGGTCAACGATCAGGAGGTCGGGCGCGTGGTCCGGTTCGCGATCGAGAACGCGGACAAGGTCACCGTCGTCTCCTTTCAGCCGGTGAGCTTCACCGGCAGGGACGAGGACATCGAAGAGAGCGAGCGCCACGCGAAGCGCTACACGCTCTCCCACCTCGCGCACGATCTGCGCGACCAGCTCGGCGCGACCGAGCCTCTGCGCGACTGGTTTCCGCTCTCGGCCATGGGCCCGTTCGGCGACCTCACCGATTTGCTCCTCGCGGAGCGCGCCGAATGGGGCGCGCTCAAGTGCGGATGCCACCCGAACTGCGGGATGGGCACGGCGCTGCTCGTGAACAAGAAGACGAAGGCCATGGTGCCGCTCGCCCAGGTCCTCGACCTCGAGGGCCTGCTCTCGGACATTCAAGAGATCACCGACGCCGCGCAGCCTCGCGCCGTCACCGTCGCCCAGCTGGGCGTCGCGCTGGCCCGTCGCTTCGACTCGGCCAAGGCGCCGCGGGGCTTCGGCCTGACCACGCTGCTGCGTCAGTTCCTGAGCCAGACCGGAGCCCGCGGGGATTGCGTGGGGGAGCACGAGAGCGACGCTCACGAGTTCGAATGGCGCGTGCTCTTCGTGGCAGGCATGTGGTTTCAGGACCTCTTCAACTACGACTTTCGCCGCACCGAGATGTGCATCATCCCGTACGGCACGCAGCAGGGGGAGATCAGCTTCTGCGCGTACAACACGGGAGTGGGCTGGCGTCAGATCGTCGAGAAAATGCACGCGACTGCGCGGGTGGCCGACTGGTACCGAACGCGCGGACGCCACGCGGTTTACGCCAAGAACCAGAAGCTCCCGCTCCCGCCGTCCCGGGGAACCGTTCGGCTGCCGATCGTGGGATGAGATGGTCGACGCGCTCGGCGAATGACGGTAAACGTGGGCCCGGTTCATGCGCCCCGCCGCTGCCGCCTTCGTAGGGCTCTCCGTCGTTGCCACGGCCGCCGGCGCGTACTTCGCGTTCCGCCCGCAGAGCTCCGGCACGGTCGCGTTCTGGGTGTTCGCCGCCGGCCCTTCGCTCGTGCTGGGGGGCGTCGCGGCGGCCTGGGCGAAGCGCGAAGACCTGCTTCGCGAGTGGCTCACCCCCAAGTGGGGTGACTTCACCCGCGGCGTGCTGGGGGCCATCGTCCTCTTCGGCCTGGCATGGGTCTTCGCGCGCGCCGTCACGCCCGTGGGGTCGCCGCGCGAGATCTGGCTGGTGAGCCTGTACGGTCAGCTCGGCGACCCTCGCCTCCT
>CALKVG010000058.1 GCA_937998045.1 uncultured Myxococcales bacterium
CTGCCTGTCTCGTGGGCTCGGAGATGTGTATAAGAGACAGATGTGGGCGTGAGAGGAGGCACACCATGAGGCGCAGAATCGCAATCGTTCTTCTCACGCTCGGGGCCGTCCTCGGCTACGGCTCGGGGTTCGCCTGGATGGCGCACGGTCACTCGCATTGCCACGAGGCCTGCGCCGGGCATCATCACGGCGAATGACGGCATGCGCGGTGCGCCCGGCGCATCGGGACCTCGTGCCCGTGCGCCGGCGTTCCGCGTCAACGCCCGCGGAGCCGCCAAAGCTGGTACACGCCCAGGGCCGCGACGGCGCCTCCCGCGACCATGAGGAGCGTCGAGCTGCTCGTCCCGAGCAGCGCGAATCGCCCGCTGGCTCCCGCCACGATGGCGACGAGACCGAAGCCGAGATTCCAGAGGCCGGTCTTCACGGAAAGAAGCTTACCGCACGCCGGGGGCACAAGGAGGCTAGAGCACCAGTTGGTGCGGCCCCTTGCGGGTAGGTAAGCGTGGGCTGGGAACGGGGGGTGGACGGCCGCTGTCGCTCGGGGCGATAGTGGTGGGTTTGCTCTTCCGCCCGGCGACCAACGGTGCTCGAATCCGCGCGACTGCGATCATGATCGATCCGCCGCGCTTACCTGACTACCGCGCCGCCTCGGGCGTGCCCGAAGAATCGGCCGAGTTCCTCGACAGCGGTCCGTCGTCCGACGTTCATCCGATCGACGCTCGTACGCGCCGCCTGGTGCTCGACACCGGGCTGCGCGGGGAGACGGCGACGGCGGCATGGCTGGCGGTGACGAGCGACGAAGGGTTCTTGTTCTTCGAGGGCCCGGTGAGTGAGACCGGTTGCGTCGAGGTCTCGTTGGAGGGGGCTCCGCAGGTCGACCGCGTTCGCGTGATGCTCGAAACGCCGAGAGCGCACCGGCAAGCCGAGATCGAGCTCAACGACGGCTGGACGCTTCACACGTTCAACTGATCGGGCGTCGCCGGCGGCGGCGGTCGATCAGGTCGCGCCGTTACGGCGGGCTGCCCGCAGCGCGCGGCGTACCCCTGCCTTGGGCGCATCGACCTCGTCGAACAACATTCGCGCGGCGGAGTTTGCGAGATCCATCTCGCGCACCAGCGCGATCAGTCCCGTCGTGAGGCCGGCAAGCTCGCCAGGCTCGAGCTTGCGCAGGGCCGTGACCAGACGCGCCTGCGTTGGCTCGGGGCAACGCGCGAGGAGGCGCCGGCCGGCGGCTGTGAGGCTGAGCTCGATTCTCCGCGCATCGTCGGAGGCCGCTTTGCGGGCGACGAGCTTCCGATCTGCGAGCCGCTTCACGACCACGGACACCGAGCTTTGATCAGTGAGCGTGCGATCGGCCAGATCGTTGAGCGAGGAGGCGCGCTCCTGCGCGAGTGCCTGCAGAACGAAGAGCTGCGCGCCGCTGATGCCGGCGCTGCGCTCGGCGTCGCGTGCCGTAAGGCGCAAGCCGCGTACGATGCGACGCAACGAGTCCATGACCACGCGGATGGTGTCGGCGCGTCGGACGATTTCGTGAGTTCGCGACGAAGAGGTTCGAAGCATGGGACCCCATCTGGCGGCTTCTCGGCCCGCCACCGCATGCTCGTCCAATCTACGAGCCGACTCGAGCGATACCTCATTCCGCGCGATGAGTCACGAGCCCAGTCGCCCCCGGGCCCGACCTTTTCCTCCCTCGCGCCCGCGCTGCTCGTTCACAGGACCTCGCCTCCGCGGCCTTCGGGGTGCGTGCGCTCGGCCCTGGGATCGGCCACAATCCCGCCTTCGGGGAAACGACGGTGGGACGGTACATGGATCGCGCGCCCGCAGAGCTCGAGCACTTCCGATCGATGCTCCAGGCTTACATGGACAAGAAGGGGCTTCGCTCGACCGACCAGCGACGCCTCATCGTCGAGACGTTCTTCCGATCCGACAACCATGTGAGCATCGAAGAGCTACTCGCCCGCGTGCGCACGAAGGATCCCCGGGTGGGGTACGCGACCGTGTACCGCACGCTCAAGCTCCTCACGGAGTGCGGCGTCGCCAACGAGCGTCGCTTCGGTGACGGTCTCACTCGCTACGAGCTTGCCGACGACGCGACGCATCATGACCACCTCATCTGCCTCGAATGCGGCGACATCGCGGAATTCGAGGAGCCGCGGATCGAGGAACTCCAGGAGCGCGTGGCGATCAAATACGGCTTCCGTTTGCGGTTCCACAAGCATGAGCTGTACGGCGTTTGTCCGCGATGCCAGGCCAAATCACGTGTCGGCAATTGAAGTCGGCGAGAAGAAACCGTCATCTACGCCCCACGTACTAACGGGAAGCTGAGCCGTCCTCAGCGCGCCGTACCACTATCGTCTCTCAGGGCCACGGCTACGAATCTCGTGGCGGATTTCTTGTTGAAACTGCCCCGCTAGACGGGATAGAGGTTGCGGCGGCGCGCAGGTGGGCCGAGATCGGCTCGCCATCCGGTAAAGACGCGCAAGCAGCCGCCGCAGCGACAGCGCAACACCGATAGATCGACCGGGAGAGGGGTTTCATGGCCATCCAATCGAGTGCCGCCGCCATTCCGCAACGGATCGAGCCCGCCACGGCGAAACGAGAGGAGCGCCGCGTCATTTTCGCGTCGTCGCTCGGCACCGTCTTCGAGTGGTACGACTTTTACCTTTATGCGGTGTTGGCGCCGTACTTCGCGAGCCTGTTCTTTCCTCCGGGGAACAACACGGCGGCCCTCATGGGGAGCTTCGGGGCATATGCCGCCGGATTTCTCGTGAGGCCCTTCGGCGCGCTGGTCTTCGGGCGCGTCGGAGATATCGTCGGCCGCAAGTACACCTTCCTCGTCACCATCACGGTGATGGGGCTCTCGACGGCGGCGGTCGGATTCATGCCGACGTACGCCAGCATCGGGATGGCGTCTCCGATCATCCTCGTGCTCCTACGACTCGTGCAGGGGCTCGCTCTCGGCGGCGAGTACGGTGGTGCCGCCACCTACGTGGCCGAGCACGCCCCCGACGACAAGCGAGGCTTGCACACGAGCTGGATCCAGACGACGGCGACGGTCGGTCTCTTCGTTTCGTTGCTCGTCATCGGCGCGTGCCGTGCCGAGTTGGAGGAAAGCTCCTTCAAGTCGTGGGGCTGGAGGATCCCGTTCATCCTCTCGCTCGTTCTGCTCGTGATCTCGGTCTACATCCGCCTCAAGCTGAACGAGTCGCCCGTCTTCTTGCGAATGAAGGCGGAGGGCAAGGGCAGCAAGGCGCCCCTGGCGGAGAGCTTCGGCCAGTGGCCCAACCTCAAGATCGTCCTTATTGCCCTCTTCGGTGCGACCGCAGGCGAGGGCGTCGTCTGGTACGCAGGGCAGTTTTACGCGCTCTTCTTCCTGACCAACGCGATGAAGGTCGACTGGAAGACTGCCTACACGATCATCGCGGTCGCGATCGCGCTGGGCACGCCGCTCTTCGTCTTCTTTGGGTGGCTTTCGGATCGAATCGGCCGAAAGAACATCATGATGATCGGCTGCGTGCTCGCCGCGATCACGTACTTCCCGTTGTACAAGGCGATGATGCACTTCGGCAATCCGGCGCTCGAGACGTTCGCCGCCAATACGCCGATCAGCGTCACGGCGACCGATTGCCAGATGCACTTCTTCCCAAATCCGACGACGAAATTCACGCCGTGCGACAAGGTCCAGGACTTCCTCTCCAAGAAGAGCCTCTCGTTCGCGACGACAGAGGGCGCCGCGGGCTCCGAGCCGGTCACGAAGATCAAGGACACGACGATCACCGGCTGGGACGAGAAGAAGTTCAACGACACGCTAAAGTCGCTCAACTATCCGGCCAAGGCGAATCCCGACAACGTCAACATTTTCATGCTCACGTTGCTCGTGCTGATTCAGGTGATTTACGTCACGATGGTGTACGGGCCAATCGCCGCGTTCCTCGTGGAGCTCTTCCCCACGCGGATACGCTACACGTCGATGTCGCTGCCCTATCACATAGGGAACGGCTGGTTCGGCGGGATGCTCCCGCTGACGGCGACCGTGCTCGTGGCGACGACCGGAAATATCTACGCCGGCCTGTGGTACCCGGTCATCGTCGCGGCGATCAGCTTCGTGCTCGGAATGGTGCTCATCCGCGAGACGAAGGACCACAAGATTCACGTGGTCTGAGCCCGCAGCTCCCGCTGGTCGGTGACCACCCAGTCGAGGCGCACGTCGCCGGCCGTGACGGGGACCTCCGCGATCAGCTGAAAATCGAACGCGACGACGAGAGACGCTGCCGGCGGGACGTACGCCGGCAGCGTCGCGTCGTAGTACCCGGCGCCGTAGCCGATGCGGTGACCGCCGGGATCGACGGCGAGCGCCGGTACGACGATCGCGTCGAGGCTGCCGGGCGTGGCTTCGGCCGCCGTCGGCGGCGGCTCGCGGAAACCGAAGCCGTGCTCGCGCATGTCGTCCAGCCGATCGACGAATCGCAGGGTCATCTCACGCGACTCGGGCTCTACCGCTGGATAAGCGACGCGCACCCCGCGTGATCGCAGCTGCTCGTCGAGCGCGCGCAGGTCCACTTCGTGCCGCTCCAAAATGGGCCAGAAGAGGGCGAGAGAGCGCGCGCGCGCGATGGGTTCGAGCGCCGCGAGCCGCGCGACGACGCGCGCGGATCGTTCGGCGCACGCGGACAGAGGGACGGCGTTTCTCAGGGCACGCATCCGCTTGCGTAGCTCCGCTTTGACGCGGTGTCTGAGGACATCCTCGGCGGAAGATGGGATGAATCCGTGATGGCGATGGGAAGCCATTCCGACCGTCAGCGTAGCAACGAACGGTGGGCGCCCTCACCAGGACCGAGCAAGACTTGCACGGCTGCGCGGGGCACGGCGAAGGTCGCCTCGATTCCCGCGATTCGTGCGAAGTAAGCTTCGGCCGATCCGACGCGCGTGAGAGCCCCGATAGCGATTCGCGTTTCGCTGGAGTTGCCCGCGTCGGACCGCAAAGTCGCGCGAATCTCCAGCGTGGGCGCCGAGAAGCCTTCGCCTGGTGCCGGCGGGCCGGTGTGCAGCGCGGCGCTCGCGGACAGTGCGCCCAGAGCGGCTTCGACGGCCTCTCCGCTCGCGGCAGCGTCTGCCTGCGATTGTTTGGTCTGCAGCGCGAGCGCCGGGACATCGCCTTCGCCGTTCGTCAGCCAGCGACCGCCGCCGGCGCGCGAGAAAGCGACTCGCCGTCCGTCGCGCACGAGCGCGATCTCTTGGAGCGCTGCGAGGTCGAGATGGAATTGCGTCCGGTCGATCGCCAGGTGCGATGCGGTATCGCGCAGGTCGGCCGGAGCGACGAAGACGGCGCCGTCACCAGGCAAGCGCGCGTATACGCCGCCCTCTCCAGGGGCGCCGAACTCGACAATCGCCCGCTCGTCGGCGCCGGAGCCCCCGTCCATCCTGAAGGCGATCTGGCATGAGCCAGGGCCGCCGAAGCCGAACGTCCCGTCGTCCGCGTCGGCAATCCAGGCCTCCGCCTTGGCGTGCGCGAACGCCTCGACGAGGTCCGCGACCGACAGCGCGTCGGCGACGAAGCCCAAGGGCTTGCGCAGCGTCCAGACGCCGTGAAGCAGCTCGAGGCGCTGCGGCTCGCTGCAGGTGTCGTCGACGCCCACGATGGATCCAGCGTCGAACCGCACGCGCGACCGGTCCCTGGGTTGTGAGCGCCAAATGGCACGCCCGCGGAGGGTCGCCGACTGTGGCCAGAAGCGCCGTGCCACGGCGGCGCGAAGCCGGAGGATCGCGCCGTCTTCTCGACGCCTCATCGGGCTCGATCCGTCGGGGCCCGGCAGACCTACCTCGACGACCTCGGAAAATCCATCGCCCGCGCGCACGATCGTCGCGCGAGCGGACACCGCAAAGGCTGTCTCTTATACACATCTCCGAGCCCACGAGACAGGCAGAAATC